>NZ_BHZI01000020.1 GCF_004305975.1 Streptomyces otsuchiensis
GTCGGCCTGGCCGAGGGCGAGTTGGGCGTCGCCCAGGTAGAGCAGCCAGAAGCCTTCGGGGGCGTGGTCGCGGAGTGCCAGCCCGATCTCGACGGCCTCCTCGGCTGCTTCCAGCGCGGCGTGGGTGTCACCGCGTTCGAGCAGGAGGGCGCTGCGCATGCGCAGGACGTTGCCCACGCTGCGCTGGTTGCCGGCTTGCCGGTGGAGCTCCAGCGCCTCGTCGAGCGGGGCGGCCGCCTCGTCGATCCGTCCCGCCTCCAGCAGCGCCTCGGCCAGATTGGCCCGCGCCACCGCCTCCCAGTGCGCGTCACCGAGGGCGCGAAAGATCTCTGCTGAATCGCTGAGACGAGACTCCGCGTCCGTCAGCCGACGGGAGCGGAGGTCGATCAGAGCCAGGGCATTGAGCGCGGACGCCTCGCCCTCGCGGATTCCGAGTTCACGCCAGATCGTCAGAGCTTCCGCGTTGAACCGTTCCGCCGTCCGGTGCTCGTTGATGCCGCGGAGTGAGAGGCCCATGGTCTCCAGCAGGCCGGCCTCTCCCACGCGGTCGCCCAGGCGGCGTGCCGCACGGAGACCGACCTCGGCCGTGGCCAGCCACTCCGTCTCCGGTGCGGACGGGCCTCGCGTGCTCCAGAGCACCGCGGCAAGCTGCCAGGCCTGCCGGTCCATCCGGGCTTTCTCGGCGGCACTCACGGCGGCCATCAGGTTGCGCTGCTCCCGTTCGCACCAGTCCATCGCCTGGTCGTAGTCCGAGAAGGTCTGAGGAGTCACGGCTTCGTCCGGGGGCCCGAGGCCGATCTGCTCTTCCGGGGCACGCCATTTCCGTGCGTTGTCCGCGGTGAACAGGTACCAGTCGACGACTCGGCGGAGTGCCGCCGTGCGACCGTCCGCGGTTTCGTGGGTGCGGGCTGTCTCGTGGGCGTAGGCACGCAGCAGGTCGTGGAACTCGAACCGGTCCGGAGCCGTCTGCTCCAGCAGGTGGGCGCCGACCAGATCGTCGAGAAGCCGGCGCGCGTGGCGGGTGTTGACGTCCGCGAGTGCGGTCACGGCCCCGAGTCCTATGTCCGACCCCGGGTGCGTCCCGAGAAGCCGGAAGAGGCGTGCGCTGTCCGGGGACAGCGCACGGTAGGACCACGCGAACACGGACCGCACGGCCTCACTGTCCTGTCCGCCGCCCGTGCTCAGGGCGTCCCAGAGCGCTGACTCGTCACGCAGTTGTTCGATGAGGTCATCCAGATCCATGTAGGGGTGGCTCGCGGCGCGTTCCGCGGCGACGCGCAGCGCGAGCGGTAGATGGGCGCAGAGGCGGGCCAGCTCGGCGATCTTCTCGGTGGCGTCCTCCGTGCGGTAGCCGGAGGTGACGGCACGGATCAGCGCGACGGCCTCCGGCTCCGGGAGCGTGCCCAGCGTGATGCGACGCGCGCCGTCGTGGACTGCCAGACCGGACATGCGGCTGCGGCTGGTCACCAGCACCAGACAGCCCGGGTGGCCCGGCAGGAGCGGTCTGATCTGGGCGGCCGATGCCGCGTTGTCGAGGACGATGAGCATGCTCCGGCCGGCCAGAACGCTCCGGAACAGCGCCGCGGCGGAGTCGGCATCCGCGGGCACGCGCTCGGTGGACACGCCCAGCGCCGTGAGGAAGCCGTACAGAGCCGCCCAGGTGGTGACCGCCTGGCCCGGGTCGTAGCCGCGGAGGTTCACATAGAGCTGCCCCTCGGGGAAACGGGCTTTGGCCCGGTGAGCCCAGTGCAGGGCGAGCGCGGTCTTACCCGCCCCGGCCGTGCCGGCGATCACGCAGACGTCCACTACCGTCGTGTCGCCGTCCTCGGTGGCGAGGATGGCGTTGAGGTGTCGGAGTTCGGACGTCCTGTTGACGAAACCGCGTATGTCACGGGGGAGTTGCTGCGGCGTCCAGTGAGCGGCCGGAGGCTCCGGTGACAACGACGGCTGGTGGAAGTGGATGCCGCCGCTGACCCGGCCCGCCTGTACGACGTCCCGGGAGGTGCCGCCTCCGATCTCGTTGGCCTTCGCTTCCTCCGTCGGCCCGCCGGAGTCCTGTGCGTCACTCATCTATCGCGCACTCGTGTTCGGCGGAGGCAGGTGGGCGACCTCGCGGTCGAAGAATGACAGCACGTCCTCGCCCGAGTGGTAGAGGTCCCGGATGAAACCGCCCCAGCGAGCGACCGTCGCCGTGCTCGTGAACCGCGTCGCTCCGTCCAGCGCCCCCCGGTCGTCGTAGGCGACCTGGTAGAGCGCACGGTCGCCGAGGACCACGACCTCCGGCAGGGCGCCCGCGGTCTCGAGGTCACCCAGCGCTTCGGCGGCTACGACGCGGATGTGGTTACCGGCTGCCGCCTGTACGCGGAACGAGTGCAGTTCCCACTGCAGGTAGGGCGTGAGCGGCTTCTCCACGACACGCACCCGGTGGAACGGAGTGCCGCGTTCCCGGTCCTGCGCGGTCTCCTCCGCCAGGTCGGCGAAGCACTCCTGGTGCTGACGCAGGGCGTCCTCCCAGCGGCCGGCCCGGAAGGACCGCCAGGAGTCGCCTTCGTCCTCGAACTCCTGGGCTCGCTCGAACTTCCAGGACTGCTGGTGGCGCAGCCCTGCCTGGACGGCCCGGAACTCCCGGCGATAGGCGTCGGTCGTCAGCCGTTCGCCTTCGGACGGGGGCAGGAGCAGCCGTCCCGCGTCGGCCCAGCCGGCGTGCTCAGTCATCGGCGATGTCCGGCTTCGCCGATCGCAGCATGGTGCCCGGGACGACGACGAGTCGCTCGTCGGTCGCGATGGTGACGTCCGGCGGGAGCCGGGCGGCGTAGGAGTCGGTGAGGTCACGGCCGATGACGGCGATGTCCCCGTTGTCCAGCTCCCAGATGTCCGGGCAGCCGTCGCGGCCGTTGGTGCTGCCGAGCTGTGCGGCGGACATCCCGAGCCGCCGCGCGAACCCCGCGGACGGATCGGCTTCCCACGGACGATCCACGACGCATCACCCCTCCCGTGCAGTCGACTACCCATTGTAGTGATGGGTGTCACTCCCAGCGCAGGGTCGTTCAGGTCAGTTTCGCGTCGGAGAGCGGCGGCGGAGCGGCGCGGGTGGAGGGGGAACGACGGCGCCGTCGCCGTCCCCTGGCGGGGGGACGGCGACGGCGTCGTGGCACCCGACGTTCGGGGCGTCGGGTGGTATCGGGACCGACGCGCGGGGCGCCGGGTGTGGTTCCGCTCGCGGCGGATCCGTTGGGAGGTTCCTCGGCCCGAGGTCAGCCGATGCGGACTGCGCCGGAGGGCTGGGAGTAGCTGAGGTCCTGCTCGACCACGCCGGTCGAGGGGTTCTGGGCGCCGACGAACCGGCCGCCGCCGACGTAGATCGCCACGTGGTAGGCGCTGCCGCGTCCGCCCCAGTAGAGGATGTCGCCGGGCTGCGCCTCGCTGACGGAGATCGCGGTGCCCATGCCGGACTGCTCCTGCGAGGTGCGCGGCAGGGAGATACCGGCGTTGGCGTAGGCGGCCTGGGTGAGGCCGGAGCAGTCCCAGGCGCCGGGGCCGGTGGCGCCGAGCTGGTAGGCGCCACCCACCTGGGAGCGGGCGAAGCCGACGATGCCGGACCCGTTGCCGGGGGCGGCCGGGGCGGACTCCTGGGCGGCGGGCGCGGAGCTGTCCGAGGTGCCGGCGGACGCGCTGAGCGGGGCGCGTTCGCTGCTGCGGGAGGCGGCGGTGGCCTCTTCCGCGGCGCGGCGCTCGGCCTCCTCCTCGGCGGCGGCCTCGCGGGCCTCCTCCTCGGCGCGGGCCTGCTCGGCGGCACGCTCGCGCTCGGCCTTCTCCTCCTCCGCCTTCTGCTTGGCGGCGGCCTTCTCGGCACGCACCCAGGCGCGGGTGTGGGCGTTGTCGAGGTCGGCCGCGGAGATGTAGCGCTCGGTCGCCTCGGCGGCCCGGGCGGCGCCGGCGACGTGGACGGTGCTGAGGGTGGTGACCTCGCCGGTGACGACCGGCAGTTCGCCGGTGGCCTCGGTGGGCTTTTCGTCGGCCGGTGCTGCGCTCGCCGGGGCGGCGACCGCCATGGTGCCCAGCACGCCGGAGAGCACACCGCCGCGGAGCAGACGGACGGTGCGAGCCTGGCGCGGCTTGCGGTGCCGTCCGGCGGTACGAGTGGTGCGGATTGGGGACATGGGCACCAGCCGTATCAAGCGCTGCCAACTGTGCTCAAGAAACGTGTAATGCGACACAAGTACCCATCACGCGCGGGGAGATGTCCCTTATGTCGCGCGTACGGCGTACGTCTCCGCTCGGAGCGCGCCGGCCGCGCGGGCTCGTGCGCTGGCGATTGTCCGAAATGGCCGTTGTTCGGGGAGGCTTAGCACGTGAGCCGACCCCCGGGCAATGGTGATCATCGACGGCCCGTCAGCTCGTGACGCAGCTCATAACCGGCGAAGGGTGCGATCTCAGTCAGCGGACGACCCGCCGGGCGGGTGTGCCGACACGGTCATCGTGATGCGCCGGTGACCCCGCGACCGTCGGCGCAGCCTCTCCGGTCGGTGTCCCCGCTCGCCGTTGCCGCCAACCGTCGCGCGCGCCGGATGCGACGCAGACCACAGCCACGCGGTGGGATGCCCGCAACCCGTGCTCAGTGGGTGAGGTCGCCCATGATCTCCATCGCCCCGTCCGCGAGGAGGCGGTCGGCCACCCCGGTGCCGAGCGAGTCCGGGTCGGCACCATGCCCGTCGGCCTCCACCATGCGCTCGCCGTCGAGGGAGAAGACCCGGGCCCGCAGGGAGAGCGTGCCGTCGGTCATGGCGCGGCCCAGTGCCGCGATCGGGCTGTTGCAGTGACCGCGCAGCCGCCGCAGCAGCGCGCGCTCGGCCTCCGTCTCCCGCCGGGTGACCGGGTCGTCCAGCGGCCGGACCGCCGTCAGGGCCCGGGCGTCGTCCTCCCGGCACCGCACGACCAGCGTTCCCGCGCCGACGGCGGGCAGCATGGTGGCGGTCGGCAGCAGCTCCGCGATCCGGTCGGCCGCGCCGATCCGGGCCAGCCCGCAGGCGCCGAGGACCAGGGCGTCGTACTCGGCCGCGTCCAGGCGTTCCAGGCGGGAGTTGACGTTGCCGCGCACCGCGCGGGTGGACAGCGCCGGGTGGTGGCGCGCCAGCTGCGCCACCCGGCGCACGGCCGAGGTGCCCACCACCGCCCCGGGCGGGAGCCCGGGAAGTCCGGCCGGGCCGCCGCGGTCCCCGGCCCCGGGCGGCACGAGCCCGCTCCGCAGGACCAGCGCGTCGCGCGGCTCGTCCCGGGTCAGGTACGCCGCCAGCAGGGTGCCCGGCGCCGGGGGAACGTCACCGGGCAGGTCCTTGACGCAGTGCACCGCCACATCGACCTCGCCGCGCAGCAGGGCGTCGTCCAGCTCCCGGCTGAAGGCGCCCTTGCCGCCGAGCCGTGACAGGGAACCCGACCAGCGGTCGCCGGCGGTGGTGAACCCGACCGCCCCGGTTCTCAGCTCCGGCCGTGCCACGGCCAGCTCGCGGCGGACCCGCGCCACCTGCGCCATGGCCATCGGAGACGAACGGGACCCGATCCGGAGCACTTCGAGCGGCATGCGGCCACGCTAGTGACGCGGCTCCGCGCGGGGAACGCAGAACGGACGTGCAGGGGGTGGTGCCCAGCGCCGGCCCGGCCCGGGTCCGGGAGGCGGTCGTGTCAGCGGCCCAGTTCCCGGGAGATGCGGCCGAGCTGCTCCAGCCGCTGCTCCAGCGTCGGGTGCGAGGAGAGCAGCCGGCTGAAGGACTGGCCGGAGAAGGCCGGGGCGAAGAAGAAGGCGTTGAAGGGCTCCGCCTGCCGCAGATCCCGGGTCGGGATCTGCGCCATCTGGCTGCTGACCTTGGTCAGTGCCGACGCCAGCGCGGAGGGCTTGCCGGTCAGCAGCGCCGCCCCGCGGTCGGCGGAGAGCTCCCGGTAGCGCGAGAGGAGCCGGGTCAGCAGGAAGCTGATCGCGTACACCACGGCGCTGACCAGCGGAATGATCAGGAAGAGCAGCTGCGCCTGGTTGTTGTTGCCGCCACGGCCGCCGCGCATCATGCCGCTCCACAGGGCCATCCGCGTGACCGTGCCCGCCAGCACCCCGAGGAAGGAGGCGAACGTCATCACGGCGACATCGCGGTGCGCGACGTGGGACAGCTCGTGCGCCAGGACGCCCTCCAGCTCCTCCGGCTCCAGGCGGCGCAGCAGGCCGGTCGTCGCGCAGACCAGGGCCTTCTTCTGGCTGCGGCCGGTGGCGAAGGCGTTGGGGACATCGGTGTCGGCGATGGCGACCCGGGGCTTGGGCAAGTCGGAGAGGGCGCAGAGCCGGTCGATGGCGGCGTGCAGTTCGGGCGCCTGCTGGGGCGTGACCTCCTTGGCGCCCATGCTGTACGCGGCGATCTTGTCGCTGAACCAGAACTGGGCGATGAAGAGGCCACCGGTGAAGACCAGCACGAACGGCCAGGCGCTCTGGAACGCGGCCAGCAGAACGCCCACCAGCACCACGTAGAGCAGACCGATGAAGAACATGGTGGTGACCATGCGGCTGGTGAGGCCGCGGTCGGGTGCGTAGCGCGTGCGGGTCATGGTTCTCGCCTCCTGCTTCGGACCTTACGCCCGGAGACGTCGGAGTGACGTCAGTCCCGGGTCGGAACGCGGGTGTGCCGGGTTCGGCCCCGGGGAGGAGGCGCCGCCTCGCAGGTGGGGGTGCCGCCGCCCGTCGTTCCTTCGCGCTCCCTGCCCGGTGCGGCCGGGCGCATGCGGGTGGGTGGCGCAGCCCACGGTCGGCACAGAGAGCACTAGAGAGCACAGAGAGAACGGAGGGCACAGAGGCACAGCGGCGGGGTTCGTGACGGCGAGCGGTACCGCGGCGCCGCTTCCGTCCGTCGGGCGTCAGTCCGCGGTGAGTCCCGGGGCGCCCCAGACCGGGAACCAGCGGGTCAGGTCGCTCTCCGTGCGCAGATCGTCGCCGAGGGCGCTGTTGATCTGGATCTCCAGCGGGTTGTCCCGCTTCTCGCCGCCCCCGACCACCGGGGCGAACGGATAGAAGGTGCCGCGCTTGTACAGGTAGACGAGCGCCAGCGGGCGGCCCCGCGTGTCCCGGAACCCGACGAGGGAGCAGAGCAGCTGCGGGCCGAAGCCGGCGCTCTCCAGCGAGGTGTTGACCGCGTGCAGGTCGTTGACCAGCGAGACGAGGTCGTCCGGGTCGCGGCGGCACAGCAGCCAGCTGTAGCCGTAGCGGTCACGGCTGGTCTCGGCCTCGCGGCCGAGCAGGGCGGTGGTGTCCTCCTCCAGCCGGCTGAAGGCGCCGCCCTCGGCGCCGGCGAAGCACACCGAGCCCAGTCCGGTCGGCGTGAAGCCGGAGGCCGCCTGGAGGGTCACGGCGGCGGAGGGCAGGGCGAAGAGCTGGTCCAGGTCGGGCTGAACCGGCTTGCGGCGTCCGAAGATCGCGTCAAGGAATCCCATGGTGCGCCCAGCGTAGTAGAGGGGTGCGGCGGTGACAGGTCCCGCCACCGCCGGCCGGGGGTCAGGCCCACCACTGGTCGTAGGCGAGGCGGCTCACCAGGGCCACCACCACGACCAGCAGCACGATCCGGACGAATCGGCTGCCGTTGCGCATCGCCATGTGGGCGCCGGCCCAGCTGCCGGCGACGTTGAAGACCGCCATCAGCAGTGCGAGTTGCCAGAGCACAGTTCCGTGAATGGCAAACGCGACCAGGGCGCCCAGGTTGGTGCCGACGTTGACGACCTTGGCGGTGGCCGAGGCGGACAGCATGGTCATGTGCAGCAGCCCGACGAAGGCGATGATCAGGAACGTGCCGGTGCCCGGGCCGAGCAGCCCGTCGTAGAAGCCGATTCCGCCGCCCGCGACCAGCAGGGCGAGGGCGGCGCGGCGACGGGTCGCCACCCGTCCGCTGTCGACCGTCCCGAACGCGGGGCGCAGCACCACGAAGGTCGCGACGGCCAGGAGCAGCACCATGATCAGCGGTTGGAGCACCTCTTTGCTCACCGCGGTCGCGAACGATGCGCCGACCGCCGACGAGAGGCAGGCCACGGCGCCGAACCGCAGCGCGAGGCGGACGTCGACGGGGTGGCGGCGGGCGTAGGTGAACGCGGCCACGGTGGTGCCGGTGATGGCGACGGCCTTGTTGGTGCCCAGCGCGTAGGCCGGCTGGTGCTGCGGCAGGCCCAGGAGCAGCGCGGGCACCAGCAGCAGGCCGCCACCGCCGACCACGGCGTCGACCCAGCCCGCGAGTGCGGCGGCCACGCACAGCATCACCAGGACGGGCAGGGACAGCTCCAGCATGGGCGCCAGCCTACGGACGCGCGCCGGGGCGCGTGCCCGCGGCCCGCGACTCCCCACGCCCCGCCCGTCCTCGCCCGCCCCCACTCGTAAGACCGGGGCAACAACGCGTTAACGCTGATGAAACATCTGATTCCTGGGCGTCACCGCCGGATCCGCCCGATACCTCGCACGGGCTGTTCGGGACAAATTTGCGATGAGACGGTCGGGGCTGATAGCACGGCCGCCGCCGGCGAGGTGGTCACGGGTTCCCCGGATCACCTCGCGTGCTCCGGCCGATACCAACAGTGGAGGAACGGTGACGTCTCTCACCTGCGGTTTCGTCAAGGTGGCACCCCGGGTGGGGGAGATCACAAAGATCAATGAGGACCCCGTGTCACAGCTCACAGGGGTCGAGGCATAGGATGCCTTCGTGCTTGTGAACTGACTCACATAGAAGTGATCTTCTTGTAGCAGCGCCGTCGACTGGAAGGAGCGAGGTGCGGTGAACGCGTACGTTCCCATCCTCGTGCTGGGCGCCCTGGGGGCCGCCTTTGCCGTGGGCTCCGTGATCGCGGCGGCGATCATCGGCCCGAAGCGCTACAACCGTGCCAAGCTCTCGGCCTACGAGTGCGGCATCGAGCCCACTCCGCAGCCGGCGGGCGGGGGGCGCTTCCCCGTCAAGTACTACCTGACGGCGATGCTCTTCATCGTCTTCGACATCGAGATCGTCTTCCTCTACCCGTGGGCCGTCCACTTCGACGCCCTGGGCATGTTCGGCCTGGTGCAGATGGCGATCTTCGTCGGCCTGATCGGTGTGGCCTACGCCTACGACTGGCGCCGAGGGGGGCTTGAGTGGGACTGACGACACCGCCCACCGCGGCTCACTCCCCGCGCCCGGCGTACGCCGGCCAGGCCGGCCGGCCCCTCCGCCGAGCGGACACGAAAGGCATCTGACATGGGTCTCGAAGAGAAAATCCCCAGCGGGTTCATGCTCACGACCGTCGAGAAGATGGCCGGGCTCGCCCGCAAGTCCTCGATGTTCCCCGCCACGTTCGGCCTCGCCTGCTGCGCCATCGAGATGATGACGACCGGCGCCGGCCGCTACGACCTGGCGCGCTTCGGCATGGAGGTCTTCCGCGGATCGCCGCGCCAGGCCGACCTGATGATCGTCGCCGGCCGGGTCAGCCAGAAGATGGCGCCGGTCGTGCGGCAGGTCTACGACCAGATGCCGAACCCCAAGTGGGTCATCTCCATGGGCGTCTGCGCCTCCTCCGGCGGCATGTTCAACAACTACGCGATCGTGCAGGGCGTCGACCACGTCATCCCCGTCGACATCTACCTCCCCGGCTGCCCGCCGCGGCCGGAGATGCTGATGGACGCCATCATCAAGCTGCACGAGAAGATCAAGGACGAGAAGCTCGGCGTCAACCGCGAGGCGGCCGCCCGTGAGGCGGAGGAGGCGGCCATGAAGGCGCTCCCGACGATCGAGCTGAAGGGGCTACTCCGGTGAGTGACGCCAAGGACAAGGGCAACGGTTCCCCCGCGAACAGCGGTCCGGACAAGGCCGCTTCGGAGAAGGCGGCCTCCCCGGCCCCGGCCGGGGCGCCGGAGGACAGCCAGCTGAACGACTCCGCCGGGGCGCTGCCCGCCTCGGTCCACGCGCCCGGCGAGGTCATCGCCGAGCGGCGCGGCATGTTCGGCGCCAACAACGGTGGTGACACCTCCGGTTACGGCGGCGTCCGGCGCACGGTGCGGATGCCCGCCGCCACCTCCCGGCCCTACGGCGGCTACTTCGACGAGGTCGCCGACGAGCTGGAGGGCGCCCTGGAGGAACAGGGTGTCGACCCGGCCGCCGTGATCGAGCGCACCGTCGTCGACCGCGACGAGGTCACCTTCCACATCGCCCGCGAGCACCTGCTCCGGGTGGCGCGGACGATGCGGGACGACCCGGCGCTGCGCTTCGAACTGTGCACCGGCGTCAGCGGTGTTCACCTGCCGACCGACACCGGCCGGGAGCTGCACGCGGTCTACCACATGCGGTCCATCACCCATGGCCGCCTGGTCCGGCTGGAGGTGACCGCTCCCGACGCCGACCCGCACATCCCGTCGATCGTCTCGGTCTACCCGACCAACGACTGGCACGAGCGGGAGGTCTACGACTTCTTCGGGCTCGTCTTCGACGGCCACCCCGCGCTGACCCGCATCATGATGCCGGACGACTGGCAGGGCTTCCCGCAGCGCAAGGACTACCCGCTCGGCGGCATCCCCGTCGAGTACAAGGGCGCCCAGATCCCGGCTCCCGACCAGCGGAGGTCGTACTCCTGATGTCCACCTCACACCCCACCGCGCCGGCGGGCGCGCGCGAGACCACCGAAGGCACCGTCTACACCCTCTCCGGTGGGGACTGGGACGCCACGGCCGAGGCCATCGCGCGCAGCGACGACGAGCGGATCATCGTCAACATGGGTCCGCAGCACCCGTCCACGCACGGCGTGCTGCGGCTGATCCTGGAGATCGACGGCGAGACGGTGACCGAGGCCCGCTGCGGCATCGGCTACCTGCACACCGGCATCGAGAAGAACCTCGAGTACCGGACCTGGACGCAGGGCACCACCTTCGTCACGCGCATGGACTACCTGACGCCGTTCTTCAACGAGACGGCGTACTGCCTGGGCGTGGAGAAGCTGCTCGGGATCACCGACGACATCCCGGACCGCGCCAATGTGATCCGCGTGCTGCTGATGGAGCTCAACCGCATCTCCTCGCACCTGGTCGCCATCGCCACCGGCGGCATGGAGCTGGGCGCCACCACGGTGATGATCTACGGCTTCCGGGACCGCGAACTCTGCCTGGACGCCTTTGAGCTGATCACCGGGCTGCGGATGAACCACGCGTACGTGCGGCCCGGCGGACTCTCCCAGGACCTCCCGCCCGGCGCCGTCGACCACCTGCGCGACTTCGTCAAGAAGATGCGCAAGAACCTCGTCGAGTACGACCAGCTGTGCTCCGGCAACCCGGTCTTCAAGGCCCGCCTGGAGAACATCGGTTACCTCGACCTCGCCGGCTGCCTGGCGCTCGGCGCCACCGGGCCCATCCTGCGCTCGGCGGGCCACCCGCACGACCTGCGCAAGACCGACCCGTACTGCGGCTACGAGACCTACGACTTCGAGGTCCCGACGACCGACACCTGCGACTCCTACGGGCGGTTCCTGCTGCGCGTCGAGGAGATGCGTCAGTCGCTGCTGATCATCGAGCAGTGCCTGGACCGGCTGGAGCCGGGCCCGGTGATGGTCGGGGACAAGAAGATCGCCTGGCCCGCGCAGCTCGCGCTCGGCCCCGACGGTCTCGGCAACTCCCTGGACCACATCCGGAACATCATGGGCACCTCGATGGAAGCCCTGATCCACCACTTCAAGCTGGTCACCGAGGGCTTCCGGGTCCCGGCCGGACAGACCTACACGGCTGTGGAGTCGCCCAAGGGCGAACTCGGCGTCCACATCGTGAGCGACGGCGGCACCCGCCCCTACCGGGTCCACTTCCGCGACCCCTCCTTCACCAACCTGCAGGCCACGGCTGCGATGTGCGAGGGCGGCATGGTCGCCGACGTCATCGTCGCGGTGGCGTCCATCGACCCCGTGATGGGAGGCGTCGACCGATGACGGAGGCTGCCAACGCCGCCGTGGGACTGGGGATGCCCCAGCTCCCCGCGCCGGACTACCCCGCCGACGTGCGCGAGCGGCTGGCCGCCGACGCGGCCGAGATCATCGCGCGCTACCCGGGCAGCCGCTCTGCGCTGCTGCCGATGCTGCACCTGGTGCAGTCGGAGGAGGGGTACGTCACCCGCACCGGGATGCGGTTCTGCGCCGACCAGCTCGGCCTGACCACCGCCGAGGTGACCGCGGTCGCGACGTTCTACTCGATGTACCGGCGCAAGCCGTCCGGCGACTACCAGGTCGGCGTCTGCACCAACACCCTGTGCGCGGTCCTGGGCGGCGACGCCATCTTCTCCGCGCTGCAGGAGCACCTTGAGCTCGGCAACGGCGAGACCACCGAGGACGGCAAGGTCACGCTGGAGCACATCGAGTGCAACGCGGCCTGCGACTACGCCCCGGTCATCATGATCAACTGGGAGTTCTTCGACGACCAGACGGTCGAGTCGGCCAAGCAGCTGGTCGACAAGCTCCGCGCCGGCGAGGAGGTCGTCCCCACCCGGGGCGCCTCGCTCTGCGACTTCAAGCAGACCGCCCGCATCCTGGCCGGCTTCCCCGACCCGCGCACCGGCGCGGTCGACGCAGGCGGCACCGGCGGCGCCGCCTCGCTGGTCGGCCTGCGGATGGCCAACGGCGAGCAGCTCCCGGCCGGCCGCCCCGCCGCCGGCGCGGGCCGCCACCCCGGCGGCGACGTCCCGCCGCAGAACCTCAGCTCCCACGACGCGCCGGAGGAGACCTCCGCCTCCGACCCCCACCACCCGGCCGGCCCGGCCGCTGAGGAGGGTGAGTGACCGCCATGTCCACCGACGCGACGCGCGACGCCGCCACCGCCAAGGACCTCCTCACCCCGGTGCTCTCCGCCAACTGGGGCGACACCGACTCCTACACGCTGGACGGCTACCGCCGCCACGGCGGCTACCGGGGCCTGGGCAAGGCCCTGGCCATGGACCCCGACGAGCTGATCGCCTACGTCAAGGAAGCCGGTCTGCGCGGCCGGGGCGGCGCGGGCTTCCCCACCGGCATGAAGTGGCAGTTCATCCCGCAGGGTGACAACAAGCCCCACTACCTGGTCGTCAACGCGGACGAGTCCGAGCCGGGCACCTGCAAGGACATCCCGCTCCTCTACGCCAACCCGCACTCCCTCATCGAGGGCATCGTGATCGCCTGCCACGCGATCCGCGCCTCCCACGCCTTCGTCTACCTGCGCGGCGAGGTCGTCCCCGTGCTGCGGCGGCTCCACGCAGCCGTGGCCGAGGCGTACGCCGCCGGCTACGTCGGCAAGGACGCCCTCGGGCCCGGCAAGGACCTCGAACTGGTCGTCCACGCCGGCGCCGGCGCCTACATCTGCGGCGAGGAGACGGCTCTGCTGGACTCGCTGGAGGGCCGTCGCGGCCAGCCGCGACTGCGCCCGCCGTTCCCGGCCGTCGCCGGTCTCTACGCCTCCCCGACGGTGGTCAACAACGTCGAGTCCATCGCCTCCGTGCCCGCGATCATCGACCGCGGCAAGGAGTGGTTCCGCTCCATGGGCAGCGAGAAGTCGGCCGGCTTCACCCTCTACTCGCTCTCCGGGCACGTGGCCCGGCCCGGCCAGTACGAGGCGCCGCTCGGCATCACGCTGCGCCAGCTCCTGGAGCTGGGCGGCGGCATGCGCCCCGGCCACCGCCTGAAGTTCTGGACGCCCGGCGGGTCCTCCACGCCGCTGCTGACCGACGAACACCTCGACATCGCCCTGGACTACGAGGGCGTGGCCGGGGCCGGCTCGATGCTCGGCACCAAGGCGCTCCAGTGCTTCGACGAGACCACCTGCGTGGTCCGCGCCGTCACCCGCTGGACCGAGTTCTACGCCCACGAGTCGTGCGGCAAGTGCACGCCCTGCCGCGAGGGCACCTACTGGCTGGTCCAGCTGATGCGCGACATGGAGGCCGGCAAGGGCTCCATGGCGGACCTGGAGAAGCTCCTCGACATCGCCGACAACATCAACGGCAAGTCGTTCTGCGCTCTCGGCGACGGCGCCGCCGCCCCGATCATCTCCTCGCTCCAGCACTTCCGCGAGGAGTACGAACAGCACGTCACCGGCGGTGGCTGCCCGTTCGACCAGTCCAAGTCCACCGTCTGGGCGGACGACCGAGACGCTTCCCAGGAGGTGAACGCATGACTGTCACCACCACCTCCGGTACCACCGGCGGAACCCCGGCGCTTCCCCCCGAGGACCTGGTGACGCTGACGATCGACGGCATCGAGATCTCCGTGCCCAAGGGCACCCTGGTGATCCGCGCCGCCGAACAGCTCGGCATCGAGATCCCGCGCTTCTGCGACCACCCGCTGCTCGACCCGGCGGGTGCCTGCCGCCAGTGCATCGTCGAGGTCGAGGGCCAGCGCAAGCCGATGGCGTCCTGCACCATCACCTGCACCGACGGCATGGAGGTCCGCACCCAGCTGACCTCCAAGGTCGCCGAGAAGGCGCAGGTCGGCGTGATGGAGCTGCTGCTCATCAACCACCCGCTGGACTGCCCGGTCTGCGACAAGGGCGGCGAGTGCCCCCTGCAGAACCAGGCCATGTCGCACGGCCAGGCCGACTCCCGCTTCGAGGGCGTCAAGCGCACCTTCGAGAAGCCGGTACCGATCTCCACCCAGGTGCTGCTGGACCGCGAACGCTGCGTGCTGTGCGCCCGCTGCACCCGCTTCTCCAACCAGATCGCCGGCGACCCGATGATCGAACTCCTGGAGCGGGGAGCCCTCCAGCAGGTCGGCACCGGCGAGGGCGAGCCGTTCGAGTCGTACTTCTCCGGCAACACCATCCAGATCTGCCCCGTCGGCGCGCTGACCTCCGCCGCCTACCGGTTCCGCTCCCGCCCCTTCGACCTGGTCTCCTCGCCGAGCATCTGCGAGCACTGCTCGGGTGGTTGCGCCACCCGCACCGACCACAGGCGCGGCAAGACCCTCCGGCGGCTCGCCGCGGAGGACCCGGAGGTCAACGAGGAGTGGATGTGCGACAAGGGACGCTTCGGCTTCCGCTACGCGCAGCTCCCCGACCGCCTCACCGTCCCGCTGGTCCGCGACGCCCAGAGCGGTGAACTCACCCCCGCCAGCTGGCCGGAGGCCCTGGCCGCCGCCGCGGCGGGGCTGTCCGCGGCCCGCGCCGACGGCGGCGTCGGCGTCCTGACCGGAGGCCGGCTGACCGTCGAGGACGCCTACGCCTACGCCAAGTTCGCCCGCGTCGCGCTCGGCACCAACGACATCGACTTCCGGGCCCGGCCGCACTCGGCCGAGGAGGCCGCGTTCCTCGCCGCGCATGTCGCCGGCAGCGGCGTCGACCACGGCGGTCCGGTCGACTACCGCGCCGTGGAACGCGCCCCGGCCGTGCTGCTGGCGGGGCTGGAGTCCGAGGAGGAGGCGCCCGGCGTCTTCCTGCGGCTGCGCAAGGCGCACCGCAACCGCGGCCAGCAGAGCTACTCGCTGGCCACCCACCTCACCCGGGGCCAGCAGAAGGCCGGCGGCGTACTGCTGCCCGCCGCACCCGGCACCGAGACCGAGTGGCTGGAGGCGCTGGCCGCCGGCGGCGGTCTGGAGGGCGCGGCCCAGGCCGCGGCCGACGGGCTGCGTCTGGAGGGCGCGCTGATCCTCGTCGGTGAGCGCCTGGCCATGGTGCCCGGCGCGCTGACCGCCGCCGTCGCGACCGCCGGTGCGACCGGCGCCCGCCTGGTGTGGATTCCGCGCCGGGCCGGGGAGCGCGGCGCCGTCGAGGCCGGCGCCATGCCGGGCCTGCTGCCGGGCGGCCGGCCCGACCACGACATCCTCGCCCGCCAGCAGACCGCCGCGGTCTGGGGCGTCGACGAGTCGGCGCTGCCCGACCGTCCCGGCCGCGACACCTCCGGCATCCTGCGGGCCGCCGCCGACGGTGAGCTGGCCGGACTGCTGGTCGGCGGCGTCGAGACCGCCGACCTGCCCGACCCGCGCGCCGCGCTGGCCGCGCTCGACCGGATCGCCGCCGACGGCTTCCTGGTCAGCCTGGAACAGCGCCCCACGGAGGTCACCGCCCGCGCCCATGTGGTGCTGCCGGTCGCCGCGGTCGCCGAGAAGGGCGGCACCTTCCTCAACTGGGAAGGCCGCTACCGCCCGTTCGAGGCCGCCATCGCGTCCGACCAGATGACCCGCCGCCATGTGCAGCCGGACGCACGGGCGTTGCACATGCTGGCCGACCATCTGGACGTGCCGCTCGGGCTGCACGACCTCAACAGCACGCGACGCGAGATCGGTGAGTTCGCGGCCTGGAACGGCGAGTTGCCGCTCGGGCCCACCGCCACCGCCGCGATGCCCCCGGCGCCCGCCGCCGGTGAGGCCGTGCTCGCCGGCCACCGGATGCTGCTCGACCAGGGCCGCCTCCAGGAGGGCGACCGGGCGCTCGCCGGTACCCGGCACGCCTCGCCCGCCCGGCTCTCCGCCGCCACCGCTGCCGCGGCCGGCATCGCCGACCGTCAGCCGATCGCCGTGACCGGACCGGCCGGGAAGGTCGAACTCCCGGCACTGGTGACCGAGATGCCCGACGGCGTGGTCTGGCTGCCGCTCAACTCCTTCGGCGGCGGGCTCTACCACGACCTCGGCGCGCATCCCGGCGAGCTGGTCAAGATCGCCGTGTCCGAGCCCTCGGACCAGGCCCCTGAGGAGAAGGGAGGGAACGCCCGATGACCGTGCTCGCCCAAGAGGCGGATCTGTCGATGTTCGGCAACGATCCGTTCTGGCTGATCCTGCTCAAGGCGGTCGCCGTCTTCGCGTTCCTGATGGGCACCGTGCTGATCTCCATCGTCATGGAGCGCAAGGTGCTCGGCTGGATGCAGCTGCGGATCGGCCCCAACCGGAACGGTCCCTGGGGCATGCTCCAGTCGCTGGCCGACGGCGTGAAGCTGATGTTCAAAGAGGACATCGTCGTCAAGGGCGCCGACAAGCCGGTGTACATCCTGGCGCCGATCCTCGCCACCGTCCCGGCGTTCATGGCCATCGCGGTCATCCCCTTCGGCCCCGCCGACGACCCGGTGTCCATCTTCGGGACCGAGACCGTGCTCCAGCTGACGGACCTGCCGGTCGCGCTGCTGTACGTGCTGGCCACCGGCGCCATCGCCGTCTACGGCACCGTCCTGGCCGGCTGGTCCTCGGGGTCGACCTACCCGCTGCTCGGCGGTGTGCGCGCCACCGCGCAGATCATCTCCTACGAGGTCGCGATGGGTCTGTCCTTCGCGGCCGTCTTCCTCTACTCCGGTTCGATGTCCACCTCGGGCATCGTCGCGGCACAGGAGGACCGCTGGTTCGTGATCCTGCTGCCGGTGTCGTTCCTGATCTACATGATCGCCATGGTCGGCGAGGCGCACCGCCCGCCGTTCGACATGCCGGAGTCCGAGGGCGACCTCGTCGGCGGGTACCTCACCGAGTACTCGTCGATCAAGTTCGCCTTCTTCATGATGTCCGAGTACATCCACATGGTGACCGTCTCCGCGCTGATGGTGACGATCTTCCTCGGCGGCTGGCGCGCGCCCGCGCCGATCTCCTGGTGGGACGCGGCCAACACCGGCTGGTGGCCCATCCTGTGGTTCACCATCAAGCTGCTCGCCGTCATGTTCTTCTTCGTGTGGATCCGCGGCACGCTGCCCCGGGTGCGCTACGACCAGTTCATGAAGCTGGGCTGGAAGGTCCTGATCCCGGTCGCGCTGGTCTGGCTGATGCTGGTCGCCACCGTCCGCGCCTTCCAGAACGACGGCCGCTCCTTCAGCGACATCCTGCTGTGGGTCCTCGGCGGTGTCGTCGCCCTGCTGCTGGTCTCGCTGGTGATCGACACGCTGCGGGACCGCAGCGAGCGGGCGAAAGCGGCCGCGGAGCCCGAGGAGCCCGACTTCGATCCCATGGCCGGGGGCTTCCCCGTGCCGCCCAAGCCCGGCCAGACACTGCCGCCGGTCCCACGCCGCCCCTCACGGGCCGAGCGGCACCGGGCGACCGTCGCCGCACCGAGCGGTGCGGGGACCGAGCCGGAGGACGAGGCCGTCCACGACGCACCGAGCGACGCACGGAAGGAGGACGGCGATGCCTGACTTCAACAACCCGGTGGCCGGCTTCGGCGTGACCTTCAAGGGCATGTTCAAGAAGCGGCTCACCGAGCAGTACCCGGAGGAGAAGAAGCCCACCGCGCCCCGCTTCCACGGCCGCCACCAGCTCAACCGCCACCCGGACGGGCTGGAGAAGTGCATCGGCTGTGAGCTGTGCGCCTGGGCCTGCCCGGCGGACGCCATCTACGTCGAGGGCGCCGACAACACCGACGAGGAGCGCTACTCCCCGGGTGAGCGCTACGGCCGCGTCTACCAGATCAACTACCTGCGCTGCATCCTGTGCGGGCTGTGCGTGGAGGCGTGCCCGACCCGCGCGCTGACCATGACCAACGAGTACGAACTCGCGGACCGCAGCCGCACCTCCCTGATCTTCACCAAGGAGGAGCTGCTCGCGGGCCTGGAGGACCGGATGGTCGAGGCGCCGCACGCGATGTACCCCGGCGCGGACGACCAGACCTACTACCGCGGTGAGGTCCCCGGCGCGGCCGAGGGCACCGTGCGCCAGGTCGCCCGCTCCAAGGGCGAGTCCGCGCCCGGCGAGGAGGTCACCGAGGACGACGCGTTCGCCGCGGCGGCCTCCCTGGCCGACCCGGCGGGCCGCCACCACGGCGACAACGTGGGCGACGACGGCGAACCGCCGGAGGTGCGGTGATGAGCACGCTGACCGCACTGTCCTCGCTCGCGGCGGAGACCTCCACCTCCGGTGGCGAGGCCGCGCAGTTCTGGATCCTCGCGCCGATCGCCGTGGCCGGCGGGCTGGGCACGGTGCTGATGCGCCGGGCCGTCTACTCGGCGCTCTGCCTGGCCGGGACCATGGTCATCCTGGCGCTGTTCTACCTGGCCAACGGCGCCTACTTCCTCGGCGTGGTGCAGATCGTCGTCTACACCGGCGCCGTGATGATGCTCTTCCTCTTCGTGCTGATGCTGGTCGGTGTCAGCGCGGCGGACTCCCTCAAGGAGACGTTGAAGGGGCAGCGGCTCATCACCGCGGGCTTCGGGCTCGGCCTCGGCATCCTGCTGATCGCCGGTATCGGCCAGGCGTCCGTGGGCTCCTTCACCGGGCTGGCGGAGGCCAACGCGCAGGGCAACGTGCAGGGCCTGGCGTCGCTGCTGTTCACCCGCTACATGGTCGCCTTCGAGGTGACGGGCGTGCTGCTGACGGTCGCCGCCGTGGGCGCCACCATGCTGACCCACCGCGAGAAGATCGAACGCTCCAAGTCCCAGCGGGAGCAGTCGGAGGAGCGGGTCAAGGACGGCACCCAGGTGCCGCCGCTGCCCGCGCCCGGTGTCTACGCCCGCCACAACGCGGTCGACATCCCCGGCCTGCTGCCGGACGGCACGCCCTCCCCGCTGACCGTCAGCGCCACGCTCCAGGAGCGTGGCCAGGTCCGCGAGGTGCACCACGAGGCGATGGGTTCGCTGGCCGCGCTGGAACAGCGGACGGCCGACCACCAGAACCGGCCCGGTTCGGTCAGCGGCGCGCTGGGTCCCGGCGCCCGCCCCGAACGGGAGTCCAACCGGGGCGAGTCCGGCTCGACCCGTACCACCGACGCGACCGGCACCGCCGGCGACGACGGTGACAGCGACGGCGCCGAGGAGGCCGGCAAGTGAGTCCCGAGAACTATCTCCATCTCTCGGCGCTGCTGTTCACCATCGGTGCCTGCGGTGTGCTCCTGCGCCGCAACGCCATCGTGGTCTTCATGAGCATCGAGCTGATGCTGAACGCCGCCAACCTGGCGCTGGTCACCTTCTCCCGCATGCACGGGAACCTCGACGGCCAGATCATGGCGTTCTTCGTCATGGTCGTCGCCGCCGCCGAGGTCGTGGTCGGGCTGGCGATCATCGTCATGGTCTATCGCTCGCGCCACTCGGCTTCGGTCGACGACGCAAGTCTGATGAAGCTGTAAGGCCAGCGGAAGAATGTGGAGTTACCAGTGGAATCGTTGATCGGACTGCTCGTCGCGGCACCGCTGCTCGGCGCGGCGGTGCTGCTTGTGGGCGGTCGTCGCCTGGACCGCTTCGGCCACTGGCTGGCCACCGGCCTCGCCGCGCTGTCCTTCACCTTCGCCGCCGTGCTCTTCTTCGACATGCTCGGCCGGGAGGGCGCCGACCGGGCGTTGAGCCAGCACCTGTACAGCTGGGTGCCGGTGGCCGACTTCCAGGCCGACATCGCCTTCCAGCTCGACCAGTTGTCCATGACGTTCGTGCTGCTGATCACCTCGGTGGGCACGCTCATCCATCTGTACTCCATCGGGTACATGGAGCACGACGTCCGCCGCCGCCGGTTCTTCGCGTATCTGAACCTGTTCCTCGCGGCGATGCTGGTCCTGGTCCTCGCCGACAACTACCTGCTGCTGTACGTCGGCTGGGAGGGTGTCGGTCTCGCCTCGTTCCTGCTGATCGGCTTCTGGCAGCACAAGCCGAGCGCGGCGACGGCGGCGAAGAAGGCGTTCGTGGTCAACCGGGTCGGTGACATCGGCCTGGCCATCGCGATCTTCCTGATGTTCTCCACCTTCGGCACCTTCGCCTTCGGCCCGGTGCTCGGCTCCGCCGAGCAGGCGAGCGAGGGCACGCTGACCGCGATCGGCCTGATGCTGCTGCTCGCCGCGTGCGGCAAGTCGGCCCAGGTGCCGCTGCAGTCCTGGCTGGGTGACGCGATGGAGGGCCCCACTCCGGTCTCGGCCCTCATCCACGCCGCGACCATGGTCACCGCCGGTGTCTACCTGGTGGTCCGCTCCGGCGCCATCTTCGACGGCGCCCCCGACGCCCAGACCGTCGTGGTCATCGTCGGCGCGGTGACGCTGCTGTTCGGTGCGATCGTCGGTTGCGCCAAGGACGACATCAAGAAGGCGCTGGCCGGTTCGACGATGTCGCAGATCGGCTACATGATGCTGGCGACCGGGCTCGGCCCGATCGGCTACGTCTTCGCGATCATGCACCTGGTCACCCACGGCTTCTTCAAGGCCGGGCTCTTCCTCGGGGCCGGCTCGGTGATGCACGGCATGAACGACGAAGTGGACATGCGCCGTTACGGCGGTCTGCGGAAGTACATGCCGGTCACCTTCGTCACCTTCGGCCTCGGCTACCTGGCGATCATCGGCTTCCCCTATCTCTCCGGGTTCTTCTCCAAGGACGAGATCATCTACGCGGCCTTCGCGAAGGGCGGCACCGAGGGCTGGATCCTGGGCGGCGTCACGCTGCTCGGCGCGGCCCTGACCGCCTTCTACATGACCCGGATCATGCTGCTGACGTTCTTCGGTGAGAAGCGCTGGCAGCGGGACGCCGAGGGCAACGAGCCGCACCCGCACGAGTCCCCGAAGTCCATGACGATCCCCATGATCGTGCTGGCCGTCGGTTCCGTCGGGGCGGGCTTCTTCTTCAACCTGAACCACAACTTCGTCGACTGGCTGTCGCCGGTGGTCCCGACCGCCGACGGCGACTCCCCGATCAGCCACGGCATGGTCTCCGTCGCGGCCACCGTGCTGATGCTGGTCGGCGTGGGCGCCGCCTGGCTCCAGTACGGCCGCCGTCCGGTGCCCGAGGTCGCGCCGACCGGCCGCTGGATCACCCGGGCCGCCCGACGCGACCTGCTGCAGGACGACTTCAACCACGCGGCGTTCGTCACCCCCGGCAACTACCTGACCCGCGGGCTGGTCTACGTCGACCACAAGCTGGTGGACGGCGTCGTCAACGGCACCGCGGCCATGTTCGGGGGGCTCTCCGGGCGGCTGCGGAAGACGCAGAACGGCTTCGCCCGCAGCTATGCGGCATCGATGTTCGGCGGCGCGGCGATCCTGATCGCCGTGACCCTGCTGATGAGGGCGGTCTAACTAATGTCATTTCCCTTGCTGACGGCCACGGTTCTGGCGCCCGCCATCGGTGCGGTCGCCACCGCGGTCGTGCCCTCGGCCCGGCGCACCCTCGCCAAGTGGGTCGCCCTGGCCGCCTCCGTGGTCACCGCCGTGCTGGCCGCGCTGGTGCTGATCCGGTTCGAGCCGGGCGGTGACCGCTACCAGCTGACCGAGTCCCACGCCTGGATCCCGGACTTCGGGGTCAGCTACGAACTCGGTGTCGACGGCATCGGTGTGGCGCTGGTGGCGCTGACCGCGGTCCTGGTGCCCTTCCTCATCGGTGCCGGCTGGAACGACGCCGACCCCAAGGAGGACGAGACGCCCGCCGGTCGCCGGTGGCGTCCCACCCAGGGGTTCTTCGCCCTGATCCTCATGGTCGAGGCGATGGTGGTGATGTCGTTCGTCGCGACCGACATCTTCCTCTTCTACATCTTCTTCGAAGCCATGCTGATCCCGATGTACTTCCTCATCGGCGGCTTCGGGGACCGCGCCGGGGAGAACTCCGAGAGCCAGCAGGCCAAGCAGCGTTCGTACGCGGCCGTGAAGTTCCTGCTGTACAACCTGGCCGGCGGCCTGATCATGCTGGCCGCGATCATCGGCCTCTACGTCGCCACCTCCGATCTGCCCGGCGGCGGTACCTTCTCGCTTCAGGCCATCACCGAGGCGCGGGCCTCCGGCGAGCTGACCTTCGCGCAGAACACCGAACGCCTGCTGTTCCTGGGCTTCTTCATCGCGTTCGCCATCAAGGCGCCGCTGTGGCCGCTGCACACCTGGCTGCCCAACGCGATGGGGGAGTCCACCGCGCCGGTCGCCGTGCTGATCACGGCGGTCGTCGACAAGGTCGGCACCTTCGCGATGCTGCGGTTCTGCCTCGGGTTGTTCCCGGAGGCGAGCGCCTGGGCCACCCCGGTGGTCATCGCGCTGGCGCTGGTCTCGATCGTCTACGGCGCGCTGCTGGCCATCGGCCAGCGGGACATGAAGCGACTGATCGCCTACGCGTCGATCAGCCACTTCGGCTTCATCGTCCTCGGCATCTTCGCGATGACCAGCCAGGGCCAGAGCGGCGCCACGCTGTACATGGTCAACCACGGCATCGCCACCGCCGCGCTGATGCTGGTCGCGGGCTTCCTGATCTCCCGCCGCGGCTCGCGCCTGATCGCCGACTACGGCGGCGTGCAGAAGACGGCGCCGATCCTGGCCGGCACCTTCCTGATCGGCGGACTCGCGACGCTCTCGCTGCCGGGAACCGGCCCGTTCATCAGCGAGTTCCTGGTGCTGGTCGGCACCTTCACCCGCTACCCGGTGGCCGGGATCATCGCCTGCGCCGGCATCGTGCTCGCCGCGCTGTACGTCCTCATCCTCTACCAGCGCACCATGACCGGTCCGGTGCGCCCCGAGCTGTCGAGGATGCCGGACCTGCGGCCGCGTGAACTCGCCGTGGTGGCACCGCTGATCGCGCTGCTGATCTTCCTCGGTGTTTTCCCCAAGCCGCTCACCGACATCGTGGAACCGTCGGTCCAGCACACCCTCTCCGACGTCGGCGAGAGTGACCCCGAGCCGGAACTGGAGGCCCGCCGATGAGGAACCGGGAAGCCATCGGCGACCGTGACCCGAGCCGCCGCAACGGCGGGGCGAACGAGGAGACTTCACAGTGAACAGCTGGACGCACGCGCAGGGGGTGCTGGAGACACCGCAGTTCGAGTGGGTCGCGCTCTCACCCACGCTCATCGTGGTGGGCGCCGCCGTCCTCGGTGTGCTCATCGAGGCGTTCGCGCCGCGCCGTTACCGGTACGGCAGCCAGGTCGTCCTGGCCGTCCTCGCCCTGGCCGTGGCGTTCGCCGCGGTGGTCGGTCTCGCGGCCAACGGTCACGCCGGCGCCGAGGCGCAGATCGCGGGCATGGGCGCGCTGGCCGTGGACGGGCCGACGCTCTTCCTCCAGGGAGTGCTGCTGCTGATCGGCTTCGTGTCGGTCTTCCTCTTCGCCGAACGACGGCTGGAGCCGGCCGAACACGGCCGGGCGGTCGACTCGTTCGCCGCGCAGGCGGCCGCGACGCCCGGTGGCACCGCTGAGAAGCTGGCGGTGAGGTCCGGTTACACCACGACCGAGATCTTCCCGCTGATGCTGTTCGCGCTCGGCGGCATGCTGCTGTTCCCGGCCGCCAACGACCTGCTGATCCTCTTCATCGCGCTGGAAGTCCTCTCGCTGCCGCTGTACCTGCTGTGTGCGCTCGCCCGGCGCCGGCGCCTGCTGTCGCAGGAGGCCGCGGTCAAGTACTTCCTGCTGGGAGCCTTCGCCTCCGCGTTCCTGCTCTTCGGGATCGCGCTGCTCTACGGCTACGCGGGAACTCTGTCCTACGCCGGGATCGCCGACGTCATCTCCGGCGCCCCCTCCTCACAGGTGGACCCGGGCCTGGCCGCGACCATGGGCAACGACGCCTACCTGCTGATCGGCGGCGCGCTGGTCATCATGGGCCTGCTGTTCAAGGTCGGCGCCGTGCCGTTCCACATGTGGACCCCGGACGTCTACCAGGGCGCCCCGACCCCGGTGACCGGCTTCATGGCCGCCGCCACCAAGGTCGCCGCGTTCGGTGCCCTGCTGCGGCTGCTGTACGTCACGCTGCCCGGCATGCGCTGGGACTGGGAGCCGGTGCTGTGGGGCGTCGCCATCGCCTCGATGCTGGCGGGCGCGGTCATCGCGATCACCCAGACCGACGTGAAGCGGCTGCTCGCCTACTCCTCCATCGCGCACGCCGGGTTCATCCTCGCGGGTGTGGTGGCGGTCAGCCCCGAGGGTGTCTCCTCGGTGCTGTTCTACCTGGCGGCCTACTCCTTCGTGACGCTCGGCGCGTTCGCCGTGATCACGCTGGTGCGCGACGGTGACGGCGAGGCCACCCACCTCTCCAAGTGGGCCGGTCTCGGGCGGCGTTCACCGCTGCTGGCGGGTGTCTTCGCGCTGTTCCTGCTGGCGTTCGCCGGTATCCCGCTGACCTCCGGCTTCGCCGGGAAGTTCGCGGTGTTCCGGGCCGCGGCGGACTCGGGTGCGATGCCGCTGGTGATCGTCGGTGTGATCGCCTCGGCGATCGCGGCGTTCTTCTACGTCCGGGTCATCGTGCTGATGTTCTTCAGCGAACCGCAGCCCGGCGGCCCGTCCGTGGTGGTGCCGAGCCTGATGACGACCTCGATGCTGGGTGTCTCCGTGGTCGCCACGGTGGTGCTGGGCGTCGCGCCGCAGTACTTCCTGGACCTCGCCGGGCAGGCGGGGGTCTTCGTCCGCTGACCGGTTCGCGCGGTGGCTCGCGCGGTGGGCGGTTTCCTCGAACGGCCGGTGGCCGGGACCTCGACGGGTCCCGGCCACCGGCCGTTCGGGTGTCGGTGACGGCGTCGGCGTCGGCGTCGGCGTCAGGGTCGCAGCCGCCGGAACTCCTCCTTGGTGCCGTCGTCCCAGACCAGCCGGAGGGAGTCGCCGCCGTCGCCCAGCGTCGGGAAGGCGGTGCGGTTGAGGAGCGCGCCGGGGCCCGAGCCGGCGTCGGTGCACTGCAGGGCGATCTCGGGCGACGCCTCGCCCATGGTGAGCCGCCCGAAGGGGCAGGCGTAGGTCTCGTACCCGAGGGGCGACGGCACGTACTGGACCACCGCGGCGTCGGCCCCCGACGGTTCGAGGACGGTCAGCGTCGCGCCCTCGCGGCCCTCGTGGCCGTCTCGGTCCCCGTCTGCGGCAGGAACGCTCCAGACCCCGGCGAAGCCCTCCAGCGCGCTCTCCGGCGCCGTGGCCGGTTCTCTGCCGCCGCCAGGGTCTCCGCTGTCCACGTCGCTCCCGCAGCCGCCCAGCAGCAGCCCGGCGGCGAGCGTCAGCGTCAGGGCCAGGGCCGGTGCTCCGGCGGGCCTTGGTGCGCAGCGTCGTCGCACGGCGTTCACCCTCTCCTGAGACCACGACGGCTCCCGGGAAACCGGGAGCCGTCGGATGTCTCGCTGCCGCGGAAGGTCAGTCCCCGCTGCCGGGCCCGCCCGGGAGGATCGACTCCAGCTCGTCGAGGTCGATGCCCTCGAAGTCGATGGAGCCGGGGTCGAAGCCCTCCAGCTCGTCGAGGCCGAACTCGCCGAGGTCGAGGTCGGCGAAGTCGACGGCCTGGTCGGCGATCCGCTCGTAGAGCCGCTGGCCGCCGCCGTCCCAGGCGACGGTCAGGCCCTCGCCGCTCACCTCGGCCCGGCCCGCGTTGTACTCGGTCGCCACGGAGCACTGCAGGCTGATCACGACCTGGCCCGCGGCCTCCTGAGCGCCGCCGAGGCAGGCGTCGTTGGGGGTGATCAGCGTCGCCAGGCCGTCCGAGCCGATCTGGAGCAGGGTGTCGCCGCCGGAGGAACTTCCCCAGATACCGGCGAGTTCGGCGCTGACGGTGCCGCCGGTGTCGTCACCGGGCTCCTCGCCGTCCGCGTCGGCGTCGCCGGTGTCCTCGCCGTCGGTGCCCTGCTGCTCGCTCTGGTCGGCCGCCGAGTCCTCCGCAGCGTCGTCGTCACCGCTGCTGCCGCACCCGGTGGCCAGCAGCACCACGGCGGCGGCCAGCGCCGGCCCGGCCAGGCGTATCGGCTTGTTCATGGTCTCCCTCTCGGTCCAGCTCCCGCGCCCGGAGCGGGCACGGTGACGGGCGTTCCGGAGCGGCCGGGCGGACCCGGCGCTCCGCGCGGCGCGGAGCCGCACTCCGTACTCTGCCCTACGCGCGGTGCCCGGCGGCAGCGGAGCCGGGCGAAGCGGGCCGGATCGGCCGGTTCTCTCCCCGGTGGCGGGAGGGGAGAGGCCGTCAGCTCTCCCAGGGGCCGACGTAGGTGTGGGTGACGTCCCGCTCGTCACCGCCCTCCTCGACCCAGGTCACGAGGATGTCGTCGCCGTCCTGGACGATGGCGGCGGTGAGCGTCTTGTCGCCGTCCTCGTCGCAGTGCAGCACCGTGAACCAGTCACTGACGGGGCTGCCGAACAGCACCCCGATGCACTCCTCGGTGGAGACCGGGTCGAACCAGGCGGCGTTGGCGAAGCCGGTGCCGGTGTCCTGCTGGGCCATGATGCCGAAGAACGTGTCGTCCTCGCCCTCCCAGATGCCCTCGATCTCCTCGCCGATGTTGGCCGAGCTGTCGGGGACGGCGTCCGCGCCGGGGGAGCTGTCGGCGTCCGGGGTGGGGGAGGTGTCCGGGTCCTCCTCCCAGTCCTGCCAGTCCTCCCACTCCTCGACCTCGTCGGCGTCGAAGTCGTCGGCACCGACGCCCTCGCCGGGGATGAGGGTGAACTGGTCGCGGGCCTCGCGCAGATCGATGAGCGCCTCGCGCAGCGCCTCGTTGGAGGAGTCGCTCTCCGACCCCCCGTCGGAGCCGCCGCCGTCGTCGGAGCTGCCGCCGCAGCCGGTGAGCAGCAGTCCGGCAGTGGCCGTCGCGGCGATGGCCAGCCGCGTCCTTCGCTTCATGAGTCGCCCCCTGGCGGGCGGTGCGTGGGCCCGGTGTCCGTGCCCCGGGGCGGGGCCGGCCCGCTCCGCCGCGCCGTCCGTTCTCGTCTCGTCGACCGTGGACCGGTCGTGCGGTGCCGGCTGCGGCGGACGGGCGTCCAGGCGTCCGGTGGAGTGCCCGGGGCGGGTGCCCCGTCCGGTCGGCCGTCCGATCCGTACCGCATCGCGCCGTACGTTCTTCTGAATGTACACGCCAGCGTGGGGGTGGTTGGTTGCGCCGAGAGCACGGTTCGATGAGGTTCCGTACGCCGCGCGCCTCAGGCCCGGGGGCGGTGTCCGGCCGGCCGCGCGGGAGGCCGGGAGACGAACCGGCCCCGTCCCGGTGGGGACGGGGCCGACGCGGCGTGATCGTGGAGCGCTTCGGGTGCTCCGGTAGGGGCTTCGGGCGGCTCAGGGCGCGGCGGCCGGGACCACCCGTCCGGTGACCTCGCCGAGGCCGATACGGGCGCCCTCGGCGCCCGGGGCCCACGCGGTGATGGTGACCTCGTCGCCGTCCTCCAGGAACGTCCGGCTGTCGTCGGCCAGTTCGACCGGATCGCGACCCGACCAGGTCAGCTCCAGCAGGCAGCCGCGCTCGCGCACCTCCGGGCCCGAGACGGTGCCGGAGGCGAAGAGGTCGCCAGTGCGCAGCGACGCGCCGTTGACGGTCATGTGCGCCAACTGCTGTGCCGCCGTCCAGTACATGGCCGCGAACGGCGGCTCGGCGATCACCTCACCGTTGAGCCGGACCGTCAGACGCAGGTCCAGCCCGGAGGGCTCCACCCCGCTGCCCTCACCGTCCGCGAGATAGGGGAGCAGCTCGTGGCTGCGCGCGGGCGGGGCGATCCGGGCGGCGTCGAGTGCGTCCAGCGGGGTGATCCACGCGGAGACCGAGGTCGCGAACGACTTCCCGAGGAAGGGGCCCAACGGCACGTACTCCCACGCCTGCACGTCCCGCGCCGACCAGTCGTTGAGCAGGCAGACGCCGAAGACATGGTCACGGAGGGAGGTCTGCGGCGCCGGCACACCGGGGGCGGCGGGCGTGCCGACGACGAAGCCGACCTCGGCCTCGATGTCCAGCCGCCGGGACGGCCCGAAGTCGGGGGCGGTGGCGTCGGGCGCCTTCCGCTGGCCGTTGGGGCGCGTCACGGGCGTGCCCGTGACCACCACCGTGCCCGCGCGGCCGTGGTAACCGATCGGCATGTGCTTCCAGTTGGGCGTCAGCGGCTCGCCGTCGGGCCGGAACATCCGGCCCACGTTGGAGGCGTGGTGCTCGCTCGCGTAGAAGTCCACGTAGTCGGCGACCTCGAACGGCAGGTGCAGCGTGACGTCCTCGTCCAGCGGCCGCAACACGCCGTCGGCGGCAAGCTGTTCGCGCCGCGCGGAGTCGGTCAGCCAGGAGCGGAGCGCGGCGCGCACCTGCTGCCAGACCGGCCGTCCCGCCGCCAGCAGCGGGTTGAGGGTGGCGGCGGACAGCAGCTCGGCATGCGGGTCGCCGGCCGCGGTGGCGGCGGCCCCCGCGTCCAGGACCCAGGAGCCGTAGCGGACCCCGATCCGGCGCCGGTCGGGCGCGTCGCCGGTGGTGAAGACGCCGTAGGGCAGGTTGTCCGGGCCGAAGAGGTCGTCCTCGGCCACGTCGGGCAGGCTCACGTCAGACATGGCCATACCCTACGGCCCGGTACCCGGCGCGCGGCCGGTCCGAACGGGGCGTCCGCGGACCGGCGCACGCCGCGCGGCCCGCACCTCGCGGGCCCGCGGCCCGACGGGGGCATGACAGTCGCCACAGCCGGTATGCGCTGGCGGCGGGCGGGGGCCGACCGGATACCCTGCGGGGGACAACGCACCGGAGACAGGAGAAGCGCTCGTGACCGTCGTGGGGCCCTTCGGGGTGAGCGTGCGGGACCAGGCACTGGAGGCTGATCTCCAGGCCGGTCTGGCCGCGGTCGAGGCGGGCCTGATCGAGGCCACCAAGAGCGACGTGTCGTTCCTGAACGAGACCGCCCAGCACCTGGTGCGCGCGGGGGGCAAGAGGTTCCGTCCGCTGCTGGTCATGCTGGCCGCACAGTTCGCCGACCCGCACGCGCCCGGCGTGGTGCCCTCGGCCGTGGTCGTGGAGCTGACCCATCTGGCGACGCTGTACCACGACGACGTGATGGACGAGGCGGACGTGCGGCGCGGCGTCGCCAGCGCCAACGCGCGGTGGGACAACTCCGTCGCCGTGCTCACCGGCGACTTCCTCTTCTCCCGCGCCTCCGGCATCGTCGCCGGACTGGGCCCCGAGGCGGTCCGGATACAGGCCGAGGCGTTCGAGCGGCTCGTCACCGGCCAGATCCTGGAGACCGCCGGGCCACGCCCGGGGGACGACCCGATCGACCACCACCTGGACGTGATCGCCGGCAAGACCGGCTCGCTGATCGCCGTCTCCGGGCGGTTCGGCTCACTGCTGTCGGGCGCCGACGACGCCACCGTCCACACCCTGACCCAGTTCGGCGAGCGCATCGGCGTGGCCTTCCAGCTAGCCGACGACGTCCTCGACATCGCCAGCGACAGCCACGAATCCGGCAAGACCCCCGGCACCGACCTGCGGGAGGGCATCCCCACCCTGCCGGTGCTGCGGCTGCGCCGGCAGGCCGAGCAGAGCGGCTCCGCCGAGGACCGGGCCCTGGTCGAACTGCTCGACTCCGACCTCACCGACGACGCCCGGCATGCCGACGCGCTGGCCGGACTGCGCGCCCACCCGGCGCTGGAGTCGGCGCGGGCCGACGCCCTGCGCTACGCCGCCTCGGCGCGCGAGACGCTGGCGCCGCTGCCCGACATCCCCGCGAAGGCGGCGCTGGCCGGCCTCTGCGACGCGGTCGCCGACCGTACGGCCTGACCGGCGAAGGGTCCGGGGCGTCGCAGGGTCCGGGGCGCAGGCATTCCGGACTCCGGGACACCGGGGCACCGGGACGTGACCCGACCTGCGCCGACCCTCCGGGACGCGGCCGTCCCCGTCCGCCGATGTCCGGGACACCCCTAGGGGCCCGGAGGGGCACGGCGCGGTGGCGTCCTACCGTCGGATGACACGGAAGGCAACCCGTGGGCCGACGTTTTCTCCGCTTCTCCACGATGGAATCAGTACTGCCCGGAGCGAAACCGGGAAGGATCGCCTGGGGCCGAGGAGATGGGGACAAGATGGCAATGGACAAGAAGCTCCGCCGGACCGTCGTGGCGGGCTCGGTGGTGTGCGGCATCGGACTGGTCGGAGCAGGGGTGTACCCGGCGCTGGCCAGCGACCGCGGACCGGAGCTTCCCGGCATCAGCGCCGAGGAGCTGCTGGTGAAGGTCACCGAGTCCGACGCCGACCAGCTCAGCGGCACGGTGCGCGTCGACCTCGGCCTGAACGTGCCGGCGCTCGGCGCGCTCGGCGACAACCTCGACGGCCCCTCCGCCCGGCTCGCCTCCCTGGCGACGGGCAACAGCACCCTGCGGGTCGCCGTGGACGGCCCCGAGCGTCAGCGGATCGCCATCGCGGACGGCTCGGAGGAGTTCAGCGTCATCCACAACGCGGGTGACGTCTGGATGTACGACAGCGCCGGCAACACCGCCTACCACGCCGAGATCCCCGAGGAGGAGCTCGCGGAGGCCGCCGACGAGGCCGCGGCGGAGGCCGAGCGCCGGCACGGCGCGGCCGGCGAGTTCGCGACTCTCACCCCGCAGGAGCTGGCGCAGCGGTTCCTCGCCGAGGCGGACGAGCACGCCGACATCACGGTCGACGGCACCGCCAAGGTCGCGGGCCAGAGCGCCTACCAGCTGGTGGTGACGCCGCACGAGACCGTCGAGAACGGCTACGCGGCCGTCGACTCGGTGCGGATCTCGGTCGACGCCGAGACCGGGCTGCCGCTCGCCGTCACCGTCCAGGGCCCGGAAGGCACCGTCGCCGACGTGGCGTTCACCCACATCCGTTACGAGCAGCCGGCGGGCGGCAGCTTCTACTTCACGCCGCCGCAGGGCGCCGACGTGGTCGACCTCAACACCGAGAACCCGCTGGAGGGCTTCGGCGGAGGGCTGCTCGACCACTGAGCGGCCTGACGGGAATTGCCGGGGCCCGGCGGACCGAACGGTCCGCCGGGCCCCGGCGCGTGGGTCACCCCGGCGCTCCCGCCACCGCGGTTCAGCCCGCGACGGCGGCGGGCGCGGAGTACGGCCGCGGGCCGGTCCGGCGGGCCCTCCAGGACCGCTGGTACTTCGGCCGGCATCGGCACGGGGACATCCTGCCCGGCGGCTGACCACCGACGACCGTCAAGGCGAGCGACCACCGGGGCCCCACCGGCCCACGGCGCCGGCCCGGAGGACGTGATCCCCCGGGCCGGTGCCGCCCGACGTCGTGCTCAGCCGTCGGTGCCCAGCGACTCACGGGTGGTGCGGGCGGCGGTGACCAGGTTCTCCAGGGCGGAGCGCACCTCCGGCCAGCCACGGGTCTTCAGACCGCAGTCCGGGTTGACCCACAGCCGTTCGGCGGGGATCGCCGCCAGGCCCTTGCGGAGCAGCCCCGCGGCCTCCTCGGCGTCCGGCACCCGGGGCGAGTGGATGTCGTAGACACCCGGTCCCACCTCGCGCGGGTAGCCGTGCGAGGCCAGCTCGCCCGCGACCTGCATGTGCGAACGGGCCGCCTCCAGGCTGATCACGTCCGCGTCGAGGTCGTCGATCGCGGAGATGATGTCGCCGAACTCGGCGTAGCACATGTGGGTGTGGATCTGGGTGTCCGGACGTACCCCGCTGGTCGCCAGCCGGAACGCCTCGGTGGCCCAGGCCAGGTATCCGGGCCGGTCGGCGGCGCGCAGCGGCAGTGTCTCCCGGAGCGCCGGCTCGTCCACCTGGATGACCGAGGTGCCGGCCCGCTCCAGGTCGTCGACCTCGTCGCGCAGGGCGAGCGCCACCTGCCGCGCGGTCTCCCCCTCGGGCTGGTCGTCGCGGACGAACGACCAGGCCAGCATGGTGACCGGGCCGGTCAGCATGCCCTTGACCGGGCGGTCGGTCAGCGACTGGGCGAACTTCGTCCAGCCGACCGTCATCGGCTCGGGACGGGAGATGTCCCCGGCGAGGATCGGCGGGCGCACATAGCGGGTGCCGTAGGACTGCACCCAGCCGTGCCGGGTTGCCAGGTAGCCGTTCAGCTGCTCGGCGAAGTACTGCACCATGTCGTTGCGTTCGGGCTCGCCGTGCACCAGGACGTCGAGTCCGGCCTTCTCCTGGAAGGAGATGACCTCGCGGATCTCGGCCGCGATGCGCTCGTCGTAGCCGTCGGCGTCGATCCGGCCGGCGCGCAGGTCGGCGCGGGCCGACCGCAGTTCGCCCGTCTGCGGGAACGAACCGATGGTCGTCACCGGCAGCAGCGGAAGCCCGAGCTTGGCCCGCTGGGCGACGGCCCGCTCCGGGTAGGGCAGGCCGCGGTCGGCGTCGGCCGCCGTGACGGCCGCGGCGCGGGCGCGCACCGCCGGGTCGTGGGTGAGCGAGGAGCCCGCCCGCGAGGCCAGGTCGGCGGCGTTGGCGCGCAGCCGGGCGGTGACGGTGTCGGTGCCCTCGGCCAGTCCCCGCGCCAGGGTGACGGCCTCGTCGGCCTTCTGCCGGGCGAACGCCAGCCAGCGGGCGAACTGCGGGTCGATGTCCCGCTCGGCCGAGGCGTCCAGGGGGACGTGCAGCAGCGAGCAGGAGGGCGCGACGTCCACCCGGTCGGCCAGGCCCAGCAGCGTGGCCAGCACGCTGAGGGACGCCGACAGGTCGTTGATCCAGACGTTGCGGCCGTCGATGACACCGGCGATCAGCCGCTTGCCGGGCAGGCCGCCCGCCGCCGCGATGGCGTCGAGGTTGGCGGCGGCCCGGCCGGTGAAGTCGATCGCCAGGCCCTCCACCGGGGCCTTGGCCAGCACCGGCAGCGCCTCGCCGAGCCGGTCGAAGTAGGAGGCGACGACCAGCCGGGGGCGGTCCTCCAGCGCGCCGAGGTCGCGCAACGCGCGGGTGGCGGCGTTGAGTTCGGCCGGAGTGCGGTCCTGGACCAGCGCCGGCTCGTCCAGCTGCACCCACTCCGCGCCGGCGGCGCGGAGGTCGGCCAGGACCTCCGCGTACACCGGCAGCAGCCGGTCCAGCAGTGTCAGCGGGTCGAACGACGGGTCCACGCCCGGCGCCGGCTTGGACAACAGCAGGTACGTGACGGGCCCGACGAGGACCGGGCGGGCGGCCAGCCCGAGCGCGAGCGCCTCCCGCAGCTCCCCGACCTGCTTGGCGGAGTCTGCCGAGAAGACCGTGTCAGGGCCCAACTCGGGCACGAGGTAGTGGTAGTTGGTGTCGAACCACTTGGTCATCTCCAGCGGCGCCACATCCTGGGTGCCGCGCGCCATCGCGAAGTAGCCGTCCAGGGCGTCGTCCTGGTACGCCTCACGGTGCCGGGCCGGCACCGCCCCGACCATCACGCTGGTGTCCAGCACATGGTCGTAGAACGAGAAGTCCCCGGTCGGGACCTCCCGGACGCCGGTCTCGGCGAGCTGCCGCCAGTTCTCCCGGCGCAGGCCCGCCGCAGTCTCCTGGAGCGACGCGGCCGTGACCGTGCCCTTCCAGTAACCCTCGACGGCCTTCTTCAGCTCCCGGTTCCCGCCCTGCCGGGGGTAACCGTGGACGGTCGCCCCCGCTGCCGCGGCTGCGGACTTCGGTGTCACGTGACTCTCCTTCGCGAGTCGTGCGGATACGACCCCGGGACGACCCGTTCAGGCGCGAAGGAACGCGTGCGGCCGCCGACGGCCGGGCACGCCGCGTGGCGCGCCGCGTCGGTCCGCGTGTGCTCCGACCCGCCCTCGAGGGTCACCGAGATCGCCGCACGCCAGGTGGCGCGCGGGCAGTGGCAGGTCTTCGGACTCATGGGCCGGCCGTACACGTCAGGACGTGTACGGCGCCTACTGGCCGTCGCTTCCCGGACGCGGCACGTCCAGTGCGTGTGACGGCGGTCGTTCCCACTCACCGCTGCGGGGCAGTCCCGGATTCCCACCGGGTTCCCTCTTGCGACGCGCCTGCCTGGCGGGCAGGGCGAACCGACTGCGTCTTCCAGGCTAGGCGCTCCGGGCCGACCCCGACAGACCGCGACCGCATGACGGACGCGGGCGGGGTGGGGAT
>NZ_BHZI01000021.1 GCF_004305975.1 Streptomyces otsuchiensis
CCACCGACCCGGACCCCACCGACCCGGAGCAGCCGACGAGCCCCGGTGACCACGTCAACCTGGGCTACTTCACCGAGTGGGGCACCTACGACCGCGAGTACCTGGTCAAGAACATCGTGACCTCGGGCTCGGCCGAGAAGCTCACGCACATCAACTACGCGTTCGGCGACGTGCGGAACGGCGAGTGCGTGATGGGCGACTCGTACGCGGCGCTGGAGCGTTCGTACACCGCCGAGGAGAGCGTCAGCGGGGAAGCCGACGCCTGGGACCAGCCGCTGCGCGGCAACTTCAACCAGCTGCTCCAGCTGAAGGAGGAGTTCCCCCACATCCAGGTGCTGTGGTCGTTCGGCGGCTGGACCTGGTCGGGCGGCTTCGGCGAGGCGATGGAGGACCCGGAGCGCTTCGCGCAGTCCTGCTTCGACCTGGTCAACGACCCGCAGTGGGAAGGCGTCTTCGACGGCATCGACCTCGACTGGGAGTACCCCAACGGCTGCGGTCTGGAGTGCGACAGCAGCGGCCCCCGGATCTTCGGGGACATGATGAGCTCCTTCCGTGACGTCTTCGGTGACCAGCTGGTCACGGCCGCCATCACCGCCGACGCCTCCGAGGGCGGGAAGATCGACGCCGTGGACTACGCCTACGGCGCGGAGAACGCGGACTACATCGCGGTCATGACCTACGACTTCTTCGGCGCCTTCGCGCCGCAGGGCCCGACTGCCCCCCACTCCGCGCTGACCCCCTACGACGGCATCCCGCAGGAGGGCTTCACCTCCGACGAGGCGATCCAGAAGCTCGTCGCGCAGGGTGTGCCGCGGGAGAAGCTGCTGCTGGGCATCGGTTTCTACGGTCGCGGCTGGACCGGAGTCACCCAGAGCGAGCCGGGCGGCAGCGCCACCGGGGCCGCCCCGGGCACCTACGAGGCGGGCATCGAGGACTACAAGGTCCTCAAGGAGATCTGCCCCGTCACCGGGTTCGTCGGCGGCACGGCGTACGCGCACTGCGGCGACGACTGGTGGAGCTATGACACCCCGGAGACGATCCTGACCAAGATGGCCTACGCCCAGGACCAGGGCCTGGGTGGCGCCTTCTTCTGGGAGCTGCACGGTGACACCGCCGACGGTGAGCTGATCGCGGCGATGGACGAGGGACTGCGCTGAGAGACCGCTGACGCGCGCTGAGACGCGCCGGACAGACGCTGCCGCCCGGTGCGGGCCGCCTTCGGGCGTCCGCGCCGGGCGGCGGCCGTCCGGGCGTGTGCCGCACCGCCACCGCTCCCGCACCTCGGTTCCCATGCGCACCACCGGTACCACCACCGGCCCCGACGTGCGGCAACAGCACTGCCACGAACCGCTGTTCGACGTGCTCAGGCCGGTGGTACAGACCTATTGACCCCTGGTCCAGACCAGTCCTACTCTCATCGCGTCTGCAGTGAGCGCAAGCATGACAAGCCGTGCTCGCGGGCGGCGCAGATTCCCCTCGATCTGTCTGACCGAAACCCCGGGAGTTCCCTTGCAGTCAGGTACCTCAGCACACAGACGCAGAACCGGCCGCCGGCTGGTCGCCCTGCTCGCCGTCCTCGCCCTGCCCATGACCGCCCTGGTCGTGCTGGCGAGCCCCGCACAGGCGGCCACGGCGACCGCCTCCTTCTCCAAGGTCTCCCAGTGGGACACCGGCTTCGGCGGCCAGTGGACCGTCACCAACACCGGGACCTCCACCATCAACGGCTGGACCGTCGAGTGGGAGTTCCCCAGCGGAACCTCCACCTCCACCGTCTGGGACGGGGTGCTGACCCGGTCCGGCAACCACTACTCGGTGACCAACACCGGCTGGAACGGCACGCTCGCCCCCGGGGCCACCGCCAGCTTCGGCTTCACCGGCAGCGGTACCGGAGAGCCCACCGGATGTCGCGTCAACGGCGTCTCCTGTGACGGTGGCGGCGACCCGACGAACCCGGACCCGACCGATCCGGACCCGACCAACCCCGACCCGACCAACCCGGACCCCACGGACCCCGACCCCACGGACCCGGACCCGACCGACCCGACCGACCCCGGTCCGGGTGAGCCCGGCGACCACGTGATCACCGGCTACTTCACCGAGTGGGGCGTCTACGACCGCAACTACCACGCCCGCAACATCGTCACCTCGGGTTCGGCGTCGAAGATCACCCACATCAACTACTCCTTCGGCAACGTCCAGAACGGCCGTTGCACCATGGGCGACTCCTACGCGGCCACCGACCGTGCCTACACCGCCGCCGAGAGCGTGGACGGCGTCGCGGACACCTGGGACCAGCCGCTGCGGGGCAACTTCAACCAGTTGAAGAAGCTCAAGGAGATGTACCCGCACATCCAGATCGTCTGGTCGTTCGGCGGCTGGACCTGGTCAGGCGGCTTCACCGAGGCGATGCAGAACCCGCAGGCGTTCGCCCAGTCCTGCTTCGACCTGGTCAACGACCCGCGCTGGGACGGTGTCTTCGACGGCATCGACCTCGACTGGGAGTACCCCAACGGCTGCGGCCTGAGCTGTGACAGCAGCGGCCCGCAGATCTTCCGGACGATGATGCAGACCTTCAAGGGCGTCTTCGGCGACCAGCTGGTGACGGCGGCGATCACCGCCGACGCCTCCAGCGGCGGCAAGATCGACGCCGTCGACTACGCGGGCGGCGCCCAGTACGCCGACCTGATCCATGTGATGACCTACGACTTCTTCGGTGCCTTCGCCGCACAGGGCCCGACCGCACCGCACTCGCCCCTCACCTCCTACCCCGGCATCCCGCAGCAGGGCTTCAACAGCGCGGACGCCATCGCCAAGCTGAAGGCCCAGGGAGTCCCCTCCCACAAGCTGACGCTCGGCATCGGCTTCTACGGCCGCGGCTGGACCGGCGTCACCCAGTCGGCACCGGGCGGCAGCGCCACCGGGGCCGCCCCGGGCACCTACGAGGCCGGCATCGAGGACTACAAGGTGCTGGCACAGCGCTGCCCGGCCACCGGCACGGTGGGCGGTACCGCCTACGCCCACTGCGGCAACCAGTGGTGGAGCTACGACACCCCGCAGACCATCCGCGCCAAGATGGACTGGGCCAAGCAGCAGGGCCTGGGCGGAGCGATGTTCTGGGAGCTCAGCGGTGACACCTCCGACGGCGTGCTGATCAACGCCATCGACCAGGGACTCAACGGCTGACCCACCCGGGCCGCCGCTCCCCAGCGGCGGCCCCTCCAGACCAGCCGGGGAGACGGTCCGCCCGCCGTCTCCCCGGCTGACCCGCGTCCGGGGACGGGACGCGACGGCCGGCTTCGCTGACCTCCCCGGACCGCAGGTGCCGCCGGGTCCGGGTGGCTCGGAGTGGCCTCGGGACGCAGCCATGTCGGTGCGTGGTGACGGGGCCCGGGGCCGGCCGAGGGCGGCCGGGGCGGGGAGGTCGCGGACCGGCCGGCTTCCGCCGTCAGCTGAAGGCCCGCCGGGGAGCTGTTCCCCCGGGGTTGTGCTCTGCCAGGGTGGTCGCCATGGCTCTGGGGTTCAGTGGTGACGTCGCCGAGTACTACGCGGAGTTCCGGCGTGGCTATCCGCCCGAGGCTCTCGATGCGCTGCAGGGGGCCTTCGTGCTGGGCGCGGACGACGTGGTGCTCGATCTGGGGTGCGGCACCGGTCAGATGGCCGTCCCTCTCGCCTCCCGGGTCGGCTGGGTCATCGGCATGGATCCCGAGCCGGACATGCTGCGGCTCGCCAGGGAGGAAGCCGCGAGAGGCGACGTGCGCAACGCGACGTGGGTCCTCGGTGCCGACAGCGACGTCCCCGCGCTCGGCGGGCTGTTGGCGCAGCGCCGGCTGGCGATGGCGGTCATCGGGCAGGCACTCCACTGGATGGACCATCAGGAGCTCTTCCGGACGCTGGCGCGCATGGTCCGCCCCGGGGGAGGCGTCGCCGTGGTCGCCAACGGGACGCCGCTGTGGTTGCAGGACAGTCAGTGGTCCCGCTCGCTCCGAGCCTGCCTGGAGGAGCGTTTCGGAGAGATACGTGCGGATTCCTGCGGCACCGCCGCGTCGGACCGGGTCCGGTACGGGCAGGCACTGGAGACGGCGGGCTTCGAGGACGTGCACGAGACGGTGTTCGCGTACCGCGAGCGGCTGAGCCTCGACCGGCTCATCGGCGGCGTCTACTCGGCCATCCCCGCCGACAAGCTCCCCGGGCCGGACGCCCGGCCGGCCTTCGCGGAGCAGATCCGCCGGTCGCTTCCGGAGGAGCAGTACGTCACCGAGGACGTCACCGTCTCGGTGCTCGTGGGCCGGATGAGGTAGGCGGGCCACCCAGGCTCCGGGCCCGCTCTCGGCGGAGACGGTCAGGCGACGTTGACGCGCTGGCCGGGCGGAGCCGCTTCCAGCCAGGCGAGGAAACCGGTGAGCGCGTCCTCGCTCATCGCCAGCTCCACATCGAGGGCGTCATGGCGGCAGGCGAGCACCACGGCCCCGGAGAGCAGCGCCAGTTCCTCCTCGCCGCTGGGCCTGCGCCGGTCGCGTACCTGGATGCGGTCGCGCTCCAGCGTCATCCGTGCCCGGGGCGCGTAGGAGAAGACACGGAACCACTCGATGTGGTCACCGTTGTAGCGGGCGACCCCGTAGACCCACCCCTTGCCGGGTGACTTGCCCGCCACCGGGGGGGTCCACCGGGCGCTGCAGTCGAAGGTGCCGCCCGGCCGCTGGATCAGCCGCCGGCGGACACCGAAAGCGAAGAGTCCCACCGGCACCAGGGCCAGCAGCACCACGCACAGCACGAGCAGGAGGACCATCCCGACCGACCTCCTCGCTTCTAGTGAACCGTCAGGACTTCGGTCAGTTGGTCCTGGCAGCAGCCGCGAGTCGTACGTGGGCGCGACGCTCGGCGTGCGCGTCGGTGTCGGCTTTCGCCTTCTCCAACGCCCGCTCGGCGCGCTCGACATCGATCTCGTCGGCCAGCTCGGCGATCTCCGCCAGCAGCGACAGCTTACCGTCCGAGTAGGAGAGGAAGCCGCCGTGCACTGCGGCGATGACGGTGCCCTTCCCGCTCTCGCCGGTGGTGCGGATGGTCACCGGGCCTGTCTGCAGCACCGCCAGCACCGGCTGGTGGTTGGGCATGATGCCCATGTCGCCCGACGTGGTCCGGGCGACGACCATGCCGGCCTTGCCCGACCAGACCCTGCGGTCCGCGGCGACCAGCTCGACGTCCAGCTCAGCCACGATGGCTCCTTCTGATGGAATCCGATGAATAAGAGTGACGACGGTCCCCGGGGAGGGCCCCGGGATGGTCCGAGGGGGCGGAGCGCGCCCCGCCCCCTCGGACCGGGCCGGGTGTCAGGAGACGCCCAGCTCCTTGGCCTTGGCCTTCAGGTCGTCAAGACCACCGCACATGAAGAACGCCTGCTCGGGGAAGTGGTCGTAGTCACCGTCGGCGATCGCGTTGAACGCGGTGATCGACTCCTCCAGCGAGACGTCCGAACCGTCCATGCCGGTGAACTGCTTCGCCGCGTGGGTGTTCTGCGACAGGAAGCGCTCGATACGGCGGGCGCGGTGGACGGTGAGCTTGTCCTCCTCGCCGAGCTCGTCGATACCGAGAATGGCGATGATGTCCTGGAGGTCCTTGTACTTCTGCAGGATTCCCTTGACACGGGTCGCCGTGTCGTAGTGCTCCTGGGCGATGAAGCGCGGGTCCAGAATCCGGGACGTCGAGTCCAGCGGGTCGACCGCCGGGTAGATGCCCTTCTCGGAGATCGGACGGGACAGCACCGTGGTGGCGTCCAGGTGGGCGAAGGTGGTGGCCGGCGCCGGGTCGGTCAGGTCGTCCGCGGGGACGTAGATCGCCTGCATGGAGGTGATCGAGTGACCGCGGGTCGACGTGATCCGCTCCTGGAGCTGACCCATCTCGTCCGCCAGGTTCGGCTGGTAACCCACCGCGGAGGGCATCCGGCCCAGCAGGGTGGAGACCTCGGAACCGGCCTGGGTGAAGCGGAAGATGTTGTCGATGAAGAACAGCACGTCCTGCTTCTGCACATCGCGGAAGTACTCCGCCATGGTCAGACCGGCCAGCGCGACGCGGAGACGGGTCCCCGGCGGCTCGTCCATCTGGCCGAAGACGAGCGCGGTCTGCGGGAGCACGCCGGACTCGGCCATCTCCGCGATGAGGTCGTTGCCCTCACGGGTGCGCTCGCCGACGCCGGCGAAGACGGAAACGCCCTCGTGCAGCTTGGCCACACGCATGATCATTTCCTGGATGAGCACGGTCTTGCCGACACCGGCACCACCGAACAGACCGATCTTGCCGCCCTTGACGTACGGGGTCAGCAGGTCGACGACCTTCAGGCCGGTCTCGAACATCTCGGTCTTCGACTCGAGCTGGTCGAAGGCGGGCGCCTTGCGGTGGATCGGCCAGCGCTCGGTGACCTCGGCCTCGGCCTCGGGCTCGTTGAGGATCTTGCCGAGGGTGTTGAACACCCGGCCCTTGGTGACGTCACCGACGGGCACCGTGATGCCGTCGCCGGTGTTGCGCACCGTGGCCTGGCGGACCAGACCGTCGGTGGGCTCCAGGGCGATGGCGCGGACGAGGCCCTCACCGAGGTGCTGGGCCACCTCCATCGTCAGAGTCTTGGTGGCACCCTCGGCGGTCGGGTCCAGGACCTCGACCTTGAGGGCGTTGTAGATCTCCGGCATCGCGTCGACGGGGAACTCCACGTCGACGACCGGGCCGATGACCCGCGCGACGCGGCCCGTCGCCGTCTCAGCAGCAGTAGTCATGTTTACCTGTCACTCCCCGCGGTCGCGTCGGCCAGGGCGCTGGCACCGCCGACGATCTCGCTGATTTCCTGGGTGATGTCGGCCTGGCGGGCCGCGTTGGCAAGCCGCGTGAGCGACTTGATGAGGTCTTCGGCGTTGTCGGTCGCCGACTTCATCGCCCGCCGGCGTGCGGCGTGCTCGGAAGCGGCCGACTGCAGCAGCGCGTTGTAGATCCGGCTCTCCACATACCGCGGCAGCAGCGCGTCGAGTACCTGCTCGGCACCGGGCTCGAACTCGTACAGCGCGTGCACCGAGGCACCCTTGGCGAAGACCGCGGCGGAGTCCTCCGCGGTCCTGCTCAGGGTCAGCGGCAGCATCCGGCGCTCCACCGGGGTCTGCGTCATCATCGAGCGGAACTCGGTGAAGACGATGTGGAGCTCGTCGACCCCGCCGTCCGCCGTCTCCCGCTCTATGGCGGCGATCAGCGGAGCGGCGATGGCCTTCGCGTCGGAGTACTCGGGGCTGTCGGTGAAGCCGGTCCACGACTCCTGGAGGGGGCGCTCACGGAAGGTGTAGTAGCTCACACCCTTGCGTCCCACCACGTAGTGGTCGACCTGCTTGCCCTCGGCCACCAGCTTGGCGGTCAGGGACTCCGACGCCTTGATGGCGTTGCTGGAGTACCCGCCCGCCAGGCCGCGGTCGCTGGTGATCAGCAGCAGCGCCGCCCGCACCGGCCGTTCCACCTCGGTGGTCAGGGGGTGCTTGACGTCACTGGCGCTGTACGCGACCGCGGTGACCGCGCCGGTCAGCTCGTCGGCGTACGGAGTCGAGGCGTCCACCTTGCGCTGCGCCTTGATGATGCGCGAGGCGGCGATCATCTCCATCGCCTTGGTGATCTTCTTGGTCGCAGTGACGGACTTGATCCGTCGCTTGTAGACCCTGAGCTGGGCTCCCATGCTCAGCCCTCGCCCAGCAGCTTGCCGTCCGAGGTCTCGAACTGCTGCTTGAACTTGTTCACCGCGACGCCGATGGCGGAGACGGTGTCCTTCGACATCTTCCGGCCCTCGCGGATCGAGGTCATCAGGTCCTTGTTCTCGCGACCCATGTGGTCCAGCAGCTCGCGCTCGAACCGGCGGATGTCCTCGACCGGGATGTCGTCCATCAGGCCGTTGGTGCCGGACCAGATGGAGACGACCTGGTTCTCGGTGGCGAAGGGGTTGTACTGCTCCTGCTTGAGCAGCTCCACCATGCGCTTACCGCGCTCCAGGGACGCCTTCGAGGCCGCGTCCAGGTCGGAGCCGAAGGCGGCGAACGCCTCCAGCTCACGGAACTGGGCGAGGTCCACACGGAGCGAACCGGTGATCTGCTTGACCGCCGGGTGCTGCGCGGAACCACCGACACGGGAGACCGAGATACCGACGTTCAGCGCCGGACGGACACCGGCGTTGAAGAGGTCGGACTCCAGGAAGCACTGGCCGTCGGTGATGGAGATGACGTTGGTCGGGATGAACGCCGACACGTCGTTGGCCTTGGTCTCGACGATCGGGAGACCGGTCATCGAGCCGGCGCCCATCTCGTCGGAGAGCTTGGCGCAACGCTCCAGCAGACGGGAGTGCAGGTAGAAGACGTCACCCGGGTAGGCCTCGCGGCCCGGCGGGCGGCGCAGCAGCAGCGAGACGGCGCGGTAGGCGTCGGCCTGCTTCGACAGGTCGTCGAAGATGATCAGGACGTGCTTGCCCTCGTACATCCAGTGCTGGCCGATGGCCGAGCCGGTGTAGGGGGCGAGGTACTTGAAGCCCGCCGGGTCCGACGCGGGAGCGGCCACGATGGTGGTGTACTCCAGCGCGCCGGCCTCCTCCAGGGCGCCACGCACCGAGGCGATGGTGGAGCCCTTCTGGCCGATCGCCACGTAGATGCAGCGGACCTGCTTGTTGGTGTCGCCGGAACGCCAGTTGTCGCGCTGGTTGATGATGGTGTCGACCGCGAGCGCGGTCTTACCGGTCTGCCGGTCGCCGATGATCAGCTGACGCTGACCGCGGCCGATCGGGGTCATCGTGTCGACGGCCTTGTAGCCGGTCTCCATCGGCTCGTGGACCGACTTGCGGTCCATGACCGTGGGGGCCTGCAGCTCCAGGGCGCGGCGACCGCTGGTCTCGATCTCGCCGAGGCCGTCGATCGGGTTGCCCAGCGGGTCGACGACCCGGCCGAGGTAGCCCTCGCCGACACCGACGGAGAGCACCTCACCGGTGCGCTGCACCGGCTGGCCCTCCTCGATACCGTTGAACTCGCCGAGGACGACGGCACCGATCTCGCGCTCCTCGAGGTTGAGGGCGAGGCCGAGGGTGCCGTCCTCGAACTTCAGCAGTTCGTTCGCCATGGCCGAGGGAAGGCCCTCGACCTTCGCGATGCCGTCACCGGCAACGCTGACCGTGCCGACCTCTTCGCGCGAGGCGGCGTCCGGCGTGTACGACTGGACGAAATTCTCCAGCGCGTCCCGGATCTCATCCGGCCGGATCGTGAGCTCCGCCATCTGGGTTCCCTGCTCTCCTTGTTGGGACCGTAAGTCTTCGTACGGCCCAACTCGGGCCGCTGAATACTGCTTCTTGAGTTGGTGGGGCGCGGTACATCCGCCGGCCCGGGAACGGGCCGGCGGCACAGCCGCTGTCAGCCGGCCATGCGGCGGCGGACGTCGTCGAGCCGGTCGGCGATGGTGCCGCTGATGACCTCGTCCCCGATCCGGACGGAGATCCCGCCCAGTACCGAGGGGTCGACATCCAGGTTGAGCTGGATGTCACGGCCGTACGTCCGGGCGAGGGCGCTGCCGAGGCGACGCTTCTGCTCGTCGCTGAGCGGCACCGCCGACACCACGACCGCCACCGAACGGTTACGGCGGTCGGCCGCCAGCCTGGAGAGTGACTCCAGGCCCGCTTCCAGGCTACGTCCCCGCGGGTGCAGGACGAGCCGGCTGACCAGCCGCTGGGTGACGGGCTGGGCCCGTCCGCCCAGGAGCCGCTCGACGAGCGCGGTCCGCGCGGTGCGCAGAGCGTCGTCGGACTCCTTGCCGCCGAGCGTGGTGCGCAGCTCCGGGGACCCGGCCACGATGCGGCCGAACCGGAACAGCTCGTCCTCCACCGCGTCCAGGTTCCCGGCCTGCTCGGCCGCGATGAGGTCGGCGGTGTCCGCCAGCTCCTCCACCGCGTCCACCAGGTCACGGGAGGCGGACCAGCGGGAGCGGACCATGCCCGACACCAGGTCGACACTCTCGCCGCCGATCTGGCCGCCGAGGAGCCGGCCGACGAGGTCGGCCTTCCCCTGGCCGGGCTGGGACGGGTCGGTGAGGACGCGGCGCAGCGAGACCTCGCGGTCCAACAGCGACGTCACCTTCGCGAGGTCGTCCGCCAGGGTCCCGGCCGCCACGCCGGTGGAGTCCACCAGGGTGTTCAGCCGTTCCCGGGAGGCGGCCAGGGCGTCGCGGCTCACTCCACCGGTCACCGGGCAGCCTCGGCCTTCTCCTCGAGGTCGTCGAGGAAACGGTCGATGGTGCGGCTCTGGCGGGCGTGGTCCTCAAGGGACTCCCCGACGAGCCGGCCCGCGAGTTCGGTGGCGATCTTGCCGACGTCCTGACGCAGGGCCTCGGCGGCCTGCTGACGCTCCGCGGTGATCTGGGCGTGACCGGCGGCGATGATCTCCTCGCGCTGGCGCTGGCCCTCCTCGCGCATCTCGGCGATCAGCGTGGCGCCCTGCTCCTGGGCTTCCTGGCGCAGGCGTGAGGCGTCCCGCCGGGCATCGGCGAGCTGCGCGCGGTACTCCTCAAGGGTCTGCCGCGCTTCGGCCTGGACGGCCTCGGCCTTCTCCATGCCGCCCTCGATGGCTTCCCGCCGCTCGTCCAGCGCCTTGTTGACGGCCGGGAGGAGCTTCTTGTGGAAGGCGAGGTAGACGACACCGATGCAGATCAGACCGATGACGATCTCAGGCAGGACGGGCAGCAGCGGACTCTGCGGCCCGTCTGCGGCCAGCTGAATCATCATGGTGGACCTTTCGTCGTGAACGGCTCGGGTGAGGGACCCGTCAGTTGAAGATGAACGGGGTGACGAAGCCGATCAGGGCGAGCGCCTCGACCAGGGCGGCACCGAGGAGCATGTTCTGACGGATGAGGCCGGCGGCCTCGGGCTGGCGGGCGATGGCCTGCACACCGTTGCCGAAGATGTAACCGACGCCGACACCGGCACCGATGACGCCGATGCCGTAGCCGATGGTGCCGATGTTGCCGTTGACGGCGGCGAGGGTCTCGAAAGCAGCGGACATGTCCGTGGTTCCTTCTCTGTGATAGGCCGGTGGACATGTGTCCACCGGTCGTCTGGCGGCTGGGGACCGCGAGGGCCCCCGTCGGGCGGGTCAGAAGAAGCGGGTCAGTGCGGCTCTTCCAGCGCGCCCGAGATGTAGGTCGCGGTCAGGATCGTGAACACGTAGGCCTGCAGCGCCTGGATGAAGAGCTCGAAGACCGTGATCACGAGCGTCATGACCAGCGAGCCGACGGCGAAGAAGGTGCCGACGACGGTGCCGAGCATGTACCAGGCGCCGATCAGGAAGACCAGGATCAGGACGTGGCCCGCGAACATGTTGGCGAACAGACGCACGGCCAGCGTGAACGGCCGCAGGAAGACGTTCGACAGGATCTCGATCGGCGTGACGATCACGTAGATCGGCTTCGGCAGCCCGCTCGGCACGCAGATGTTGCGGATGCCGCCGACGAACCCGTTGGTCTTGAAGGTCACCGTCATGTACGTGACCCACACGACCAGCGCCAGCGCGATCGGGTAGGCGATGATCGAGGAGGCCGGCAGCTGCGCGACCGGGATCACGGCCCAGAGGTTGAACATCCAGACCGTGAAGAACAGCGAGACCAGCAGGGGTACGAACGACTCCGCCTGCTTGCCGATGACCGCCCGCGCGATGCCGGTGCGGACGAAGTCGTAGAGGATCTCCGCGACCATCTGCAGCTTGCCCGGGACGACCTTCGCGTTGCCGAACGCCGCCCAGAAGAAGCCGATGACCAGCAGCGAGCCGAGGATCGCGAGCAGCGCCGGCTTGTTGAAGTCGAAGCCGCCGATGCTGAAGATCGGCTCGAACTGGAACGACCAGAGCGAAGGAGCGGGGTAGCCGCAGTCCTGGAAGAGATGGCAGTCGGTCTCGAAGGCGAGCGTCTGGTCGCTATTCACCGCGAGCTCCTTCGGCATGACGCATGGATACGGCTACCTCGCGTGTGGGCGTGGCGGCGTGCCACGGAACGGCACTGGACTGGGTAAGTGACGGGAGGAGGAGCCGGCCGGCACGAACACCACGCCGCCCCTTGGGAGTCCGGGGGGCACGCGCGGCTGTCCCGTACAGCGCGCGTCCCGTCGTCAGCTGAGGCTCCGGCGACGGACAATAGCAGCCCGCGAAGGGCACCCTTATGCCGCCCCCCGCGAGGTCGGCGCCGACCAGGCCCGGCATCAGCCGGTGGCCTTGTCGTCGGTGCCGGGCCCGGCGGCCGGGGTCTGCTCGCCGGTCACCACGTAGGGCGTCTTGACCTTGAGGTTGCCGTGGACCTGGCCCACGATCCACGCCACCGAGGTCACCAGGACACCCAGGGCGAAGAGGCGGCCGTCCATGAACGAGGCGTCCCGCAGGATCACCAGGAGGGCCAGCAGCACGAGGACCTTGCTGATGTAGACGGCCACGGCCGCCCCCATCAGCAGGTCGGGCCGCCGGTGGACCACCTTGGCGAGCGCGAACTGCCCGGATGCGAAGAACAGGCCGCCGACGAGCACGCCGAGGCCGACGCTCACCGCTCCCTCGGAACCACGCAGCACGGCGCCCGCCACGAGGGCGATCGCACCGGCCACGGCAGTGAGGATCGCGGCGCCGCGGAGGATCCGGGCGTCGTTGGGCTGCATGAAGTGGTCTCCGGCGATACGTCGGGGAAGTCTTCGTTGACGGGCCCCAAGAGCGAGAACTGCTCCATCGGGACTACGTGAACGCTATCACAAACTATTTGATGAGGTCTTTACCTAGTTCGTGTGCAGGAACTCACACGTCCGGGGTACCTCACGCGCGCGTGGCTGACGCCCGTCCGGGTGACCGGAGGAAACGGTCCGCCCGGCGCGCTCGACACCGCTCCGCCGCTGGTCATGAGCCCTGTCGCGGCCGGCCGCCGCCTCCGACGGCCTGCTCGCGCCGTCCACCGGCGCCACCGTCCTCGCCGGCGCCACTGCGGGTCTCGCCGCTCTGGTCGTGATCGTGGCCGTGGCCCTCGTGGTGGTCCCGCCGCCCGGCCGGATGCCGGCCCGCTCCCGGCCCGGGCCGTTCCGCGCTGCGGCCGAACCGGCGCCGCTCCCCCACCGCCGTGGCGCCGCTCAGACCGCGCTCCACGGCCTCGGCACGATCGGCGGTCGTCACGGGCTCCGGGCGGCGGTAGCGCGGCGGCACCAGCCGCTGCGCCCACCACGGCACCCGGGGGGTGAACCGCGGCAGCAACAGCAGCACCAGCCCGATGGCGCTCAGTCCCACGATCGTCGGGATGACGACCAGGCTGTCGCCCCGCACGGTGAAGCCGACGGTGCCGAAGGCGATCAGCGCCGACCAGAAGTACATGATGAGAACGGCCCGGCTGTGGCTGTGGCCGATCTCCAGCAGCCGGTGGTGCAGATGACCGCGGTCGGCGGCGAACGGCGACTGCCCGTTCCAGGTGCGCCGCACCACCGCCAGCAGCAGGTCGGCGACCGGCACCGCGATGATGGTCAGCGGCAGCAGCAGCGGGATGTAGACCGGCACCATCTCCTGGATGGTCTGCCGCACCGAACCGGTGAAGAGGTTCAGCTGGTCCGGATCGACCTGGCCGGTCACCGAGGCGGCGGAGGCCGCCATCACCAGGCCCAGCAGCATCGAGCCGGAGTCGCCCATGAAGATCCGCGCCGGGTGCATGTTGTGCGGCAGGAAGCCGAGACACATGCCGATGAGCACCGCCGAGAAGAGCGTGGCGGGCGCGGCGGCCTCGATCCCGTAGCCGTACCAGAGGCGGTAGGTGTAGAGGAAGAACGCGGCGGCGGCGATGCAGACCATGCCGGCCGCCAGACCGTCCAGTCCGTCGACGAAGTTCACCGCGTTGATGGTGACCACCACCAGCGCGACGGTGAGCAGGATCGACTGCATCGGCGTCAGCGCCACCACGCCCACGCCGGGGATCGGCAGCCACAGGATCGCCAGGCCCTGCATGACCATGACGCCGGCGGCGATCATCTGGCAGCCGAGCTTCACCAGCGCGTCGACGCCCCACTTGTCGTCCAGGACGCCCAGCAGAAAGATGAGCCCGGCACCGGCCAGCAGCGCCCGCGGCTCGCTGGAACTGGCGAACACGTCGCCGATGTTGGTCAGCTGGGAGGCCACCAGCAGACCGGCGCACAACCCGCCGAACATCGCGATCCCGCCGAGCCGCGGGGTCGGCTCCCGGTGCACGTCGCGCGCGCGGATCTGCGGCACGGCGCCGGCGGCGATCGCGAACTTGCGCACCGGGCCGGTCAGCAGATACGTCACGGCCGCCGTCACGCAGAGCGTCAGCAGGTATTCGCGCACGGGCTCCCCAGTGTGATTCGGACCTCAGGGCCCACACCCTAGCTCCAGACGAGGGCCCTCCCGCACGCTCCCACCTGCCCCGGGCGGCCCCGGGCTCCCGTCACCGCGCCCCGCCGCGAAGCGGTCACCCGGGGTGACGGGTCCGGGGCTTGCCGGGACGGCGGTGCTCCGTTCTCCGCCGCGCCGGACGCTCAGGCCGGATGCTCAGGCCGGAGAGTCATCGCCGGACGCTCAGCGCCCGCCGTCGGCGCGGATGCCGGTCAGCGCCGTGATCACCGGGTCGAGCGCGCCGTGGATCTCCTCGCCCACGCTCCGGAAGTACGGGATCGGCGCCCCGTACGGGTCCTGCACCTCGTCGGCCTCGGCGCTGGGCGCCGCCAGCCAGCCGCGGAGCGCCGCCGCGGCACGGCTGAGCGCCCGCGCCCGGGAGACCAGCCCGCCGGGTTCGGTGGCGTCCGGCAGCGTCGCCATGTCGATGACCCGGACCAGCCGGGTGAACTCCTTCAGGGTGAAGGTGCGCAGCCCGGCGGAGTGCCCCATGGAGATGACCTGGGCACGGTGGTCGCGGGTCGCGGTCAGCACCAGGTCGGCCCGGATGACGTGCTCGTCCAGCAGCTCGCGCCCGGTGAACCCGTCGGTGTCCGCGCCGAACTCCGTGAGCACCTGCGCCGCGTGCGCCTCCATGGGCGCGCCGACATGGCCCCAGGTGCCGGCGCTCTCCACGACGAGTCCCCCGGCCGAACCGAGGCGTTCGGTGACGGCGAGCCGGGTCAGCCGCTCGGTGATCGGTGAGCGGCAGACGTTGCCCGTGGAGACGTGCAGGATCCGGAAGACCTGGCCGGCCTCCTGGGTGGGGAGGGCGGCTATGCCGGCGTCCGCGTCACTGGCCGCCGCGGTCAATGGGGGGTCTCCAGGTCGGGGACGACCTCGCGCAGCTGCTGCTCGCTCACCGCCCCGGGACGCAGCAGCACCGGCACGGGGCCGGTGATGTCGACGATGGTCGACGGCACGTCACTGGGGGTGGGGCCGCCGTCCAGGTAGACGGCGACGGAGTCGCCCAGCATCCGCTTCGCGGCGTCGCAGTCCTGCGGCGCCGCCTCACCGGTGAGGTTGGCGCTGGAGACGGCCAGGGGCCCGAAGTCCTTCAGCACCTCCAGGGCGACCGGGTGCAGCGGCATCCGGACGGCGACGGTCCCGTGGGTCTCCCCCAGGTCCCAGGTCAGCGAGGGCTGGTGCCGGGCGACCAGGGTGAGGCCGCCGGGCCAGAAGGCGTCCACCAGCTCCCAGCAGCGGTCGGACATCCCGGTGACCAGGCCGTGCAGGGTGTTCGGGGAGCCCACCAGCACCGGCGTGGGCATGTTGCGGCCACGGCCCTTGGCCTCCAGCAGATCACCGACGGCACGGCGGTTGAAGGCGTCGGCACCGATGCCGTACACCGTGTCGGTGGGCAGGACGACGAGGTCCCCGCGACGGATGGCGGAGACGGCCTCCCGCAGGCCGTGCTTACGGTCGGACGCATCGGTGCAGTCGTAGCGCCGTGACATCTGTCGTGCTCCTTCGAGGCGTCCGCGTCAGCGGGTGACCCGGCGTGCGGTGGCGAACCGGGGACGGTTGTTGAGGTCGGGATGGTCCGCCGCGTCGGCCCAGCCGCGGTCCTCGGTGAAGATCCAGGGGACCTGCCCGCCCTGGGTGTCCGCGTGTTCCACGACGACGATGCCACCGGGCCGCAGCAACCGGTGCGCGGCGCGTTCCAGGCCGCGGATGGTGTCGAGCCCGTCCTCCCCGGAGAACAGCGCCAGTTGCGGGTCGTGGTCGCGGGCCTCGGGGGCGACGTACTCCCACTCGCTGAGCGGGATGTACGGCGGGTTGGAGACCACCAGGTCGACCTGACCGTCCAGTTCGGGCAGGGCGGTGCGGGCGTCGCCCTGGTGCAGCGAGACCCGGGAACCCTCGGCCGTGCTCTCGATGTTCTTGCGAGCCCACTCCAGCGCGCCCTCGTCGAGCTCCACCGCGTGTACGCGGGAGCGGGGCACCTCCTGGGCGAGGGCGAGGGCGATGGCCCCGGAGCCGGTGCACAGGTCGACGATCAGCGGTTCGGCGACGTCCATGGCGCGTACCGCGTCTATCGCCCAGCCGACCACCGACTCGGTCTCCGGGCGGGGCACGAACACCCCGGCGCCCACCTGGAGTTCGAGATAGCGGAAGAACGCGCGGCCGGTGATGTGCTGGAGCGGTTCGCGGGCCTCCCGCCGGGCGACGGCCTCCCAGTAGCGGGCGTCGAAGTCGCCGTCGTCCACCAGGTGCAGCGTGGTGCGTTCGGTGCCGTGCACGAACGCCGCGAGCTCCTCGGCGTCGAAGCGCGGCGACGCGACGCCGGCGGCGGCGAGACGCTGGGTGGCCTGCGCCACTTCGGCGAGCAGCAGCGAACGGGGCGGCGGGGAGGTCGGTGTCACGGAACCCACCCTACGTTCACCGTGTCCCTTCGTTTCTCGTGCCGCCGCCCCTCGGGCGGCGGTCGTCACGGTAGCGGCGGCGGCCCGCCGGGGCGCGGCTCCGGGCGTGGGCCCGGGCGGCGCGCGGTGCTTACGGGGAGTCGGCCAGCCGGGCGGCGGAGTCGGCGTCCAGACATGCCTGGATGACCGGATCGAGGTCACCGTCGAGCACCTGGTCGAGGTTGTAGGCCTTGAACCCCACCCGGTGGTCGGAGATGCGGTTCTCGGGGAAGTTGTAGGTCCGGATCTTCTCCGAGCGGTCCATCGTGCGGACCTGGCTGCGGCGTACGTCGGACGCCTCCCGCTCGGCCTCCTCCTGCGCGGCGGCCAGCAGGCGCGACCGCAGGATGCGCAGCGCCTGCTCCTTGTTCTGGAGCTGGCTCTTCTCGTTCTGGCACGACGCGACGACACCGGTCGGCAGGTGGGTGATGCGGACGGCGGAGTCGGTGGTGTTGACCGACTGGCCGCCCGGCCCGGACGAGCGGTAGACGTCGATGCGCAGGTCCGAGGGATTGACGTCGACCTCGACGTCCTCGGCCTCGGGGGTGACGAGCACACCGGCGGCGGAGGTGTGGATGCGGCCGGCCGACTCGGTGGCGGGAACGCGCTGCACCCGGTGCACACCGCCCTCGTACTTCATCCGGGCCCACACACCCTGGCCGGGCTCGCTCTGGCCGCGCGCCTTCACCGCGACCTGGACGTCCTTGTAGCCGCCGAGTTCGGACTCGGTGGCGTCGATGATCTCGGTCTTCCACCCGGTGCGCTCGGCGTACCGCAGGTACATCCGCAGCAGGTCGCTCGCGAAGAGAGCGGACTCGTCGCCACCGGCGCCGGCCTTGATCTCCAGGATGACGTCCTTGTCGTCCGCGGGGTCGCGCGGGACCAGCAGCAGGCGCAGCCGCTCGGTCAGTTCGGCGGACTGCTCCTCCAGCGCCTTCACCTCGGCGGCGAACTCGGGCTCCTCGGCCGCGAGCTCACGGGCGGTGGTGATGTCCTCGGCGCAGCGCCGCCAGTCGCGGTAGACGGCGATGACCGGGGTCAGCTCCGCGTAGCGCTTGCTCATGGTGCGGGCGCGTCCCTGGTCGGCGTGGACCGACGGGTCGGCGAGCAGCCGTTCGAGGTCGGCGTGCTCGCCGATGAGTTCCTCGACCGCCTCGAACATTTCGGTGGCTCCCGGGACGATGTGACGTGTGGTGGACGGTGCTGGAAGGGGGTCGCGCGGGGCGGCGTGCGGCAACGGGCGCGACCGTGCGGTGCGCCCGGCCCGGCGCCGTACCGGGGTACGGCACGGAAAACGCCGGTCCGGCCGCCCCCGCGTCGGGGAGCGACCGAGCCGGCGTGCCGTTCGCTACTTCTTGGCTGCGGCGCTCTTGCCGAACCGCGCCTCGAACCGGGCCACCCGGCCACCGGTGTCGAGAATCTTCTGCTTGCCGGTGTAGAACGGGTGGCACTCGGAGCAGACGTCCGCGCGGATCTTGCCTTCGCCGACGGTGCTACGGGTGGTGAACGAGGCGCCACAGGTGCAGCTGACCTGGGTCTCCACGTACTCCGGGTGGACTTCGCGCTTCACGGTGTCTCCTAGTATCGGGAGGGCTCCGGGTCGCTCCGCCGAATGCGTCACGTGAACCGGGGCCGACGCACCAGTCTGCCAGGACCGGTCGTGACAGCCAAAACGTGATGAGGGCTCCGGGTATTCCACCGGGCCCGGGGCGCCGCCCTGAGTGCGACGGGGCGCGGGAAGCGACAGGTCAGCGGCGTACGGCGGGCGGGTCGGCGTCCGCGTCCGGTTCGGCGTCCGAACCCTCGGTGAGCCCCTCGGGGACGGGCACGTCGCGGCGCAGCGCGTCCCAGACCTGGCGCGCCTGCGGCTCCAGCGGCACCACCCGGTTCGGGTCGCTCTCGTCGTAGCCCACCGGCAGGGTGATCATCCGCAGGTCGTCCGGGCCGATCCCGCGCAGGGTGCCGGCCAGCGAGCTGAGCGCGGAGACCGACGCCAGCGAGCTGTCGGTGGTGACGGCGGAGGTCGCCGTGTCGGCCAGCGCGTAGAGCCGCCGGGGATCGCCGAGCGCGCCGACGTCGCGCACCTCGGCGACCAGTGCGCGGATGAACGCGTGCTGGATCTGGATGCGGTCGAGGTCGCTGCCGTCACCGACGCTCTTGCGGGTGCGGACCAGCGCGAGGGCGTCCCGTCCGTCCAGACGGTGGTCGCCCGCCTCCAGGTCGAGGTGACTGTCGCCGTCCCTCAGGGGGCGCTCCAGCGTCACGTCCACGCCGCCGAGGGCGTCGATCATCTCCTCGAAGCCGCGGAAGTCGATCTCCACGTAGTGGTCCATGCGGATTCCGGTGACCGCCTCGGTGGTCTTGACCGCGCAGACCGGGCCGCCGATCGCGAACGCCTCGTTGAACATGGCGCGCTCCGCCGCCGGCACCACCTCGCCGTCGCCGTCCTCACAGGCGGGGCGGGAGACCAGGGTGTCGCGGGGTATCGAGACGACGGTGGCGGCGTCGCGGTCCTCGTCGAGGTGGACCACCATCGCGGTGTCGGCACGCGGGGCGTCCTCCTGCTTGCCGTAGACCCCGTTCTCCCCCTCCCGGGAGTCCGAGCCCAGCACCAGGATGTCCAGCGACCCGCCCGGCTCGTCCTCCGGCCGGTCACCGCCGAGGGCGGCGTCGATGTCGATCTCGGAGATGTTCCCGTTGAACTTGAGATAGAGCGCGGCGGCGCCGCTGCCGCCGAGGAGCAGCAGCGCCAGCGTGCAGCCCACCACCGCGTACACCACCCGCCGGCGGCGGGAGAGCGGACGACGGTGACGCACGGGCGGCTGCCCCGGGTCCGGCTGCTGCTGCTGCTCCATGCTCACCTCGGCTTTCGTCGGCGCTCGGAGGACGGGTGGACTGGTCGACTGGTTGACCGGTGGACCGGCGAGCGGCCCGCCGGCTGCTCGCCGGGCGGCCCGGTGTCCCGATCGTCCGATTGTGGCGCAGCACCCGAACGGCCGCCGCTCGTGACGGCTCCCCCGGCACCGGCCGTACGGGCCGGCGCGAGTCTCCGGGGCGGCGGTTCGCCCGGCCCACCGGGGCGTCCGCGGCTCCCGGGAGCGGCTCACCCCGCTGAGCCGGACGGGTGACAACGCGAAGGGGCCGCCCCGCCACGAATGGACGGGACGGCCCCATGCCGTTCCGGTGGGCGCCGCGCCGGCCCGGACCTCCCGGTCCGGTCGGCGGCAGCGGCCGAGGGTCAGTCCCCGCCGTTACCGGAGGACGGCGTCGTCTTCTGGATCTGCATCAGGAACTCGGCGTTCGACTTGGTCTGCTTCATCTTGTCCAGCAGCAGCTCGATGGCCTGCTGCTGGTCCAGGGCGTGCAGCACCCGGCGGAGCTTCCAGACCACGGCCAGCTCCTCGGCACCCATGAGGATCTCCTCCTTGCGGGTACCGGAGGCGTCGACGTCGACGGCCGGGAAGATGCGCTTGTCGGCGAGCTTCCGGTCGAGCTTGAGCTCCATGTTGCCGGTGCCCTTGAACTCCTCGAAGATCACCTCGTCCGCGCGGGACCCGGTGTCGACCAGGGCGGTGGCGAGGATGGTCAGCGAGCCGCCGTCCTCGATGTTCCGCGCGGCACCGAAGAACTTCTTCGGCGGGTAGAGCGCCGTGGAGTCCACACCACCGGACATGATCCGGCCGGACGCCGGGGCGGCCAGGTTGTAGGCGCGGCCCAGACGGGTGATGGAGTCCAGCAGCACGACCACGTCGTGACCCAGCTCCACCAGGCGCTTGGCACGCTCGATGGCCAGCTCGGCGACGACCGTGTGGTCCTCGGCCGGGCGGTCGAAGGTCGAGGAGATGACCTCGCCCTTGACCGACCGCTGCATGTCGGTGACCTCCTCGGGCCGCTCGTCCACGAGCACGACCATCAGGTGGCACTCGGGGTTGTTGCGGGTGATCGAGTTGGCGATCGACTGCATGATCATCGTCTTGCCGGTCTTCGGCGGCGCGACGATCAGGCCACGCTGGCCCTTGCCGATCGGCGAGACCATGTCGATGATCCGCGGCGTCAGCGAGCCCGGGTCGCACTCCAGCCGCAGCCGCTCCTGCGGGTACAGCGGAGTGAGCTTGTTGAACTCCTCGCGCCCCCGGCCGGATTCGGCACCCATGCCGTTGACGGAGTCCAGCCGCACCAGCGCGTTGAACTTCTCGCGGCGCTCGCCGTCACGCGGCTGGCGCACCGCGCCGGTGACGTGGTCACCCTTGCGCAGCCCGTTCTTACGGACCTGCGCCAGCGAGACGTACACGTCGTTCGGGCCGGGCAGGTAGCCGGAGGTGCGGACGAAGGCGTAGTTGTCGAGGATGTCGAGGATGCCCGCGACCGGGATCAGGACGTCGTCGTCGGCGACCTGCGGCTCGCTGAAGTCCTCACGGCCTCCGCTGCGGCGACCACGGCGGTCGCGGTAGCGGCCCCGGCGACCGCGGCGCCCGCCGTCGAAGTCGTCGTCACGATTGCCGTCGCGGCCACCGTCACGGTTGTTGTCGCGACCGGTGTCACGTCCCCCACCGTCACGGTTGCTGTCGCGATTGCTCTCGCGGTTGTCGCGGTTGCCCTCACGGTTTTCGCGGTTGTTGTCGCGGTTGCCGCGGCCGCCGCCCTGCTGGTTCTGGCCGCCGCCCTGGCCCGCGTTCTTGCCGCGGCGCTCCCGCTTGCCCTGGCGGTCGTTGCCGGAGCCGTCGTCCTTCGATGCGTCAGACTTCGGCGAATCGCCCTTGCCCGCATCGGACTTGGCGCTGTCGCCCTTGCCCGCGTCGGACTTGCCCGCGTCGCTCTTGCCGGCGTCGGCACGGGCCGGGCCGGAGGCGTCGTTCTTGTCCTCGGCGCCGGCGCTCTCGGGCTGGCCCGGGGCCTCGGCCTGTTCGGCCTTCGCGTCGGTGCGGGCGCGCGAGGTCGCGCGGCGCTTCGGCTTCTCGGCGGCCGGGGCGTCGGCGGCGGGCGCCGACTCCGCCGGTGCGGCGCCCCCGGCGCCCTGCTTCTCCTTGATGACCTCGATCAGCTGGCCCTTGCGCATCCGCGCGGTGCCCCTGATGCCGAGGCCGGAGGCGACCTGCTGCAGCTCCGCCAGCACCATGCCCTCAAGGCCGGTGCCCGACCGCCGGCGACGCGGCGCCCGGGTGGTGGCAGCACTGTCCGTCACGGACGCGGGGGCATCACCGGCAGTCTTGTCGGCGCTGTCGGCACTCGCGCCCATCAGATCGGTGGTGTCGCTCACGAAGGGTCCTTCCCTGGAGCGGACGTCGGCCTGTCTGGCTCGGCGACCGGTCGTGCTGTCCGGCTGCGGTCTCGTCTGATGGACCGGCCGGGGCGGTGGTCCGCCTGCTCATATGGCGGCGGTGAGAACGGTTCAAAGTGGTACGGGGAGATCACGGGGATCGTCGCACCGGCTCCGGAGCGTGCCAGGCCCTGCCAGGCAGGCTGCTGAGGCAGAGGGGGCTCCCGGAAGAAAACGCGGTCCCTTGACGCGGGACCCCGGAGTACCGTGCCGCCCGGTGGCCCCGGGGACAATGCCGCCGCGGATGACACCGCCGCGAACACCCCTGGGAACGGCCCGTGGGGACGGTACGTGTAGACCTGAGATTAACACTACCGGACACCGCCGGTATTCCCCCCTCTCCCTGCAGTTCATGCATGCCCACCCGAGCGGACCGCCGCACCCCCGCGACCGCCGGTCTCACCTGCTGACCCCGGTGACCGGCAGGACGCTCGCCCCCTCGCGGTCCAGTTCCAGCCGGTTGGCGGCCCAGCCGTCCCCCGCCAGCCGCGCGATCCGGTCGGCGTCGCCGCCGCCCGCCAGCGCCAGCACCGTGGGTCCGGCACCGGAGATCACCGCCGGCACCCCCTCGGCCCGAAGCCGCCCGACCAGCTGCACGCTACCCGCCATCGCCGGTGCCCGGTACTCCTGGTGCAGCCGGTCCTCGGTCGCCGGCAGCAGCAGTTCCGGCCGCCGGGTCAGCGCCTCCACCAGCAGCGCCGCCCGCCCCGCGTTGACGGCGGCGTCGACGTGCGGCACGGTGCGCGGCAGCAGCCCGCGCGCCGTCTCCGTCAGCAGCGGCTCGGCCGGTACGAACACCACCGGGACCACCGCCTCCGAGGGGTCGAGCCGGATCGCCCGGACCGAACCACCATCGGACCAGGCGACGGTGAAACCGCCGAACAGGCAGGCGGCGACGTTGTCCGGATGTCCCTCGATCTCCGAGGCGAGTTCCAGCAGCGCCTCGTCCCCGAGCCGGGCCTCACCGCCGCTGGTCACCGCCCGGGCCGCCATCAGCCCGGCGCAGATCGCCGCCGAGGAGGAGCCCAGGCCGCGTCCGTGCGGGATGCGGTTGGCGCAGACGACCTCAAGACCGCGCGGCTGCCCGCCGAGGATGTCGAAGGCGGCGCGCATCGAACGCACCATGAGGTGCCGTTCGTCGCGCGGCAGGGAGTCGGCGCCCTCACCCGCGATGTCGATGTGCAGTCCGGACTCGGCGACGCGCACGATCACGTCGTCGTAGAGGCCGAGGGCGAGGCCGAGGGCGTCGAACCCGGGACCGAGGTTTGCGCTGGTCGCGGGGGTACGGACCCGGACGGCTGCGGCGCGGAAGGCGGGATGGGCCATCGCTCGATGACTCTCCTTGGTACGGCGTGCGGACGGTGGTGCGAGGGGTGGTGCGGGAGGTGGTGCGGTGGCGCGGTACCCGGTGGCACCGGGCCCCACGCCGGTTGTCGCGGACCGGACGGGCCGGTCCCCGATGTCGTTCCGGACGACCCCGGCGCCGCTCCGGACGCCCCGGAGGCCGGCCCCGGTTCCCCCGGTGCGGGCGGTTCGGCCGCCGCGTGCGGCGGTGGGTGACCGTCATGACGCCGTGCGCCGCACCGGTGTGCGGTGCCGGAGGCGGGGTGTGCGGCCGGCCGCTGGGTGCGGCGGGCGCCGGAGACCACGCGGCACTCGCCGCGCCTCTCCCCCGGACCACGGGCGGCGCGCCTCCGCTGAACGGCCCTGCTGGGGACCGTCGGAGAAGGACCGCTCCGGGCTGCCGGAACGCGGGCCAGCCTATCGAAGGAGGGTTCCCCCGCGATACAGGGCGCCCGCCCGGGGGGCCGTGTCGTGGCCGGTTCACCAGCGCCGGGACGGCCACGCCCCGGACACGCGACAGCCGCCACCCCGCGGGCGTGGCGCGCCCGGGCCGAGGGTCAGGCCAGGCCCAGCCGTTCGGCGGCCGCGTCCGCGTCGACCGGCACCGTGATGGGCTGGGGTGCGCCGGCCACCGCCCAGTCGGGGTCCTTGAGCCCGTTGCCGGTGACCGTGCACACGATGCGCTGCCCGCGGTCGACGTCGCCGCGCGCCGCCGCCTTGAGCAGGCCCGCGACCGACGCGGCCGAGGCGGGCTCGACGAAGACGCCCTCCTGGGCGGCGAGCAGCCGGTAGGCGGAGAGGATCTCGCGGTCCGTCACCTCGTCGATGATGCCGCCGGAGTCGTCACGCGCCCGCTCCGCCTGCGCCCAGGACGCCGGGTTGCCGATCCGGATCGCGGTGGCGAGGGTCGCCGGGTCCTTGACCGGCTCACCCCGCACGATGGGCGCGGCGCCCGACGCCTGGAAGCCCCACATCCGCGGGGTACGGGTCGCGGGCGCGCCCAGCGGCGAGGAGCTGTCGGCGTACTCGCGGTAGCCCTTCCAGTAGGCGGTGATGTTCCCCGCGTTGCCGACGGGGAGGACGTGGATGTCCGGGGCGTCGCCGAGCATGTCGACGACCTCGAACGCGCCGGTCTTCTGGCCCTCGATCCGGGACGGGTTCACCGAGTTGACCAGTGCCACCGGGTACTTGTCGGAGAGGCCCCGCGCGAGGTTCAGGCAGTCGTCGAAGTTGCCGTCGACCTCCAGGATGCGGGCGCCGTGGACCAGCGCCTGCCCCATCTTCCCCAGCGCGATCTTGCCGCGCGGCACCAGCACGGCGCACACCATGCCGCCGCGCACCGCGTAGGCGGCGGCCGAGGCGGAGGTGTTGCCGGTGGAGGCGCAGATGACGGCCTGGGCGCCCTGCTCCTTGGCGTGCGAGATCGCCATCGTCATGCCGCGGTCCTTGAACGAACCGGTCGGGTTGGCGCCCTCGACCTTCAGGTGGACCTCGCAGCCGGTCCGCTCCGAGAGCAGCTGTGCGGGGACCAGCGGGGTGCCGCCCTCGCGCAGCGTCACCACCGGCGTGTCCGAGGAGACCGGCAGCCGGTCGCGGTACTCCTCGATGACCCCGCGCCACTGGCGGCTGGTGGTGGTCTGCTGTGCATCCATGACGTCCACTGCTTTCCTGACTCTCTGGCTTCCCTGCCGCCGCGCGGCCTACGGACGCGCGCCGGCGCGGCCGCGGGTCATTCGCCCTCGACCCGCATGATGCTGGCGACGCCGCGGACCGTGTCCAGTCCGCGCAGCGTCTCCACCGTCGCCGTCAGCGCGGCGTCCGGTGCCCGGTGCGTCACCACGACCAGCGACGCCTCACCGTCCTTGCCCTGCTGCCGCACGGTGTCGATCGAGACGCCGTGGTCGGCGAAGACCGCGGCCACCTGCGAGAGCACACCCGGCTTGTCCGCCACGTCGAGGCTGATGTGGTAGCGGGTGACGACGTCGCCCATCGGGCTCACCGGCAGCATCGTGTACGCGGACTCGCCCGGCCCGCGCGCGCCGCTCACCTTGTTGCGGCAGGCGGCGACCAGGTCACCCAGGATCGCGGAGGCGGTCGGCACCCCGCCGGCGCCCTGGCCGTAGAACATCAGGCTGCCCGCGGAGTCGGCCTCGATGAAGACGGCGTTGTACGCCTCGCGGACGGACGCCAGCGGGTGGGTCAGCGGGATCATCGCCGGGTGGACGCGGGCGGTGACGGACCGGCCGTCGGCGGCACGCTCGCAGATCGCCAGCAGCTTCACCGTGCAGCCCATCCGGCGGGCGGAGGCGATGTCGGAGGCGGTCACCTCGGTGATCCCCTCGCGGTGCACGTCGTCCAGCCGTACCCGGGTGTGGAAGGCGATACCGGCCAGGATCGCGGCCTTGGCGGCCGCGTCGAACCCCTCGACGTCCGCCGTCGGGTCCGCCTCGGCGTAGCCGAGCGCACCCGCCTCCTCCAGCGCCTCGCTGTAGCCGGCGCCGCTGGACTCCATGCGGTCCAGGATGAAGTTGGTGGTGCCGTTGACGATGCCCAGCACCCGGTTGACGGTGTCGCCCGCCAGGGACTCGCGCAGCGGGCGCAGCAGCGGGATGGCCCCGGCGACGGCGGCCTCGAAGTAGAGGTCCGCGTCGTACTTGTCGGCGGCCGCGTACAGCGTGGGGCCGTCCTGCGCCAGCAGCGCCTTGTTGGCGGTCACCACGCTGGCGCCGTTCTCGAAGGCCGTGGAGATCAGTGACCGGGCGGGCTCGATGCCGCCGATCACCTCGACCACGACGTCGATGTCCGGCCTTCCGGCCAGCCCATGCGCGTCGGTGGTGATCAGCTCCGAGAGCACGCCCTCCCGCAGCCGTCCGGGGCGGCGCACCGCGATGCCCGCCAGTTCGACCGGTGCGCCGACGCGCGCGGCCAGGTCGGCGGCGTGCGTCGTCATCAGGCGTGCCACCTGGGACCCGACCACACCGCAGCCCAGCAGCGCCACCTTCAGCGGACGCTCATCCGTCATCGCCCGACCTCGCCTCTGTCGCTCTCGTTACGGCCCGCGCGCGAGCTTCCACTCCCGCCAGTCTCACGTACCGACCGTACCGGGCGGGCGGGGTGTCAGTATGCGAGATGCGGCGGCCGTCTGCCGGACGGCGAGCGCCGGTACCGGGGCGTGCGGAGGTGGGCGCCCGGTGGGCCGGGGACGCGCCCCGGCCCCGCACGGTGAACTAGCCGACGTCCAGGCGCAGCAGGTCCTCCTCCGTCTCCCGGCGGACCAGCACCCGGGCCTGGCCGTCCTTGACGGCGACCACCGGGGGACGCGGCACATGGTTGTAGTTGCTGGCCATCGAGCGGCAGTACGCGCCGGTCGCGGGGACGGCCAGCAGGTCGCCGACGGCGGTGTCGGCCGGCAGATGGGCGTCCCGGACCACGATGTCGCCGCTCTCGCAGTGCTTGCCCACCACCCGGGAGAGCATCGGCGGGGCCTCGGATGTGCGGGAGACCAGCGAGACGCAGTACTCGGCGTCGTAGAGGGCGGTGCGGATGTTGTCCGACATGCCGCCGTCGACGCTCACATAGGTCCGCAGCCCCGGCAGCTCCTTGGTGGTGCCCACCTCGTAGACGGTGACGGCCGTCGGCCCGACGATCGCCCGCCCCGGCTCGACCGACAGGCGCGGGCGCCGCAGGCCCGCCGACTCACACTCACGGGTGACGATGTCACCGAGCGCCCTGGCGATCTCGTGCGGTTCGCGCGGGTCGTCGGCCGGGGTGTAGGCGATGCCGAGTCCGCCGCCGAGGTCGATCTCCGGCAGTTCGACGCCGTGCTCGTCGCGGATCGTGCTGAGCAGACCGACCACGCGGTGGGCGGCGACCTCGAAACCCGCCGTGTCGAAGATCTGCGAGCCGATGTGGGAGTGGATGCCGATCAGCTCCAGGCTGTCGTGGGCGAGCGCGCGCCGCACCCCCTCGGCGGCCTGCCCGCCCGCCAGCGCAAGCCCGAACTTCTGGTCCTCGTGGGCGGTGGCGATGAACTCGTGGGTGTGGGCCTCCACGCCGACGGTCACGCGGATCTGCACCCGCTGCCGCCTGCCGAGCCGGCGGGCCGTCTCCGCGACCCGGTCGATCTCCTGGAGCGAGTCCAGCACGATGCGGCCCACTCCGGCCTCGACGGCGCGTTCGATCTCGGCGGCCGACTTGTTGTTGCCGTGCAGCGCGATCCGGTCTGCCGGCATTCCGGCGGCGAGCGCGGTGGCCAGTTCACCGCCACTGCAGACGTCGAGGTTGAGGCCCTCCTCGTGCAGCCAGCGCACGACGGCACGGCACAGGAACGCCTTGCCGGCGTAGAAGACGTCGGCGTCGGGCCCGAACGCCTCCCGCCAGGCACGGCAGCGGTCACGGAAGTCGGTCTCGTCGAGGATGTAGGCGGGGGTGCCGAACTCCTCGGCGAGAGCGCGGACGTCGATGCCGCCGAGCGTCATCGCCCCGTCGGCGGCGCGGGTCGCGGTGTGCGGCCAGACGCGGGCGTCGAGGGCGTTGAGATCGGTCGGGGGCGGGCTGTAGTGGCCCTCGGGGAGGACGTCTGCGTGCCGGGGGCCGGCGGGGTGTGCGGAACGGCTCATGGCTCTGTGCTCTGCGCTTTCGTGGGTCGGTGCGAGGTCGGTGCGAGGTGGGTGCGAAGTCGGTCGCGGGGTCGGGGTCGCGCGTGCGGGGTGCGGGTGCGGCGGCCCTGACGCGGGGCGCCCGGTGGTGCGGGGTGCTGGGGTGCGTCACGACGGCTCGGGCCGGGACCGGCCGAAGGCGCGCCCGGCGCGGGGTGCCGTCGGGGCGGAGACGGTCGGTGCTGGAGGTGGTCCGGGCTAGAGGTGGTCGGGGGCACCGATGCCCAGGCGGAACAGGCCGTCGGCCAGCACCGTCCCGGTGGCCTGGGCCAGGGCCAGCCGGGCGCGGTGGACGGCCCCGGGTTTCTCCGGTCCCAGCGGCAGGACGGGGGCGTGTTCGTCGGCGTCGAGGAGGGCGTCGGCGAGCCCGGTCAGCCGCCCCACGCCGCCGCTGTGGCGCTCACCGAGCAGTGCCAGCAGCCGCAGTTCGGCCGGTGCCTCCAGCAGGGCGGCCTCAGCGGTGTCGGGAGCGAAACCGAGTGCGGAGGCGCCGCGCAGCAGGGCGCGGGTGCGGGCGTGGGCGTACCGGACCCGGAACAGCGGGTTCTCCGCGCGCTGGACCAGCAGAGCGGCGGGCGTGACCGCGCGGTCGCCGCTCGCCGCCGCCCAGGCGCGGATGTCGCGCGCCGGGTCCTCGGGCAGCACGCTCGGCGCGGGCCCGGCGAGGATGTCGGCCAGCAGCGCGGTTGCCGCGCCCGGGGCCAGCCGGATGTTCAGGAAGCCGGGCCCCGCCACGTCGACGGAGGCGACCCCGGGGACGTCACGCAGCCGCTCCGCGACCACTTCCGCGACGCCGCGCGCCGGAAGGCGCGCGGGCCCGGCCAGGCGCAGCGCGATACCGGTGGCCCAGTCGGCGTCACCGTGCGGAGGACGGCGCAGCCGCACCCCGTCGGCCGGCGTGCCGGGGTCGGGCCCGGTCACTTCGCCCAGCTCGCCCAGCGCGCCGGACGCCGCGGCATCGCGCACAGAGCGCAGTACGGCGTCGGAGAGCTGGGTGGGAGTCACAGCGGAAGCCTACGAGAGCGCGCCGTTCAGCCGGCCATCGATTTCGCCAGCCGGACAGCGCCCGCCCGGCCCTCGTCACTCAGCCGGCGGACCCGGCGCACCAGATCCGCCGGGTCGAACGGCTTCGTCACCACGGCGTCCACCGGCGGGCACCGCTCGCCGAGCGGACTGGCGGACACCAGCATCAGGGGGATGCCGCCGGTCGAGGGGTCGTCACGGAGACGCTCGGCGGTGCGCAGCCCGTCGAGCCGGGGCATCACCACGTCGAGGGTGATGACGTCGGGGTGGAACTCCGGGACCGCCTCGAGGCATTCGACACCATCAGCCGCGGTCATCACCTCGAACCCGTCAAGTTCGAGGATGACCCTGATCAGATGCCGGATGACCTGGCTGTCGTCAACCACCAGCACCCGGCCACAGGCCCGTGGCACTCCTCCAGCGTAGGCGGGTCACCCCGCCCCTGTACGCGCTTTCCCCCAACCCGTAAACCACGGTGCGGGACACCCCGGCCGAGCTGGTAGTGTTCTTCCCGTCGCCAACACACCGGCGACACCGCCCCCGTAGCTCAGGGGATAGAGCAACGGCCTCCGGAGCCGTGTGCGCAGGTTCGAATCCTGCCGGGGGCACTTCCGGATGAAGCTCCTGATCGCGTCAAGCGATCAGGAGCTTTTCTCGTTGCCCGCCAGACGCGTCGCGCGCGGGTGGGAACCGGGTAGGTGGTGAAGTGGGCCCAAGCGGGCAGGTGTTCCCGCCCCGCCCCCGTTCGAACGGCTGTGACCATGACTTCCTGGACCGCACGCGACATCCCCCGGCTGGACGGCACCACCGCCGTGGTGACGGGAGCGAACAGCGGAATCGGGGCGGTGACGGCTCTCCGGCTCGCGCGCGCCGGGGCAAGGACGGTGCTGGCCTGCCGGGACGAGGGCCGGGGCACCGAGACGCTGGAGCGGATCCGCGGCGCGGCCCCGGGCGCGGACGTGCGGCTCGTCCGGCTGGACCTGGCCGACCTCGCGTCGGTCCGGGCGGCCGCACCGCTGCTCGTGGCCGAGGGCGACGGGCGGATCGGCCTGCTGGTCAACAACGCGGGGGTGATGGCGCTGCCGCTGCGCCGCACCGCCGACGGTTTCGAGATGCAGTTCGGCACCAACCACCTCGGGCACTTCGCACTCACCGGCCTGCTGGGCGAGGCGCTGCGCGCGGGCTCGGGGCGGGTGGTGAACGTGTCGTCGCTGGCCCACCGGCTGGCCCCGCTCGACCTGGGAGACCTCAACGCCGAGCACGGTGGCTACAGCAGGTGGCGCGCCTACGGCCGGTCGAAGCTGGCCAACCTGCTCTTCACCGCCGAACTGCACCGGCGTTCGATGAGGTCCGGTGCCCCGGTGACCGCGGTCGCCGCCCACCCGGGGCTGTCCGCGACCGAGTTGGGCCAGGCCGGGCCGCGGATGGAGGGGAAGGCGTGGCAGGCCAGGCTGGAACGCGTCACCCGCCTCTACACCCAGCCCGCCGCCCGCGGCGCGCTCCCCGTGCTGCGCGCCGCCACCGACCGGGCCGTCACCGGCGGGGAGTACTTCGGCCCCAACGGCCCGCTGGAGACCCGGAGCGCGAGTGCGGGCCCCGCCCGGCGTTCCGCCGCCGCCCGGGACGCGACCACGGCGGCCGCGCTGTGGGACGCATCCACCGACCTCACCGGCATCGACCCGGCGACCACCCTCTTCCCGAGTGGGTGACACGCGCGGGAACCGGCGGACACGGCGACAGAACACGGCGCGCGACGGTAACCGATCCGGATATAGGCGTGCACACCGCGCGATCGGGTGACGACTTTCACATTCCGGACAGTCGCCCCCGGCCGGGGTAGGCGATGCGAACATGCGACGATCGGCCATATGGCCGCGCTGAACGAACTGCTCCCGCTCGAATCGATTCGACTCGACGTCACCGCCCGGAACTGGGCCAAGGCCGTGCGTGCCTCGGGTGACCTGCTGGTCTCGACCGGCTCCGCGACGGACGGCTACACGGCGGAGATGATCGCCAACGTGGCCGAGAACGGCCCCTACATCGTGCTGGCGCCGGGCTTCGCCTTCGCTCACGCCCGCCCCTCCCCCGCGGTGCTGCGCACCGGCATGTCGTGGGTGCGGCTGGCGGAGCCGGTGGAGTTCGGGCACGAGTCCAACGACCCGGTGACGCTGGTGGTGGCGCTGGCCGCCACGGACTCCAGCGCCCACACCGACGCGATGGCGACCCTCGCCCGGCTGCTCGCAGACCCGGAGAAGGCGGCCGCGCTGGAGAGCGCGACGACGCCGGAGGAGGTCTGGCAGCTGGTGACCGGGCTGGACCCGGCGCAGGCACCCGCCCCGGGCGAGCGGCACGAGCCCGCCACCACCCCGGAGGCCCCGGTGACCACCACCGCTGCCGCTGAGACCGCCGCCCCGCGATCCGGGGGCGGGGAACGCCACAAGATCCTGACCGTCTGCGGCAACGGCCTGGGCACCAGCCTCTTCCTGAAGAACACCCTCGAACAGGTACTGGACCGCTGGGGCTGGTCCTCCTTCATCACGGTGGAGGCGACCGACACCATCTCCGCCAAGGGCAAGGCGTCGGAGGCGGCGGTCATCCTCACCTCCGGCGAGATCGCCCGCACGCTCGGCGATGTCGGTGTCCCGGTCCGGGTCGTGGAGAACTTCACCGACCTCGGCGAGGTCGACCGGACACTCCGCGAGACCTACGACGTCTGACGTCACGGGCCCGCCGGGCGGACCGCCCACCCGGCACCGCCCCGGCCCGCCCCGTGACGCGAGCTCCCCCGCAACGAGTACGAACGGAAGACGCCCATGAACTGGCTCGTGTCCCTCGCCGAGTTCGTCGTCAACGAGGTCCTGAGCGAACCGGCCTATCTGATCGGCCTGATCACCGCCGCCGGGCTGATCGCGCTGCGCCGGTCCACCGGGCAGATCGTCGGCGGGGCCATCAAGGCGACGCTCGGCTTCCTGCTGATCGGCGCCGGCGCCACGCTGGTGGTCGGCTCGCTCGCGCCGCTGGGCGAGATGATCCAGGGCGCGACCGGGGCCCACGGCGTCATCCCGACCAACGAGGCGATCGTCGGGATCGCCCAGGAGCAGTACGGCGCGCGGGTCGCCTGGCTGATGATCCTCGGGTTCGCCGTCAGCCTGCTGCTGGCGCGGTTCACGCCGCTGCGCTACGTCTTCCTCACCGGTCACCACATGCTGTTCATGGCGACGCTGCTGACGATCGTGCTGGCGACCGCCGGACACACCTCGTGGGTCGTGGTGGTCGTCGGCGGTGTGCTGATGGGCATCATGCTGGTCGCGATGCCGGCGTTCGCCCACCCGTGGACCAAGCGGATCACCGGCAACAACACGGTGGCGATCGGTCACTTCGGCACCGCCGGGTACATCGTGTCCGGCGCCACCGGTCAGCTGGTCGGTAAGAAGAGCCGCAGCACCGAGGACATGAACCTTCCCGAGGGACTGCGGTTCCTCCGTGACTCGATGGTGGCCACCGCCCTGTCGATGCTGCTGATCTATCTCGCGATGGCGCTGCTGTTCCTCGGCCGGGCCGGGCAGGACGAGGCGTTCCAGGCGTTCGCGGTCGACGGCGGCGAGCCCGCGGCCAACGTGGGCAACTACCTGATGCTGTCGGTGATGCAGGGACTGCAGTTCGGTATCGCCGTCGCGGTGATCCTCTTCGGTGTCCGCACCATCCTGGGCGAGCTGGTCCCGGCGTTCCAGGGCATCGCGCAGCGGCTGGTGCCGGGCGCGGTCCCGTCGCTGGACGCCCCGATCGTCTTCCCGTACGCGCAGAACGCGGTGCTGGTCGGCTTCCTCTCCAGCTTCACCGGCGGCCTGGTGACCCTGGGCCTGCTGACCTGGGTGCTCGGACCGGCGTTCGGGCTGGCGCTGGTGCTGCCGGGTCTGGTGCCGCACTTCTTCACCGGTGGCGCGGCCGGTGTGTACGGCAACGCCACGGGTGGCCGCCGGGGCGCCTTCCTCGGCGCCTTCCTGAACGGTGTGCTGATCACCATCCTGCCGGCGCTGCTGCTGAAGGTGCTGGGCGCCTTCGGCGACGAGAACACCACCTTCGGCGACGCGGACTTCGGCTGGTTCGGTGTGCTGGTCGGCAACGCGGCCGAGGCGGGCGAGGTCGGCGGGATCGTGCTGATGGTCCTGCTGGGCGCGCTGGTCCTCGTCGGTGCCATCGTGATGCAGAAGAAGGTCGTGGACACGGGCTGGGACCCGGGCGCCCGCCGCGACGCGGCGCTGGGCACCTCCCCGGCCGCCGCGGCCGGTACGCCTGGTGCCGCGGAGACCGGCGGGACCGGGGAGACGGCGGCCGGCGCGCCGGCCGGTGGCGCGCACCGCATCGCGCCGCCCGCGGGTGCCCCCGCACCGCCGCCCCTGGCCAAGTGACCGGCTGACGGCCGGGGCGGGAACGGCAGGTCCGTTC
>NZ_BHZI01000022.1 GCF_004305975.1 Streptomyces otsuchiensis
GGGGCGGGGGTGCCTGTGGTGGCGGCGTCATCGGTCATGAGGAGTACGCGCTGTTCTCGTGGACGTAGTCGGCGGTCAGGTCGTTGGTCCACACGGTGGCGTCCTGGTCGCCGGCGCGCAGGTCGGCGGTGATGCGCACCTCGCGGTAACGCATGTCGACCAGGTCGCGGTCGGCGCCCGCGGTGCCGTTCTCGCAGACCGGTACGCCGTTGATGGAGACGTTCAGCCGGTCGGGGTCGAAGACGGCGGAGGTGGTGCCGATGGCCGACAGCACCCGGCCCCAGTTGGGGTCCTCGCCGTGCACGGCGCACTTCAGCAGGTTGTTGCGGGCGATGGAGCGTGCGACCTCCACCGCGTCCTCCTCGGTGGCCGCGCCGATGACCTCGACCAGGATGTCCTTGGACGCCCCCTCGGCGTCCTTCACCAGTTGCAGCGCGAGGTCGGCGCAGACCGCGCGGACCGCCTCGGCGAAGACGTCCGCGTCGGGGACGACCTCGGAGGCGCCGGAGGAGAGCAGCAGCACGGTGTCGTTGGTGGACATGCAGCCGTCGGAGTCGACCCGGTCGAAGGTGGTCCGGGTGGCGGCGCGCAGGGCCCGGTCGAGCTGGCCGGAGTCCACGTCGGCGTCGGTGGTGAGGACGGCCAGCATGGTGGCCAGGCCCGGGGCGAGCATGCCGGCGCCCTTGGCCATGCCGCCGACGGTCCAGCCGTTGCCGGTGGCCACGGCCGTCTTGTGGACGGTGTCGGTCGTCTTGATGGCGATGGCCGCCTTCTCGCCCCCGTGGTCGCTGAGCGACTCGGCGGCGACGGTGACCCCGGCCAGCAGCCGGTCCATGGGCAGCCGGACGCCGATCAGGCCGGTCGAGGCGACGGCGACCTCGGCCGCGCTGAGGCCGAGGTCGCCGGCGACGCGCTCGGCGGTGGCGTGGGTGTCCTGGAAGCCCAGCGGCCCGGTACAGGCGTTGGCGCCACCGGAGTTGAGGACGACCGCGGAGACCCGGCCGCCCTTGAGCACCTGCTCGGACCAGTGCACCGGGGCCGCCTTGACGCGGTTGGCCGTGAAGACGCCGGCGGCGGCCTGGCGGGGCCCGCGGTTGACGACCAGCGCCAGGTCCGGGCCGCCGCTGTCCTTGATCCCGGCGGCGATGCCCGCCGCCTGGAATCCCTTCGCCACGGTCACGCTCATGGGGCCACTCCGGTGGTGGGAAGTCCGAGCTCCTCGGGAAGACCGAGGGCGATGTTCATGCTCTGCAGGGCGCCGCCGGCGGTGCCCTTGGTGAGGTTGTCGATGGCGCAGACGACCACGGCGCGTCCGGCGTTCTCGTCGAGCGCGACCTGCAGCAGCGCCGTGTTCGAGCCCTGGACGGCGCCCGTGGAGGGCCACTGGCCCTCGGGCAGCAGCCGCACGAACGGCTCGTCGGCCAGCGCCTTGGCGTAGCTCTCGCGCAGCCGCGCGGCGCTGACACCCTCGCGGACCCGGGCGGTGCAGGTGGCGAGGATGCCGCGCGCCATCGGCGCGAGGGTCGGGGTGAAGGAGACGGTGACCGGCTCGCCCGCGACCTGCGAGAGGTTCTGGGTGATCTCGGGGGTGTGCCGGTGGACGCCGCCGACGCCGTAGGGGCTCATCGAGCCCATGACCTCGCTGCCGAGCAGGTGGGGCTTGGCCGCCTTGCCCGCTCCGGAGGTCCCCGAGGCGGCGACGATGACGGCCTCGGGCTCGGTCAGCCCGGCCGCGTAGGCGGGGAAGAGCGCGAGGGTGACGGCCGTCGGGTAGCAGCCGGGGACGGCGATCCGGCGGGTGGCGCGCAGCAGGTCGCGGGCGCCGGGCAGTTCGGGGAGGCCGTAGGGCCAGGTGCCCGCGTGCTCGGTGTCGTAGTACCGGGACCACGCCTGCGCGTCGCGCAGCCGGAAGTCGGCGCCGCAGTCCACGATCAGCGTGCTCTCGCCGAGTGCCTCGGCGACGGCGGCCGACTGGCCGTGGGGCAACGCCAGGAAGACCACGTCGTGCCCGGCCAGCACCTCGGGCGTGGTCGGCTCCAGCACGCGGTCGGCGAGCGGTGCCAGGTGCGGCTGCAGTCCGCCGAGGGGCTGCCCGGCGTTGGAGTTACCCGTCAGGGCGCCGATCTCGATCTGCGGGTGTCCCAGCAGCAGGCGCAGGATCTCGCCCCCCGCGTATCCGCTCGCTCCCGCCACCGCAGCACGCACAGCCATAGCCTCCTCCATCGACTCGAAGGCATGACTATACGCATCAATGCAGACCTATGCAATGCGGAGCCATCGGGAGCGCACGAACCCTCCCTGCTCTCACATCTGCGGCGAAGCGGACTGTGGGCCCGGTTGGCCACAGCGGCTGAACGAGCGTCGCGGGTGGCCGACGCCCGAGGTCAGTCCAGCGTCTGGGTCAGTTCGCTGCGTGCCGAGGTGTGCACCAGCCGGCCGTTCGCTCCGTTGACGATGGGCAGGTACGGCGGAACATGCCCGCACTCGACATCAGCGATGATCGGGACGTTCAGAGGGCCGAGTGCGTCGAGAACGGCTTCGTGCTGGGTGAGGGAGCGGGCGTCAGGTGCCGAGGTCCGGCCGACGAGTACCGCGTTCGCCGCGTCGAAGAATCCGGCCAGCCGCATCCCGTGCAGGTTCCTGCAGATGGCGAACGCGTCGTCGCCGCCCGCTTCGACATAGACGAGGAGCCCGTTCCGGGACTCGGCTCGTGCGAAGGCGGACGTGTCGAGGTAGGCCGTCCCCGCGAGGTTGCAGAGCATCTCGACGCAGCCCCCGATCAGGCGTCCGCCGACCTCCACGTCTCCGACCGCGTCCAGCCTGGCCCACCGGCCGGTCGCGTCGAGGGTGTACTCGCGCACCTCAGGCTGGGCGCGGTAGTCGTCCCAGCCGGTGGACCGGTAGCGGTTGGGCGGCGACTGTGTGAACCGGTGCCCCCGCGGAGCGGCGGCGATGTCGAGCCACGACAAGAGCCCGTCAGGTTGCCGGTAGGGCGTGTCCATGAGGTTGTTGCCGTGCACGGTCGCCGTTCCCGTGAGGAGGGTGAGCGGCGCCATGATCGTCGACAGGTCGGAATATCCGACAAGCCAGGTCGGCTCGGCATCACGCAGCCGGTCCCAGTCGAGCAGGGACAGCAGGTCGATCGCCAGCTCCCCACCCCACGGCGGCGCCACAGCCCTGATCCGGGGATCCGTCAGCATCGACGTCAACTCACCGGCGCGATCGGCCGCCGAGGCACTGACATGACCGGCGCCGTCCATGCAGTCACCGACGACCACCTCGTATCCCCGGGCCTCCACATCGCGAACTGCCACGTCGAGGCGCGCACGCAACTCCGTCGCGACCCCGCTCGAAGGTGACGTGATGCCGACGCGGTCACCGGGACGCAGGGGGCGTGGATACCGAACGGCCATGCGGTGGATTCTCGCACGACGCTCCGGCCCTGCCACGACGACTTCCGCGACGCGAGGGACGGACGGCAGACCCGGAAACGCCCCGTTCCCCGAGCGAGAAAGACCGTGGCCGGCTTGGTCGGTGGTCGGCCGCCGGACGGTGTTCTCGCCCCTGCGGCAGAGCCCGTCGCGCGGGCCCGGAGGCCCTGCCGACGGGCCGCCGGGTCAGGAGCGCGGCGCCCGGCGCTGCTTCGCCTCCTCGGCCTGCTTCTCCTTGGCGTGCTTCTCCTTGATGCGGTCCGTCTCCTTGCGCACCTCGGCCTGGGTGGCGCGTTCCCGCTCCAGCCATTCGGGGCTCTCCTGACGGAGGTCCTCGATCTGCTCGGTGGTCAGCGCCTCGGTGACGCCGCCGCGGGCCAGTCCGGCGTTGGAGACGCCCAGCCGGGCCGCGACCACCGGGCGGGGGTGGGGTCCGTTGCGACGCAGCTCGGTCAGCCATGCGGGCGGGTCGGTCTGCAGCGCGTTCAGTTCCGCGCGTGAGACGACGCCCTCCTGGAACTCGGCGGGGGTGGCTTCGAGGTACACACCCAGCTTCTTCGCCGCGGTGGCGGGCTTCATGGTCTGGCTGGTCTGCTGCGACGTCATGGGTCCAGGGTATCGAGGGTGTGCGGCCCCTCCGACCACGCCCGGTAACCTGGCACCCGTGACTGGCTCGGAGGCATCCCCGACGTTCCGGCTCCTCTACGTCCCGGGAGTGACGCCCACCAAGTGGGTGCGGATCTGGAACGAGCGGCTGCCGGACGTGCCGCTGGTCCTGGACCAGGTGCCGGCCGTGGAGGCCGCCGCCGCCCTGCGCGAGCGCCGCGCGGACGCCGGTTTCGTCCGGGTCCCCGCCGACCGGGACGGGCTCAGCCTGATCCCGCTGTACACGGAGACCACGGTGGTGGTCGTCCCGAAGGACCATCTGTTCGCGGCGGCCGAGGAGATCACCGCCGAGGACCTCGCGGACGAGATCGTGCTGCACCCGCACGACGACACCCTCGGCTGGGAGAGCCCGCCGGGGCTGCCCGCCTTCGAACGGCCGGCGACCACGGCGGACGCCGTCGAGCTGGTGGGGGCGGGCATCGGCGTGCTGGTCGTGCCGCAGTCCCTGGCCCGGCTCCACCACCGCAGGGACCTCACCTACCGGACGGTCACCGGTGTCCCGCAGTCGGGCGTCGGGCTCTCCTGGCCGGAGGACGCGACCACCGATCTGGTCGACGACTTCATCGGCATCGTCCGGGGCCGCACGGTCAACAGCACGCGCGGCCGCCGGGCCTCGGCGGCCGACGAGCAGCAGGGCGGACGGCCGGAGAAGGCCCGGAAAAAGGAGCAGGGCCACAAGGCGGGCTCGGGCACCGGCGGTGGCCGGGGCAAGGCCCCTGCGAAGGGCGCCAAGGGCGGCAGGGGTGGCCAGAGCGGCGCGGGCGCCGCCCGGCGCGGTGGTACCCGCGGACGTCCCCGCCGCCGCTCCTGATCCACGTGCCGTCAGCGAGCGGCACCGGGCGCTCGGCGGCGGGCCTCGCGCTCAGCCGGCCGGCTTCTCCCAGACCGAGACATGGCGGGTGCTCTCCCCGGTGAAGGGCTCCTCGCCCCAGCCCTCCCAGCGTTCGGACAGTCGCAGTCCCGCCAGCCGTGCCATGAGGTCCAGTTCGGCCGGCCAGACGTAGCGGAACGGGATGCTGCGCCTGCGTCCCCGCCCGTCGTCGGTCACCGTGAGGTAGTTGGAGCTCATCGCCTGGGTCGCCGGGTCGTAGCGGTCGTAGGCCCATCCGTTCCCGCTGACGCGGAAGGGCACGGCGTCCTGGCCGGGCGGGAGGCGGCGCAGGTCGGGGACGGCCACCTCGACGACGAAGCGGCCACCGGGGTCGAGCTGGGAGGCGACGGAGCGGAAGCACTCCACCTGGGCGTCCTGGGTGGTGAGGTTCATGATCGTGTTGAAGACCAGATAGGCGAGGGAGAAGCCGCCGCCCACCCGCGTCGTGGCGAAGTCACCGATGGTCACCTCCACGCGGTCGCCTCCCGGCTTGGCCCGCATCCTGGCCGTCATCGCGCGGGAGAGGTCGATGCCGTGCACCGGTACGCCGCGCCGCGAGAGCGGGAGCGCGATGCGTCCGGTGCCGACGCCCAGTTCCAGTGCCCGGCCACCGCCGGACCGGGCGGCGAGGAATCCGGCGGTCTTCTCGATGGTCTCGCGGCTGAACTCGCTGTCGGTGGAGTCGTCGTAGGTCGCGGCGATGGGCTCGCCGAAGTAGCCGTCGCGGTCGTCCATCGGCGGAACCTAACGCCTCGTCGGCGGGCGGCCAACCGGTTTTCGTGGCGCGTCGGCGGCCCGGAAATCCCGTGGCGGTGGCGCGGGCGCTCGCCTAGCCTCGCCGGATGCTGCATGCGGAGTTCGATGACGCGCGCCTGGTATCCGTCTACGACGCGGAGTACTCCTGGTCCCGGGACGACGACTTCTTCCTGTCGGTGGTGGACGAGACACCCGGCTCACGGGTCCTGGACCTGGGATGCGGGACCGGGCGGCTGGCCCTGGGGCTCGCCGCCGCCGGGCACACGGTGACCGGGGTGGACCCGGCGGCGGCGTCCGTGGCCGCCGCCCGGGCGAAGCCGGGAGCCGACAGTGTGACCTGGGTGGACGGCACTTCGGCCGATCTGCCCACGGCGGCCTTCGATGTGGCGGTGATGACCAGTCATGTCGCCCAGTTCTTCGTGGAGGACGCCGCGTGGCGTCAGGCGCTCACCGATCTGCGGCGGTCGCTGCGGCCGGGCGGCCGGCTGGTGTTCGACACCCGCGATCCGCGCGACCGCCGCTGGGAGCGCTGGAATCCGGCCGATTCGCGGCGGAGCGTCGCGCTGCCCGACGGTTCCGTGGTGGAGGTGTGGACCGAGGTCACCGAGGTCCGGGACTCGGTTGTCGGGTTCACCCACCACTACACGCTGCCCGGCGGGGAGGTGGTCCGGAGTACGGCGCGGCTGCGGTTCCGGGACGAGGGGGAGCTGCGTGGGTCGCTCTCCGAGGCGGGCTTCGCCGTGGAGCGGCTCTACGGAGGGTTCGGGCGGGAGGCCGTGGGGGCCGGCGACGGCGAGCTGCTGGTCATCGCCCGCGCGGTCGGCTGAGCGGTCGGCTGAGCGGTCTCCCGAGGGCAGCCGGCGCCCGGAGTGCGAATCACCTTGCGCGCCGGGGAGCGCACGCTGAGTTTACCGGCGCCCGAGCCCCAGGAAAACTGTCCGTAGCCATGCGGAAACACGGTTGTTCCACACCTCGGCTTCAGTACCCGCATGGAGATATCCGCACCCGGACGAGAGCTCGCGGCGTTCACCGTCGAGCTGCGCGCGCTGACCGCGGAACTCGACCCCGGGGCCGACTGGTACGCGGCCTTCGCCCGCCGGGTGCCCACCGATCTGGAGACCTGGCTCTCCGGCCTGGACCTCCCGCCCTGGGACGTGGTCGCCGACCTCGTCCAGGATCTGGTGGCCGTGCGCGGGCCGCTGGCCGCCCGCGAGCGGGAGGTGCGGCTGCGTGACCGCTACGCCGCCGCGGCCTGTGCCCAGGACGCCCGGCCGACCGCCCGCGCCGACCTCGCGCGCCGGGCGGGCCTGGTGGAACACGCGGAACGGGAGTCGTTCGAACGGGGCCACCGCCTCGCCGTCGCCGAGCGCTCGGCGCGGCTGGCCGGTCACCAGCAGGAGGCGGCACGGCTCGCCGCCCTGCGGATGTGGGCGGAGGACGACGGGGCCCGGCACCGCTCCCGGCTGGCGGAGTTCCACGCCCGGCTGGCCGCGCTGGCCGCCCGGGCGGGCCCGTCCCCGACCGTCCCCGAGCAGCGCGACGGGTCCGCTTCTCCCCCGGTGCCCACCGCGCCCGCGCGTGGCGCCCGCTTCGCCGACACCGCTTCCGCGGCGCCCCCGCCGGACATCCGGCCGGAGCGTGCCGCCCGGCCTCGCGGCGCACGGTTCGCCGGGCTGGACGCCGACACCGGAGGACGGCAGCCGTCCGCCCCGCCCCGGCCCTCGCCCCACAGCGAGGAGGACCGCAAGGCGGCCACGGCGTTCATCGCCCGGATGCTGCGGCTGCGCACCGCAGGCAGCGGCGGTGCGGTGCACGCCACCCTCTGTGAGGCGGTCAACGGCCCGCCGGAACGGCTGCCCCTGGTGGTGGAGGCCATGGAGCGCGCCGGGATGGGAACCGAGATCACCACCCTGCTGTGGGAGGCCGCCGCGCTGCCGCCCGGCCCCATGGCGGGGATCGCCCGTGCCCTCGCGGACGCGGGCCGGGGCAGCCAGTGCGGCCAGCTGCTGCGCCAGGGCGCCGCCCGGCCCTCGTCCGAGGCGGGCACGATCGCGGCGGAGCTGGTCTCCGCGGGCCGCACCGGCGAGGCAGTCACGCTGCTCACCGCTCTGGTCCGGGCGCGCCGGGCGGCCGACGCGGTGGGCGCCGCCAGGGCCGCCCCCGAGGTCGTGCCGCACCTGCTGGACGCCGCCCGCCGGGTCTCCCCGGCCCACCACCACGCGATCACCACCGAACTTCGCCGCGCGGGCGTAGCCTGAGGGCATGGCTCCACGCTTCGCGATCACGCCGCAGCGGCTGGCCTGGGTACTCGCCCGGCCGCTGGCCATCGCCCTCGCCCAGCGCCTGGCGCGCGCCGCGTTCCACCGCGCGGCGGCGGCCTACGCACAGCGGCGGGCCCGCCGCGCGACCTGGCAGGACCCGGCCCCCGGTGGCGGTGCGGGCGTCTCACGCAGTCGCCGGCTGGTCCCGGACCACTCGCCGGGCGGCGACGGGCGACGGCCCGGCGCACGGTAGGCCCTCCTGGGGAAGGCTCCGGGGAAGGCCCGGGGAAAGCCGGGAGCACCGGTCGGCTGCGCGCGGGCGGCGCCTCCCGTGTTTCGATGGGTACATGATCGATGAACAGCTGGCCGCTGCGGCCGAGGAAGCGGTACGGAGAGCGGCCGCAGAGGAGATCATGCCGCGCTGGCGCCAGCTCGCCGACGACGAGGTGACCGCCAAGTCCGGTCCGCACGATCTGGTGACGGTGGCGGACCGCGGCGCGGAGCGCCATCTGACCAGCGCCCTGACCGAGCTGCTGCCGGGTTCGGTCGTCGTGGGTGAGGAGGGCGTCCACGAGGACCCGTCCCGGTACGAGGCGCTCCAGGGCGACGCTCCGGTGTGGATCGTGGACCCCGTGGACGGCACCCGGCAGTTCGTCCGGGGCGAGCCGGGCTTCTGCACCCTGGTCGCGCTCGCGCGCGGCGGGACGCTGTACGCGTCGTGGACGTACGCGCCGGCGCGCGGGCTGATGGCGACGGCCCGTCGCGGCGGCGGGGCGTGGCTCAACGGTGTCCGCCTGGAGGCGGGTTCACCCGGCCCCGGACCGCTGGAGGTGGCGACCTCGCATCCGGACTTCACCGACGAGGACCAGAAGCGGGCGCTCGGCGCTCTGTGGACCGACGGCGTCGATCCCCGGCCGTGCGGCTCGGCCGGGCTGGAGTATCTGCGCATCGCCCGGGGGCAGTTGGACGCCGTGGCGTTCTCCTGGGAGCTGGCGTGGGACCATGCGGCGGGGCTCCTGCTGGTGACGGAGGCCGGCGGTTTCCAACGAACCCTGGCCGACCGGCCGTTCTCCCTGACCGGGCACAACACCCTGCCGTTCACGGCTGCGCGTGACGAGCCGACGGCGCGGCGTATCCTCGGGTTGCTGGCGGCCGGCCGGCCGCAGGCGGCCTGACTCGGCGGCGAGGGGAGCGCGCGGTGGCGATGATGTCCGATGTGGTGGTGGTCGGTGCCGGCCCCAACGGCCTGACGGCCGCCGTCGAACTGGCTCGGCGGGGCCTGGCGGTGGAGGTGTTCGAGGCGCTGGAGACCGTCGGGGGTGGCGCGCGCACCGAGGAGCTGACGCTGCCGGGGTTCCGGCACGATCCCTGTTCGGCGGTCCACCCGATGGGCGTGGGCTCCCCCGCGTTCGCGGCGCTGCCCCTGGAGCGGCACGGTCTGCGGTGGCTGCACCCGGAGCTGCCGATGGCTCACCCCTTCCCGGACGGCTCGGCCGCGGTGCTCTCCCGGTCCGTGGGCGAGACGGCCCTGTCGCTGGGGCCCGGGGACGCGGACCGTTACCGGCGCCTGATGGAGCCGTTCACCGGCCGCTGGGCGTCGCTGGCCGAGGACTTCCTGACCGTGCCGTGGCAGGGGCTGCCCAACGAGCCGCTGACGCTGGCGCGGTTCGGGCTGGCGGGCCTGCCGCCGGTCTCCTGGCTCTCGCGGCGATTCGAGGGGGAGAAGGCACGGGGGCTGCTGGCGGGGCTGGCGGCCCATGTGATCTCGCCGCTGCGCACGCCGACGACGGGTGCGATCGCGCTGGTCTTCGCCCTGGCCGCGCACGACCGGGGCTGGCCGGTGGCGCGGGGTGGTTCACAGGCGGTCTCCGACGCTCTCGCCGGCTGTCTGCGCTCCCACGGCGGCGTGATCCACACCGGGATCACGGTGCGGCGGCTGGATGAGCTGCCCCCGGCGCGCGCCTATGTCTTCGACACCTCACCCACCGCGCTGGCGCGTATCGCGGGCCTGGGCGACGTCTACCGGCGGTTCCGGTACGGGGCGGCCGCATTCAAGATCGACTACGCGCTGGACGGGCCGGTTCCCTGGACGTCACCGGAGGCCCGCCGGGCCGGCACGGTCCACCTGGGGCCCACCGCCGGTGAGATCGATACCGCGCTGCGCGACGCCACGGGCGGACGGGCGCCGGAGGTGCCCTTCATGATCACCTCCCAGCCGACCGGGATCGACCCCGGGCGCGCGCCGGAGGGCAAGCATGTCTTCTGGGCCTACGGCCATGTGCCGCACGGCTGGCGGGGCGATCTGACGGCGGCGATGGAGCGTCAGATCGAGCGCTTCGCCCCCGGGTTCTCCGATCTGGTGCTGGCGCGGGCGGTGGCCGGGCCGCCCGAACTCGCCGCCCGTAACGCCAACTACGTCGGCGGGGACATCGCGTGCGGGGCCTTCTCCGGGCTTCAGACGATGCTCCGGCCCGGCCCGGCCCGCAATCCGTACGCGACGCCGCATCCGGCGGTCTTCCTGTGTTCCTCCGCCAGCTGGCCGGGGCCGGGAGTGCACGGCATGTCCGGCCACAACGCGGCGAAGGCGGTCTTCCTGCGGCTGCACGGCCGGGGCTGACCCCGCCGGAGGGGCGGGGTCAGCGGCCCGGCCGCGCGGCGCGTCGGCGCTGCGGCCGCGCCGGGTCCGGTCAGTCGCCCCGCCTCTCCCGGGTGGAGTCGGCGGCGCGGCGCAGCCGACGGTGACGGGTGCTCTGTTCGTCCACGGCCTCACCGACCATGGCGCGGACGGCCGAACGCAGGCCGCGGATGGGCAGGTTGCGGGAGACTCCCGCTCCCGGGTCCTTCCGCAGCTCCTTGATGAGGGCGTAGCACATCAGCAGCATCACCACGGCGAACGGCAGCGCCACCAGGATGGTGGCCGACCGGAGCGCGTCGAGCCCGCCGGCGACGAGCAGCACGGCGGCCACCGCCGACATCAGCACGCCCCAGGTGACGACCAGCCAGCCGCGCGGGTGCAGGGCCCCGCCGCTGGTGAGCGAGGCCATGACCAGCGAGGCGGAGTCGGCGCTGGTGACGAAGTAGACCATCACCAGCACGATGGCGACGAACGAGGTGATGGTGCCCAGCGGCAGCGCGTCCAGCAGTCCGAACAGCCCGGCCTCCTCACCGTCGTTCGCGATGGCCCCGGTCAGGTCCGCCCGGCCGGTGGCGTCGGTGCGGATGGCGCTGCCACCCATGACGGAGAACCAGACGATCGAGGCGCCGCTGGGGACGAGCAGCACGCCGAGGAGGAACTCGCGCACCGTACGGCCGCGTGAGATACGGGCGATGAAGGTGCCGACGAACGGCGCCCACGACAGCCACCAGGCCCAGTAGAAGATGGTCCAGGTGCCCATCCACTCCTGTTGTCCGAAGGCGCCGGTCTGTGTGGAGAGCGTCAGCAGTTCCTGAAGGTAGACGCCGACTCCGGACGGCAGCGAGTCGAGGATGTAGACGGTCGGGCCGAGCAGGAAGACGAAGAACATGAGCGCGGCGGCCAGGAAGACGTTCATCGTGCTGAGCCACTTGACCCCCCGGTGGATACCGGAGAACGCGGAGAGGACGAACGCCGCGCCGAGCGCGACGATGATGATCAGCTCCAGGGTCTGGCTGTCCTCGATCCCGGTGGTCAGGTTGAGGCCGCGCGCGACCTGGAGCGCTCCCAGACCGAGGCTGGTGGCCGTGCCGAAGACCGTGGCGAAGACCGCGAGCAGGTTGATCAGCTTGCCCGGCCAGCCGGCCGCCCGTCGTTCGCCGATGAGCGGGACGAAGACGGAGCTGAGCTGGTTGCCCCGGCCCTTGCGGAAGGTGGCGTAGGCCAGCCCGAGGCCCGCGACCGCGTAGATCGCCCAGGGGTGCAGGGTCCAGTGGAAGAAGGAGTACTCCAGTGCGTGGCCGGCGGCCGCTCCCGACTCGGGCTCGGCGTCGGTGAACGGCGGCGGATCGGCGAAGTGCATCAGCGGTTCCCCGACGCCGAAGAACATCAGGCCGATCCCCATGCCGGCGCTGAACATCATCGCGATCCACGCCAGGTTGGTGAACTCGGGCTCGTCGTCGTCCTGTCCGAGCCGGACGCGTCCGAACCTGCTCAGCGCCAGCACCACGGCGATCACGAGGAAGGCGTCCGCTCCGACCACGAAGAGCCAGGCGAAGTTGTCCAGGACCCATTCCAGCGCGGTGTCGGCCACCGAGGAGAAGTTGTCCGTGCCGGCCGCGGCCCACACCACCATCGCCACCACCAAGGCGACGCCGATGGCGACGAGCTTGAGGTCGGGCGGCGGATCGACCCGGTCTTCCGGGGTGGCCGCGTCGGGTGAGGGCTGGGGAGCACCAGCGTCCGTACTCATATCCCTGAACTATGGTGCGGTTCACCCGTTTTGTCCTTACGGCGCGCCGAACGGGTGAGGCACGGGGGGTGACGCGGTGCCGGGCGCCGCCGGGCGGCCGGATAGGGTCGCCCACGCGTATGCCCGGACGAGCGAAGGCCAGGTACCAGCGATGACCACGACCACACGGGTGCTGATCGCCGCGGACAAGTTCAAGGGGTCGCTGACGGCCGCCGCTGTCGCCGAGCGGGTGACGGCGGGGCTGCGCGCCGAACACCCGGACGTCGTGGTGGAGTCGCTGCCGGTCGCGGACGGCGGTGACGGGACCGTGGCGGCGGCGGTCGCCGGGGGTTTCGAGGCACGTCGGGTGACCGTGACCGGCCCGTTGGGCGAACCGGTCGAGGCGCTGTACGCGCTGCGCGGGGACACCGCGGTGGTGGAGATGGCCGCAGCCTCCGGGCTGGCGCTGCTGCCGCCCGGCGTGTTCGAGCCCCTGACCGCCACCACCGCCGGCACCGGCGAGCTGGTGCGGGCGGCCCTGGCGGCCGGGGCGCGCACCGTGGTCCTGGGGGTGGGGGGCTCCGCCACCAACGACGGCGGCGCCGGCATGCTCACCGCGCTGGGCGCCCGGTTGCTGGACGCCACCGGCAAGCCGCTCCCGCCGGGCGGGGGCGCGCTGCGGGACATCGCGGCCGCCGACCTCTCCGGACTCGACCCCCTGCTGGCCGGGGCGCGGATCGTGCTCGCCGGCGATGTGGACAACCCGCTGACCGGGCCGCACGGCGCGGCGGCGGTCTACGGGCCGCAGAAGGGCGCGTCCGAGACCGATGTGGCGGCCCTGGACGCTGCGTTGCAGCAGTACGCGCGCGTCCTCGGCGCCGCCGCGGGCGAGGGCGCGGCGGCCCTGGCCCAGTCCCCCGGCGCGGGCGCTGCCGGCGGAATGGGGTTCGGGGCGCTGGCCGGGCTGGGCGCCGCGTTCCGGCCCGGCATCGAGGTGATGCTGGAGGTCCTCGGCTTCGAGGCCGCCCTGCACCGCGCCGACCTGGTGATCACCGGTGAGGGGTCGCTGGACCGGCAGACGCTGCACGGGAAGGCCCCCGCCGGGGTGGCGGCGGCGGCGCGGGCGGCTGGACGGCGCGTCGTCGCGGTGTGCGGGCGCCTGGACATCGACGAGGCGGCGCTGCGCGGCGCGGGCATCGAGCGGGCCTATCCGCTGACCTCGCTGGAGCCCGACCCGGCGGTCTGTGTGGCGCAGGCGGGTCCGCTGCTGGAGCGCCTGGCCCGGCAGGTGGCCACCGACCTGCTGTGAACCGCGCGGAGCGCCGCGCACGAGGCGCCGGGCGTTCCCCGCCCAGGGGACGCGCCGCCCGTGCGGCACGACCGCGCGGAGCGGGTCAGGGCTCGGTGACGGAGACGACGTAGACCCGTGGCCGTTCGGGCTTGGTGAGGTCGACCGTGATGGCCACCACCGGTTCGTCCGGGGACTGCCGCACCGTGATGCCGGCCAGTTCCCGGTTCCGTGGGTCGAGCGTCCAGCCGACGGCGCCCGCCGCCTCGTCGGTGATGGTGACATCACCGGCGCGCAGTTCGGCCCGCTGGGAGCCGAGATCCTCCAGGAAGCGGCTGAGCTGCTCGGGCGAGGTGCGGAACTGCACCCACATCGTCGAGCGGTCCCAGCTGTTGTCCTCGTAGTGGCCCACATAGGTGGAGCCGTCCGGTATCGGGATGTCGTAGATCCGGCGCTGGACCTTGCTGGGCCATTCGTAGACCAGGCCGCGCGCGGCGGCGGCGCGCGCCTTGTCCTCGCCGCTGTCGCGGCTCTGCTCGGCGGAGACGACCGCGTAGCCGGCCGGGATGGCGATGAGCAGCCCGACCACCACCGCGGTCAGCCAGCGGCGCCGGGGCACGTGCGGGGGGCGCCGCGGGGTGTACTCGGGCGGCCGCCGGACGTTCACCGGCCGCCCTCCGCGCGGGGCGCTGCCGGGACCCGCAGACCGGCGCGGTGGATGCGTTCGGCACGCCGCCGGTTGGCGCGCACGAAGCGGCGGGCCACCAGGCGGGCCAGGTCGGCGGCGCCGACCATGCCGGCGTCGGCGCCGAGCTGCGCCCGGACGATCGACGCCTCCGGCCGGTAACCGCGCCCGGTCAGCTGGCGGCGGAACGCCTCCCGCGCGGGCCCGATCAGCAGGTCGTCGGCGGCACTGACACCGCCGCCGATGACGAAGCGGGCCGGGTCGAGGGCGGCGGCGAGGTTGGCGAGGCCGACGCCGAGCCAGCGGCCGATCTCCTCCAGCAGCTCGACGCACATGGCGTCGCCGTCCCGGGCCAGCTCGGTGATCAGCGGCCCGGTGATCTCGTCGATCTGGCCGCCGACCCGGGCGAGGATGGTGTGGGCGACCGGGGAGTCGGCGGCGGCCAGCTCGCGCGCCTCACGCACCAGGGCGTTGCCGGAGCTGTACTGCTCCCAGCAGCCCCGGTTGCCGCAGGGGCAGCGGTGCCCGCCGGGCACGACCTGCATGTGGCCGAACTCGCCGGCGACGCCGTACTTGCCGCGCTTGACGCGTCCGTCCTCCAGCGCCGCCCCGCCGATGCCGGTGCCCAGGGTGATCATGACCAGGTCGTCCTCGCCGCGTCCGGCGCCGAAGCGCCACTCCGCCCAGGCGGCGGTGTTGGCGTCGTTGTCGACCAGGATCGGGACGGCCAGGCGGGTGGCCAGTGCCTCGCGCAGCGGCTCGTTGCGCCAGGCGAGGTGCGGTGCGAACAGCACGCGGGAACGGTCGGCGTCGACCCAGCCGGCGGCTCCGATGCCGACCGCGTGGACGTCGTGCCGGTCGGAGAGGTCCAGCACCAGCTCGGTGATGACGTCCTCGACGACCTTGGGGCTCTTCGACTTGTCGGGCGTCTCGGCCCGGATGCGCTCCAGGATGGTGCCGTCGGCGTCGACCACACCGGCCGCGACCTTGGTGCCGCCGATGTCGATACCGACGGTGGGAACCCTCGGCGCGGAGAGGTGGGAGCGGCGCTCGCGGGTGGCGATGGTGCGCAGGACGGTCGCCCGCGCGGTCCCCCGGTGCACGCGCTCGCGGTACGTATTCATCGTCACCGATTCTGCCCTACTCATGTGCGTCCGGCCCGGGAGGAGCGGTGCGGCGCAGCTCGTGGCTCAGCTCGGCCAGCTCGCTGCCTCCCGCCATCTGCCGGGTCAGCTCGTCCAGGGTGATCTCGCCGGCGGCGTGGGCGCCGGCCATGGTTCCGCGCTTGAGCAGCACGAAGCGGTCGGCGACCAGGTGGGCGTGGTGCGGGTTGTGGGTGACCAGCACCACGCCGAGGCCCTCGTCGCGGGCGGCGGCGACACGGCGCAGGACGACACCGGCCTGTTTGACGCCGAGGGCGGCGGTCGGCTCGTCCAGCACCAGGACGCGGGCACCGAAGTGCACCGCGCGGGCGATGGCCACCGACTGGCGTTCACCGCCGGAGAGGGTGCCGATGGGCTGGTCGACGTCGCGCAGGTCGATGCCCATCCGCAGCAGGCGCTCGCGCGTGGTCGAGCGCATCAGCCGGACGTCGAGGCGGCGCAGCGGGCCTCGGCCGAGGGTGGGTTCGGAGCCGAGGAAGAAGTTCCGCCAGACCGGCATCAGCGGGATCATCGCGAGGTCCTGGTAGACGGTGGCGATGCCCAGGTCCAGCGCGGAACGCGGTGAGGAGAGCGTGGTCTCCTCACCGTCGACGCGGTAGTAGCCGGCGTCGTGGCGGTGCAGCCCGGAGATGATCTTGATGAGGGTGGACTTGCCGGCGCCGTTGTCGCCGAGGACGCAGGTCACCTCGCCGGCGCGCACGGTCAGCGAGACACCCTCCAGGGCGCGGATGCTCCCGTAGTGCTTGGCGACGGACTCCAGCTCCAGCAGCGGGGGCGTGGCCCCGCCGTCGGCGTCACCGTCCTGACCGTCGTCGTCGGGCCGGCGGCCGTCGGGCTGGTCGCCGTCGTGCTCGTCGTGGTCGTGGGGTGAGGTCATCCGGCGGCCTCCGCGCGCTTGCGAATCCAGAGGTTCAGCAGGGTGGCGAGCAGCAGCATCGCACCGAGGAAGAACTTGAACCAGTTGGGGTCCCACTGGGCGAAGACGATGCCCTTGCTGGTCATGCCGAAGATCAGCGCGCCGACCGCGGCGCCGATCGCCGAGCCGTAGCCGCCGGTGAGCAGGCACCCGCCGATGACGGCCGCGGCGATGTAGATCAGCTCGTTGCCGACGCCCTCGCCGGACTGGACCACGTTGTAGTTGAAGAGCAGGTGCTGCCCGGAGATCCAGGCGCCGAACGCGACCCCGAGATAGAGGCCGATCTTGGTGCGTTCCACCGGCACACCGACCGCGCGCGCCGCGTCACGGCCGCCGCCGACGGCGAAGATCCAGTTGCCGGCGGTGGTGCGCAGCAGGATCCAGGTGGCCAGCGCCACCAGGCCGATCCACCACAGGACCGTGACCTGGACGGCGAAGCCGCCGATGTCCAGCTGGGAGGCGAACAGGGCCCGCGCCTCGGGGAAGCCGTCCATGTCGGCGATGGACTTGGTCGCCACCGTGCCGCTGATCAGCTTGGTGAAGCCGAGGTTGAGTCCGGTCAGCATCAGGAAGGTGCCGAGCGTGATAATGAAGGACGGCAGGCCGGTGCGGGTGAGCATCAGCCCGTTGAACAGGCCCAGCGCGAGCGTGGCGGCGAGCGAGACGACGACACCGACCCACACGTTGGCGGTGAACTGGTAGCTCACCATCGAGGAGATCAGCGCGGAGGAGGTGACCATCACCCCCGCCGAGAGATCGAACTCGCCGCCGATCATCAGCAGTGCGACGGGCACGGCCATGATGCCGATGGTGGACGCGGCGTACAGCACGGTGCCCAGGCTGCCGGCGCGCAGAAAGTTGTCGGCGACGATCGCGAAGACCAGGAAGACGGCGAGCGCGCCGAGGACCGAGCCCAGTTCGGGCCGGCCGATCAGCCGGCGCAGCGGGGAGCGCGGCAGCAGCCGCTCGTCCTCGGCCGCTGCCGCCGCGACGGCGCTCACCTGGTCCCCCGCCGGGCGTAGTCGGCCAGTTCCTCGGCCTGGTCGGGCGTGACGATCTGCGGCCCGGTCAGCACGGGCTGCCCGCCGCCGAGCATGTTGCCGTTGGAGAGCCACAGCCAGAGCAGGTCCACGGACTGGTAGCCCTGGAGGTAGGGCTGCTGGTCGACGGCGAACTCCAGGGTGCCCTCGCCGAGGGCGGTGGCCACCTCGGGGTTGAGGTCGAAGGTGACGGTCCGGGCGTCGCTGCCCGCCTGGGAGGCGGCCTTGGCGGCCACGGTGGCGAAGGGAGCGCCGAGGGTGACGACGGTGTCCACGTCGCTGCCGGAGATCAGCTTCGCCTCGATGGCGGACTCGACGCCGGGCATGTTGGTGCCGTCGACGTAGAGGCTCTCCAGCGTCCCCTCGAAGGTCGCGCGGACGCCGTCGCAGCGCTGCTCGTGGCCGATGTTGCCCTGTTCGTGCAGGACGCAGACGGCGGAACGGGCGTCCAGGTCGTTGAGCTCGTGGCCGACGGCTTCGCCCGCCAGTTCTTCGTCCTGCCCGATGTGGGCCAACGCGCCGAACCGCTCGGACAGCTCCTGGCCGGAGTTGACCGTGATCACCGGGATACCGGCGTCCACGGCGGCGCGGACGGCCGACTCCATCGCGTCGGGCTTGGCCAGGGTCACGATGAGGCCGTCCACGTCCTGGTTGATCGCGGTGCGCACCAGTTCGGCCTGCCGGCCGGCCTCGTCGTCGTGGGAGTAGAGGAACTCGATGTTGTCCTTGTCGGCGGCCTGCTGGGCGCCGCTGCGGACGATGTCCCAGTAGGTGTCGCCCTCACCGGAGTGGGTCACCATGGCGACGGTCCAGCGGGGGGTGTCCACGGCGGACTGGCCGCCGGAGCGGCGCTGCTCGTCCTCGGCGCGTTTGCCGCCGGTGGAGCTGCACCCGGCGAGCAGCGCCAGTACGGCGAGGGCGCTGACCGCCGCGGCCGCGCGGCGCGCGGGCCGGGCGCGACGCCGGTTCCCGGTGGTCGGGTGGTCTCCCGGAGGGCTCGCGGTCCCCGGACCGCCTCTCGGCCTGTGCACGCGGTTGTCGCTCCCTCGGTCTCACCCATGTACCGGGCACCGGCCGCGGGCTGCGGCCGGGGGTCCCGGCGCGGACATCCGTGCGGTATGGATATCCGACCGATCTTCCGGCACAGGGCACCCTATCTCCGGGAGCGCGGTACCGCCGCCGCCAGGCACCGGATACGCGGCGCACGCGGCCGCGTGCGCGCCTCCTCCCCGGGCCCCGGTACTCGGCCGCCCCGGGGGTGCGCGCCGTCACCCCGCCCGCCGGACGCGCGGCGGTGGTCCCCTCCTGCGTGACGCAGAGCACGCCCGGACGGCGTTCGCCCGTGGGCGCGCTGGAGACCCGAGGGGGTCTTGATGCCGAACCGGTGCCTTCTGTTCACTGAACCACCGCGTCACCGAACCGCTCCGAGGGAGAGTCGATGCAGCGCCCTTCCCCGCACCTTTCCACGTCCGCCGGTCGCGTGCGGCCGTGGATCGGTGCCAATTACTGGTCACGCGCCGGTGGGCCACTGATGTGGCGGCACTACGACGGCGAGGTGGTCGACACCGAGCTGCGGACTCTGCGCGAGCACGGTCTGACCATGACGCGTTCGTTCTTCTACTGGCCGGACTTCCACCCCGAACCGCACCGGATCGACGAGGAACTCTGCGAGCGGTACGCCGACTTCCTCGACCGGCACACCGCGCACGGTCTGGAGACCGTGCCGACCTTCCTCGTCGGCCACATGTCGGGCGAGAACTGGGACCCCGCCTGGCGTGGCGACCGCGACCTCTACACCGATGTGTGGCTGGTCGCGCGCCAGGCGTGGTTCGCGCGGGAGATGACCCGGCGCTTCGCCGGCCACCCGGCGGTCGCCGGCTGGCTGATCTCCAACGAGATGCCGATCTACGGGTCGCCGCCCGGTGAGCCGGAGGCGGACCGGGCGGCGGTCGCCGCCTGGGCGCAGCTGATGGTCGACGCGGTGCGCGCCGGAGGCGGCCACCAGCCGGTCTCCCTCGGCGACGGCGCGTGGGGCCTGGAGAACACCGGCCACGACAACGGCTTCCGGCTGCGGGACACCGCCGAGCTGTCGGACTTCCTCGGCCCCCACGTCTACCGGATGGAGGACGACGCGGCACGGCAGCACCACGCGGCAGCCTGGGCCTGCGAGCTGACCGGCAGCTTCGGCCGCCCGGTGGTGCTGGAGGAGTTCGGCCTGACCAGCGCCTTCGCCTCCGGTGACAGCGCGGCACGCTACTACCGGCAGACGCTGCACAACTCGCTGCTGGCCGGCGCCACCGGGTGGATCGCCTGGAACAACACCGACTACGACGCCCTTCGCGCGCAGCCGCCCTACCTCCACCACGCCTTCGAGATGCACTTCGGCATCACCGACTCCGCGGGCCGCCCCAAACCGCCGCTGCTGGAGCTGTGTGACTTCGCGGCGCTGCTGGAGCGCGTGGAGTTCGGCCGGTGTCGGCGGGCGGACACCGACACGGCGCTGGTGCTCTCCTCCTACCTGGACACGCGCTACCCCTTCACCCGGCCGGAGGACCGCGAGCACGTCGCCCGCACCGCCCGGCAGTCCTGGATCGCGGCCCGCCTCGCGGACACCGCGCCGGCCGTGGTCCGCGAGAGCGACGGTCTGGTGGAGGGCGCGCGGCTGTACCTGGTGCCTTCCGTCAAGCAGTTGCTCTCCCCCAGCTGGTACCGGCTGCAGGAGCTGGCCGAGGGCGGCGCCACCGTCTACGTCTCCTACTCCGCCGGCTCCCACGAGGAGCAGCGCGGCCCGTGGTACGCGCATCTGGACCGGATGTTCGGCGTCCGCCACGGCCTGGAGTACGGGCTGGTGGACCCCGTCGAGGACGAGGTGACGGTGCTGACCCTCGCCGTACCGCTCGGCGGTCTCGCGGCGGGAAGCGAGTTGCGCTTCGCCTCAGCCGCGGGCACCGCCAGCGGCCGGGTACGGCTGCCGGTGGAACCGGACGGCGCCGAGGTACTGGCCACCGACGGGCGGGGGCGGCCCGCGCTGCTGCGCCGCCGGGTCGGGCGGGGCGCGGTGGTGCTCTGCGTCTACCCGTTGGAGTACCTGGCGGCCTGCACTCCGCGCGTCAACCCGGAGGCCGGGGCGACACTCTACGACGCGCTGGCCTGCGAGGCGGGGGCGCGCCGCCCGGTGACGGTGCGTGATCCGCGGGTGGCGGTGGACCGGCTGGTGCACGAGGACGGGCACGCGTTCGTATGGCTGGTCAGCCAGGCAGCCGAGCCGGTGACGGCCGAACCCGTCGTCGAGGGCGGCGCGAGGCTGACCACCCTGGACGGCGCGCCCGTCGGCTCGCTCACGCTTCCCGCGCACGGTGTGGCCGTGCTGCGGCTGGATCCGGGGGACGGCCACCGGCGGCGGTAGCGGCGGAACCCGGGGCGGCACCGCGCCGCCCCGGGCCGGGCCGGGCGCGCCGGGCGGGCACCTGGGTTCAGCCGTTCAGGGCCCGGTGGCGCTCGCCCAGCCGGCGGATTCCCTCCTCGGTCAGCGTCCCGTGCAGCCGCAGCCGTGCGATGCCGCCGTCGGGATGGATGTCGATCCGGGCGTGGGTGGCGGCCGGGGCGGCGTCGAGCAGGAAGCGGTGGACCGTGTCGGGCTGCAGCCGGGTCGCCGGGAGCGCCCGCCTCCAGCCGGGGGCGGCGTGGTCGGCCGGGTCGGTGCCGTCGGAGGCGTCCAGCAGCCACAGTTCGGCCCAGCCGGCGGAGTTGCCCTTGTAGTAGCCGGTGTCGATCTCCACCGCGCGGACCACGCCGTGGCCGGCGAGGGCGTAGCGGACCCAGTCGTGGCCGTCGTCGCGGCGCCGCCGGGTCTCCCAGCCGTCCTCCATGCTCCGGGCGCGGCCGGGGCGGATCGAGTTCACGGGCGGGGAGTAGAAGCGGTCGGAGGCGTCGAGCGCCTGCCCGCCGTGTTCCAGTGCCAGCAGGTCGAAGGTACCGAGGGCGGCGAGCCAGGCCGGGTCGGGCAGGGCCTCGCCGTGGACGCGCAGCCGGGCGACGCCGCCGTCGGGGTGCTGGCAGAGCCGCAGGTGGGTGAAGCGGCGCTCGACGTCGACCGCGAAGCCGTTGGCGGCGTGGCCGCCGACCTCGGTGCGCGGCACCAGCTCCGTCCAGCGCACGTCGCCGCTGAGCAGTTCCCCGGGCGCGGGGGTGCCGGGCACCGCGGCGGCCTGGAGGGAGACGGCGCGCGGGTGGTTGCCACGGAAGTGGGCGGTGTCCACGATCACGCCGCGGATCACCCCGGGTACGCCGAGGCGGACCAGGGCCCAGTCGTGGTCGTCGGGCGAGGGGTGCGGGCGGCCCGCGTCGGGGCCGCGACGCCGCCGCGTCTCCCAGCCGTCCATGACCTTGCCCTTGTGGCCGAAAGTCTCGGGGTCGAACCGGGCGGGCCCGGGGAGCAGCAGGTTCTCGCGCTCCGCGAAGAACTCGTCGTTCGCGGCGATGACCCCCGCGCCCAGGAGCCGGTCCGCGAGGTCCGGCAGCCGGGTGAAGTCCAGGGCGCGGGTGCGGTAGTCGGCGTAGGGGTCGCCGCCCGGGTAGGGAGCCGCGGCGCCGGTGAACGCCGGGGCGGCGGGCCGGAGCTCGGTGCCGGGCAGGCCGTCGGGGGCGGCGGTCCGGGCGGGTGGCGCGGTGTCGTCACGGGCGGTGGTCCGCTCACCGGCGGCGGAGGGGGTTGCGGGGTACTGGTCGGGTGCGCTCATGGGCGAGGGGGCGTCCTTTCCAGAAGCCGGCCGACGCGGGCGGTGGGCCGCCCGTGGTCGGCGATGAGACGACCGCGCAGCCAGGTGGCGCGCACGACGCCGTGCAGGCGGCGGCCGGCGTAGGCGGTGACGGGGTTGCGGTGGTGCAGCAGGGCGGGGTCGACGGTGAAGGCGGCCTCGTCGTCCAGCACCGCGAAGTCGGCGTCACGGCCCGGTTCGACGGAACCCTTGGTGTGCAGCCCGGCCAGCTTCGCCGGGGCGGTCGCCATCCACCGGGCGACATCCTCCAGGGTGTGGCCGCGGCGGCGGGCCTCGGTCCAGACGGCGGGCAGGCCGAGCTGGAGCGAGGAGATACCGCCCCAGGCGGCGCCGAAGTCGGGGACCTTGAGGTCGGGGGTGCAGGGTGAGTGGTCGGAGACGACGCAGTCGAGCGTGCCGTCGGCCAGTCCCGCCCACAGCGCGTCCCGGTTGGCCGCCTCCCGGATCGGCGGGCAGCACTTGAACTCGGTCGCGCCGTCCGGCACCTCCTCGGCGTCGAGGGTCAGGAAGTGCGGGCAGGTCTCGGCGGTGACACGCACCCCGTCGCGCCGGGCGGCGGCGAGCAGCGGCAGGGCGTCGGCGGAGGAGAGATGCAGGATGTGGACGCGGGCGTCCAGGCGGCGGGCGAGCGCGACGAGCCGTTCGACGGCCTCGTTCTCGGCGGCGCGGGGGCGGGAGGCGAGGAAGTCCGCGAAGCGGAGGCTGCCGTCGGCCGGTGGCGCGGCGGCGAGGTGCGCCGGGTCCTCGGCGTGGACGATCAGCAGGCCGCCGAAGCCGGCGATCTCGGTGAGCGCCGCGGTGAGCCGCTCGGGGTCGAGTTCCGGGAACTCCTCCACGCCGGACGGGGAGAGGAACGCCTTGAAGCCGAAGACTCCGGCGTCGTGCAGGGGCCGCAGCTCGGCGGTGTTGCCCGGGACCGCGCCGCCCCAGAACCCGACGTCCACGTGGGCCCGGGGCGCGGCGACGGCCCGCTTGACCGCCAGATGGGCGGGGGTGGTGGTCGGCGGCACGCTGTTGAGCGGCATGTCCAGCAGGGTGGTGACCCCGCCGGCGGCGGCCGCGCGGGTGGCGGTGGTGAACCCCTCCCAGTGCTCACGGCCGGGGTCGTTGACGTGGACGTGGGTGTCGACCAGCCCCGGCAGCAGGGCCAGGTCCCCGTAGTCCCGGACGGGGACGCCGGGCGGCGTGGGCAGGTCGTGGGCGGCGACGTCCTCGATCCGGCCGCCGGCGACGACGACGGTGGCGGGGCGCAGGCCGGTGGGGGTGACCACGCGGGTGGAGCGCAGGACCAGTTCGGGTGGGCGCACGTGCCTCTCCTCTTCGGGCCGGGGCGCCGGGCTCGGCCCGGATCGGATGCCGCGCGGCCGGTGTCGGTTCCGCCCGTCGGCGGCCGGGGTGGGCCGGGTGCGCCGGGGCACGTCCGCTTCTCGCGTCCTTCAACGTTCTGTTGAAGAGGTTGCCGCCGTCGTCGCGGCCCGTCAACCCCGCCACGGTGCGCTGCGGCAGCCCGGTCGGCCACCCGGCCCCCTTCCGCAGCGCGGAAGGCCGGTCTTGCCCAGCGGAACGGGCCGGGCCCGGCCGGGAGACGGCCATGATCGCCGGATCCCGGTAGGCTGCCGTTGCAACCGCCCGGAAAGGATCGCGACGTGGCTTCGTCCGACGAGCGCAGGCCGGCCACCGGCAACGGTGGCGTCCAGTCCCTTGAGCGCGCCTTCGACCTGCTGGAGCGGATGGCCGACGCCGGCGGGGTCACCGGACTGAGCGAGCTGGCGTCCAGCAGCGGGCTGCCGCTGCCGACCATCCACCGGCTGATGCGGACCCTCGTCGCCTGCGGCTACGTCCGCCAGCAGCCCAACCGCCGGTACGCACTGGGCCCCCGCCTCATCCGGCTCGGGGAGAGCGCCGCGCGCCCCCTGTCGACCTGGGCGCGCCCGCATCTGGCGCGGCTGGTGGAGGAGACCGGGGAGACCGCCAACATGGCGCTGCTCGACGGTGACGAGGTCGTCTATGTCGCCCAGGTGCCCTCCCGCCACTCGATGCGGATGTTCACCGAGGTGGGCCGCCGGGTGCTGCCGCACGCGACGGGGGTCGGCAAGGCCCTGCTGACGCAGCGCCCGGACGCCGAGGTGCGGGCCCTCCTGGCCCGCACCGGCATGCCCGCCGCCACCGACCGTACGCTCACCACCCCCGACGCCTTCGTCGCCGAACTGACCTCGGCGCGGCAGGCGGGGTACGCGGTCGACGACAACGAGCAGGAGATCGGGGTGCGCTGTGTCGCCGTACCGGTCCCCGACTCCCCCACCCCGGCCGCGATCTCCATCTCGGGACCGGCCGGACGGGTCACCGTGGAGTCCACGGCGACGGTGGTGCCGCTGCTGCAGGAGGTGGCGCGCGACCTCGCCGCCGCCCTCGCCACCAACCAGCCGGCCTGACAGGGGCGGCGGGCCCCTCTCCGCCGGCCCCGGCGGTCAGCCGCCGGAGAGGATCAGCACGACGAACAGCAGGCAGACACCGATGTTGATCAGCCAGCTGTGGGAGTTCATCCAGTCGCGGATCCTCGGCATCGCCACCCGGGCGCGCCGGTGGAAGACCTCCCGGGCCAGCAGCGGCAGGGCGGCGATCAGCACGGTCAGCCCGAGGAAGGGCAGCGCTCCGGTCAGGCCGGCGTCGTTCTGGCTGAGGTGGACACCGACGGTCAGCATCACCAGCAGGTCCGAGGGCATCAGCAGGATGACCAGCAGGCCGATGACGAAGGCGCGTGCGGCGCCCGAGGTCATCAAGGAGGCCAGCCACTTCGGCGGCTCGGCACTCGCTCTGCCACGCCAGTTCTTCAGCGCCGCCAGGATCAGCAGCGCCACCAGCACGTACTTGATGATGTTGCCGGCCGACCCGCGGTCGGACTCACTGCCGAAATCGATGGCGTTTCCCAGCAGTCCGGCGACGAGCAGCATCACCGCCGTGCCTCCGGTCGCCGCCACGGCGACGCCCGCCAGGAACGCGAGGGAGACGCGGACCGCGTGGGGTGCCGTGACCAGGATGATCGCCGAGATGATCTGCGGTCCGGCCATCATGGTGACGGCCAGCGGAAGGACTGCGGTGTTCATGGGCGGCACCCCCTTCTGGTGCCAGTGTCGGCGCCCGGCCGCCTCTCCGCAGCCGGGGCCGCGCCGGGCACACCCGTACCGGTGGGATACCGCGCTTTCGGGGGTCGCGGCGCCGCTGTGCCGTTAGCGTGGCGGCCATGAACGCGAAGATCGCGGGCGTGCTGCTCGCTGCCGGTGGTGGCCGGCGACTCGGCGGGCGCCCCAAGGCCCTGCTGGACGACGGCGGGGTGCTGTTCGTCGAGCGGGCGGCGGCCAGACTGGTCGCGGCGGGCTGCGCGCCGGTGCGCGTGGTGGTCGGCGCCTCGGCGCAGGAGGTGCGCAGCCGCGCGCGGCTGCCGGGCTGTGCCCTGGTGGAGAACCCGGCGTGGGAGTCGGGCATGGCCTCCTCCCTGCGCGTGGGCCTTGCGGAACTCCCGGCGGGGACCGACGCCGCGCTGGTGTCGTTGGTGGACCAGCCCGGCATCGGGACGTCGGCGCTGCGCCGGGTGATGGCGGCGTACTCCGGCCGCAGGACACTGGCCGCCGCCGGCTACGGCGGACGGCGTGGCCATCCGGTACTGATCGGCGTCGACCATCTCGCGGGGGTCAGTCGGACGGCACAGGGGGACGAGGGAGCTCGGCGTTTCCTACTGGAGCACGAAACGGACATCTCGGTGGTCGACTGCGGCGACATCGCCTCGCCCCAGGATGTCGACACCCCTTCCGAGCTGCGGAAACTCGCCGCCTCATGGGGCGCTGCGGGCGGGTCGGCAATGAGCTGACCCGGACCGGCCGCGCGTATTGATATTCCACGATGAGAAACCTACTCTCCATTAACGAGGGCCGCGTCTCACTGCCGTGACACCCCGTGCCGCCCTCGACCGCCGAAGGAGTGACGCCACCATGTCCGCATCCGCGCCCGACTCGCCGGTTGTCGTCGACGCCGCCGCCCTCCCACGGCAGGAGGAGGTGCTGACGCCGGAGGCGCTCTCCTTCCTCGCGGAGCTGCACCGGCGGTTCGCCTCGCGCCGCACCGAACTGCTGGCCGCCCGCGCCGAACGCCGGGCGGAGATCGCCCGGACCGGCACCCTCGACTTCCTGCCCGGTACCGCCCACATCCGCGAGGGCGACTGGCAGGTGGCCCCGGCCCCGCCGGCCCTGGCGGACCGGCGGGTGGAGATCACCGGGCCGACCGACCGCAAGATGACGGTCAACGCCCTCAACTCCGGCGCCCGCGTGTGGCTCGCGGACTTCGAGGACGCCTCCGCGCCCACCTGGGAGAACGTGGTCGGCGGCGTGCTCAACATGGGTGACGCCTTCCGCCGCCGCATCGACTTCACCGACGCCCGCGGCAAGGAGTACGCGCTGCGGCCGGACGAGGAACTGGCCGTCGCGGTGATGCGCCCGCGCGGCTGGCACCTGGACGAGCGGCACCTCACCGTCGACGGCGTCCCGATCCCCGGCGGGCTGGTCGACTTCGGCCTCTACTTCTTCCACCACGCCGCGCTCCTCGCCGAACAGGGACGCGGCCCGTACTTCTACCTGCCGAAACTGGAGAGCCATCTTGAGGCGCGGCTCTGGAACGACGTCTTCGTCTTCGCACAGGAGCGGCTCGGCATTCCGCAGGGGACCGTGCGGGCCACCGTTCTGATCGAGACGATCACGGCGGCGTTCGAGATGGAGGAGATCCTCTACGAGCTGCGCGACCACGCCGCGGGGCTCAACGCCGGGCGCTGGGACTACCTGTTCTCCATCGTCAAGAACTTCCGTGACGCGGGCGCCCGGTTCGTCCTCCCGGACCGCAACGCCGTCACCATGACCGCGCCGTTCATGCGTGCCTACACCGAACTCCTGGTCCGCAGCTGCCACAAGCGGGGCGCGCACGCGATCGGCGGCATGGCGGCGTTCATCCCGTCCCGGGACGCCGACGCGAACACCGTCGCCTTCGAGAAGGTCAAGGCCGACAAGGACCGCGAGGCGGGCGATGGTTTCGACGGTTCGTGGGTGGCGCACCCCGGTCTGGTTCCGGTCGCCATGGAGTCGTTCGACGCGGTGCTCGGCGACCGGCCCAACCAGAAGGACCGGCTGCGCGAGGACGTGTCGGTGACCGCCGCCGACCTGCTCGCGGTCGACTCCCTCAAGGCCCGCCCCACCTACGAGGGGCTGCGCAACGCCATCGCCGTCGGCACCCGCTACCTCCAGGCGTGGCTGGCCGGCCGCGGCGCGGTGGCGGTCTTCAACCTGATGGAGGACGTGGCGACCGCCGAGATCTCGCGTTCGCAGATCTGGCAGTGGGTCAACGCCGAGGTCGTCTTCGAGGACGCGCCGGCCGGCCGCGAGAAGGCGACCGCGGACGTGGTCCGTGCTGTCGCCGCGGAGGAACTGGATGCCATCCGGGGCGAACTGGGCGATGAGGAGTTCGCGGCGGGCGGCTGGCGCCGGGCACACGACGTGCTGCTCCAGGTGGCGCTGGACGAGAGTTACGTGGACTTCCTGACGCTGCCCGCCTACCAACTGCTCGACTGACTCCGCGCGGACACCTCCGCCCCGGGGCCCGCCGCTGCCGCCCGCACACCGTGCGTGCGGGCGGGGCGGCGCCTCAGGCGTCGGCGGCCCGCCGGGCCAGCAGCCGGGCGGCGTCCCGGGCCTCGGCGGCGACGGCCCGCTCGTCGACCCGGAGCAACCGGCCGTCCTCGACCACCGGTTGACCGCCGACCAGCGACAGCGTGACGGGGGCGGGCGCTCCCAGCACCAGTGCCGCGACCGGGTCCTCGATGGTCGAGTGGGCGAGGGTGTCCAGGCGCCAGAGCACCAGGTCGGCGAGTTTGCCCGGTTCCAGGGAACCGGTGTCCGCCGCCCGGCCCAGGACGCGGGCTCCGCCGTGGGTGCCGAGCCGCAGTGCCTGGCGGGCGGTCAGCGCCGACTCCCGGTGCGGCCCGAGCCGGTTGACCAGGAGCGCGTTGCGCAGTTCGGTGTGCAGCTCCCCGGCCTCGTTGGAGGCGGTCCCGTCGACGCCCAGACCGACGGGGACGCCCGCCGCCAGCATGTCCGGGACCCGGGCGATCCCGGCCGCGAGCCGCGCGTTGGAGGAGGGGCAGTGGGCGACGCCGGTGCCGGTCCGCGCGAACGCCGCGATGTCGGCGTCGTTCATGTGGACGCAGTGCGCCATCCACACGTCCTCGCCCAGCCAGCCGGTGGAGGCGAGGTAGTCGGTCGGCCCCATGCCGAACCGTTCGTGGCAGAACGCCTCCTCCTCGACCGTCTCCGAGCCGTGCGTGTGCAGCCGGACGCCCTTGCGCCTGGCCAGCTCGGCCGCGTCGCGCAGCAGACCGGTGGAGACGGAGAAGGGCGAGCACGGTGCCACCGCCACCTGGGTCATGGCGTCCGGCGCGGGGTCGTGGTGGGCGTCGACGGTCGCCTCGGTGGCGGCCAGCGCGCCGTCCCTGGTCTCGACGGCGAAGTCGGGCGGCAGCCCTCCGTCGGAGGTGCCCAGGTCCATGGAACCGCGGGCCAGGGTGAAGCGGACGCCGAGTTCGGCGGCGGCCCCGATGACGGCGCCGGAGAGGTCTCCGCTGCCCCGCGGATAGACGTAGTGGTGGTCCATCGCCGTGGTGACGCCGCCGCGCGCCATCATCGCGAGGGAGCCCCGGGCGGCGGCGCGCACCATGGACTCGTCGATGCGGGCCCAGGTCGGATAGAGCGCCACGAGCCAGTCGAAGAGGTTGTGGTCGGTGGCCAGACCGCGCGTTATCCACTGGTAGAAGTGGTGGTGGGAGTTGACCAGGCCCGGGGTGACCAGGTGGCCGCTCCCGTCGATCCGCCGGGTCACGCCTCGCAGACCGGCGGGGGCCGGCCCCGCGCCGACCGACTCGATGCGTGCGCCCGCGACGACGACGTGGCCCCGGGCGTACTCGGTGTCCTGGGCGTCCACGGTCGCGACGGCGCAGTTCTCGATGACGATGCGCGCTTCCGGCACGCTCCCGGTGGCCGGGGAGGTGTCCGGGGTGGGCTGGTCCGCCATGGGTGGTACCCGCGTTTCTGTGGAGTCGGTGCGTCGGTGCGTGGGGCTTCCGGCCGTCGTGGGTGCGGCGGCCGGAAGGCGGTCAGAGGGTGTTGGTGAGGTCCGGCGGTATCCGCGCCTCCGCGCCCTCGCGCAGCACGGTGGCCTCGATCAGGCCGTAGGGGCGGTCGGCGGCGACGTACACCTCGTTGTCGTTGGAGAGACCGAAGGGCTCCAGGTCGACCAGGAAGTGGTGCTTGTTCGGCAGCGAGAACCGGATCTCCTCGATCTCCGGGCGGCCTTCCAGCGCCCTGCTGCCCATCTGGTGGAGCGTCTGCTGCAGTGAGCGCGAATAGGTCTCGGCGAAGGCGTCCAGCACATGGCGGCGCACGGCCTCGTGGGACGCGTCCCAGTCGGGCTCGGGCCCGGGCCCGTCACCGGTCCAGCCGTGCCGCCAGATCCCGGTGACGTCGGTGGCCAGGATGCGGTCGTGGGCCTCGGGGAGCGTGGTGTAGCGGTCCTTGACGTAGCCCCAGAACTCGGAGTTGGTGGTGTTGAGGACGGTCAGGCCGGTCAGGCCGGAGAGCACCTCGAACCGGTCGCCGTCGTAGGCGACCTGGGCCAGCCGCCTCTCGCCGCCCGCGCGGACGAAGGAGTGCCGGGGCCGGTCCTCCCCCGCGGGGTGGTCCGCCCCCGCCGAGGGCTCGATCCGCCGCCAGCCGTGGGCCTCCACCCGGACCCGGGCCCGGTGGATCGACGGCTGCGTGGTGACGAAGTGGCGTGCCAGCAGCTGCGCGAAGACCTCGGCCGAGGTGATGCCGTGCCGTCGGGCGAACGCGTAGACCGTGTTCTTGGTGGTGTCGGTCGGCAGGACGGCCGCGTTGGAACCGGTGTAGTGGACGTCGGTCATGTCCCCGGAGAGCGCCACGGAGACGGTGAGGTCGGTGAGGTGGTGGGTGGCTCCGTCCCTGACGACGCGGACGACGCGGACCTCGGCCTTGCCGTACTGGTTCTGGCCCAGGACGACCGGCCGGCCGGTGGCGCGGGCCGGCCGGTCCTCTCCCGGCTGGACGGAGGACGGCTCCGGGGTGGACGGCGAACTCTGTGTCGGCGGCGGGCTGGACGGCTTCGGGGTGGGCTTCGGGACGGACGCGGTCACGGCGCGGTCAGCTCCCTCGGTAGACGGAGTAGCCGAACGGGTTGAGCAGCAGGGGCACATGGAAGTGCTCGCCCGGGGTGAGGACGAAGGCGACCGTCACCTCGGGGAAGAAGGCCGGGGCGGCCGAGCCCGGCGCCGTGGCGGCCGCGTCGCGCTCGCCCAGGTATGGGCCGGTGACGAAGACCAGCCGGGCCTCGGTGCTGCCCGGCGGGGGCGCCGGCAGTTCGCGGCAGCGGCCGTCGCCGTCGGTCCGGCCCGTTCCGACGGCGGCCCAGGGCGCGCCCGGTCCGGGGCGGGCCGCGAGTTCGACGGCGACCCCGGCCGCCGGGCGTCCGGCGGAGGTGTCCAGGATGTGCGTGGAGACGGTGGCGGGGTGGCCCTCGCGCGGGGTGGCCGGGCTGCCGGTCATCGGGGGTCTCCTTCGGTGGCGTCCGCCGGGGCGGCGTCGGCCAGACGGGTGAGCCGGATGCGGTTGATCTTCGCGAGTTCGGTCCGGACCACGGCCCGTTCGGCCTCGTCGGGGTTGTCCAGCCGGCTCAGCAGCGCGTCCCGCATCCGCGGGCCGGTGAGGCCGGTGGCGCAGATGAGGAAGACATGGCCGAACCGCTCCTGGTAGCGCAGGTTCAGTTCCAGCATCTCGGCGCGCAGCGCGTCGTCGGCCCCGGCCATGCCTGCCTGCTCCCGTGCGGAGTCGGGGTCGCCGGGGCGCGGCCTCCCGATGGGTGGGTGGGCGGCAATCGCCGCCGCGAGTTCCCGCCGGTCCAGGCGGGCGGTGGCGGAGTCGGAGAGCGCCAGCAGGGCGTCGAGACCCGGGTGCGGGCGGGCATCGAGCAGGGTGTCGGCCCAGGCGTGCGAGGCGCAGACGGTCAGCAGCGCGGCGCGGGCCCGCTCCCGGTCCTCGCCGTTCAGCCTGCGCAGCCCTGGGGGGGCCTGGGTCGTCACGGGCTTCTCCGCTCTGCCGGGAACACGGCCTGCGCGACGGCGCCACCCGGTGTGCGACGGCGCGGCGTGGTGCGTGGCCGGGGACGGCGTGCGCCGGGGGCGGGTCCGTCATCCAGCTAAGCGACCCCGGCGGGGATCGTCAACACTTTGTTGAACTCGACCGGCGCCTCGGTGCGGCCGATGGGGCCGGTGCGGCGGGCGGTGGGTGTGGAGAGGTGGCCGTTCCCGCCGTGGTGGTGGGCCGGCTCAGGGCACGGCCCGGGGGCCCGGGCCCCCGGCGGCGGGCCCGTCACTCCTGTCGGCGCGCGCCGCCGCCTCCCGGTTGAGGTAGTTGTAGACCGTGAACCGGCTCACGCCGAGCGCGGTGGCGACGGTCTCGACGCCGTGCCGCACGGTGAAGGCACCCCGCGCCTCCAGCGCGACGACCACCTCCTGCTTGGCCTTGCGGTCCAGTTCGGCCAGCGGCATGCCATGACGCCGCCGCAGCCCGTCGAGCAGGTGCTCCAGCGAGTGCGACAGATGGGGCAGGCGCACGGCGGTGACCGGCGCGCCCTCCCATTCCAGCAGCACGTCGTCCCGGCCGGCCTCGGCCGGCGGTATCAGTTCCCCGCCCATCGCGGCGACCAGTGGGCTCACGGCGGTGACGAAGGCGCGGCGCCCGGCGGATTCGGAGGTCGACACGGCGGGGCCGGGTGTCCCGGCTGTTTCGGCACGGGGGGCGGCCAGGCGCCGGTCCCCGGGAGCGGCGCCGGGCTCGGCTCCGCCGCCGCTCTCCGGCGGTCCGGCGCTCACGGTTGCTCCTTGGGCCCGGCCGGCTCATCGGCGGGCTGCTCACCGGCGGCCGGGTCGAGCGCGCTGACCTGGACGGAGATGCGCGTGGCGCCGGCCTCCAGCGCTCCGCGCAGCAGCGCCGACAGCGCGTCGAGCACCTCGTCGGTGGAGCCCTCGGCGGTGTTGCCGAACGGGCCGACGTCGACGTTCTCCAGCGGCGCGTCGCGCACCACCTCGCGCGCCACCACCGCGTGTCGCGGTGTGCGGTCGAGGTCGAAGGGCTCGGTGGTGAATTCCAGACGCAGTCGCACCCCGCCAACCTAGCGCGGCCCGGCGCGCCCGGCCCGGCCGCGTGGCATCCCGGGACGCCGCGGGGTCAGAGCCGGGGCGTGGGGATCACCGTGACCCGGCGCTCGGGCGGGCCGAACCGGCTCACCGCCTCACGTAGTTCGGCTAGCGCCGGGTTCAGCACCCGCACCGATCCGACGGCGGAGGCGACCAGCAGCAGCCGCCCGCTCAGCGCGGACGGATCGGCCGCTCCCTTGGCCGCCATCACGTTCAGCTCGGCCAACTCGCGCTCGGCGACGGACCGGTCGGTCAGATGCGAGCGGTACTCGTCCAGCGCGGTGCGCAGTCGGGCGCTCGCGGACAGCAGCGCCTCCCACCGCACGTCCTGATCGGTCGTGCGGCCCGCGCCTTCCCGGGCGTCCAGGCTTCCAGCGTTCCCAGCGGTCACTCGGCCCTCCCCTGGCCTTTTACTGCCGGTCCTGCGATCAAGGACAGTAAATATCACTGTCTGCGCATCACGCCATACGGAGGGCGAAACTCCGTGTCACATTCCGATGAACGCGCCCTATTTCGCGCCCCCTTACGCGCTGGCAATGCGCCCCCACCCCGCCCTGCGCCGGTCGCACGGGCCGGTGGCACCGACGGTCGGCGGAACCTCTCGGTCCGCCTGCGCGAAGGGCCGTACGTCCGCCAGACTGTGCGACGGGGGCCCGGGACGCTCCATGACGCGCGCCCCGTGCTCCGGCCCGTGCCCCAC
>NZ_BHZI01000023.1 GCF_004305975.1 Streptomyces otsuchiensis
CCTCCGGGTCGTCCCGCCCCGCCGGCTCGTTCCGGCTGACCCGTGCCGCCCTCGCCGCAGGCGGAGAGCACCAGGACGCCGGCGCCTGCGGCAGCGACGACGGCGCCGGGGACGACGGGAGGGACGCCGTCACCCTTCAGCTCAACTGGTACCCCTACGGCGAGCACGCCGCCTTCTACTACGGCGTGGAGGAGGGCATCTTCGAGGACCACGGGATCTCGCTCAGCATCGAGGCCGGGCAGGGCTCCGCCCGGGTCGTACAGGCCGTCGGACAGCGGGACTTCGACTTCGGCTGGGCCGACACCCCCGCGCTGCTGGCCAACGTCGACCAGGGCGTCGACGTCCGGTCCGTCGGCGTCTTCCTCCAGTCCACGCCCTCCGCCGTCCAGTTCTTCAGCGAGACCGGCATCACGGAGCCCGAGGACCTCAAGGGCAGAACGATCGCGGTCTCCGCCGGGGACGCCGTCACCCTCACCTTCCCCCTCTACCTGGACGCCGTCGGGCTCTCCGAGGACGACGTGGTGCAGCAGAACCTCGACTCCGCCGGGAAGAACGCCGCGATGATGGTCGGACGCGTCGACGGACTCATCGGCTTCGCCCACGACCAGGGCCCCAAACTCGCCGACGAGAGCGGCAAGGAGGTCAGCTACCTGCGCTACACCGACGCCGGGCTGAACTTCTTCAGCAACGGCCTCCTCGCCCACAGCTCCACCATCGCCGACGACCCCGACCTCGTCGAACGGATGGTGGCCGCCACCTCGGAGGCGTTCCAGGCCGCGCAGGACGCCCCCGAGGACGCCGTCGCAGCCATGGCGGGCAAGGACCCGCAGATGCCCGGCGAGAACGTGCTGCTCCAGCAGTGGCAGGAGACCATCCCGCTGCTCACCACGGAGAACACCGAGGGCCAGGCCCCGGGCACGACCGACGAGGACGACTGGCGAAGCACCATCGAGGTGCTGGCGGAGGCGGGACTCATCAACGAGGCCAAGCCGACCGACGCCTACTTCGACGGCTCGTTCACCCCGGAAGGCCGGTGAGCGCGGTGACGGCGACGAACAGGTTCGGACGCGGCGCGGGCCGCGCGCGGCGACGCGACGCCGAATCCCGCACCGACACGGGAACGGGCGCGGGCGCACCGGATCAGGACCCGCGGAACTCGCGGAGCGGTCCCATGGTCGGCATCCACGGGGTGGACGTCACCTTCCGGACCAGATCCCGAACCGTCCACGCCCTCAGCGGCATCGAACTCGACGTACAGCCCGGCGAGTTCCTCAGCATCGCCGGGCCGTCGGGCTGCGGGAAGTCGACCCTGCTGCGCGTCGTCGCCGGACTCACCCAGGTGAGTGCCGGCGAGGTGACGCTGCGCGGAACCCGCGTCGCGGGCCCCCGCCGTGACGTCGGCTTCGTCTTCCAGCGTGCCGCGCTCCTCGACTGGCGCAACGCCCGCGCCAACATACTGTTCCAGGCCGAGATGCGTGGCCTGCCCAGAGCGTGGGCCCGCAAGCGCGCCGACGAACTCATCGAGATGACCGGCCTGACCGGCTTCGAGAACGCCATGCCCTTCGAACTGTCCGGAGGTATGCAGCAGCGCGTCTCCCTCTGCCGCGCGCTGCTGCACGAACCGGACGTGCTGCTCATGGACGAACCCTTCGGCGCGCTCGACGCGTTGACCAGGGAGAACATGAACGTCGAACTGCGGCGGGTCTGGGAGGCCACCGGCATGACCGTGGTGCTGGTGACCCACTCCGTCGCCGAGGCCGTCTACCTCGCCTCCCGCGCCGTCGTCATGGGACCGCGGCCCGGCCGGATCATCGAGGAGTTCACCATCGACCTCCCCGGCCACCGCGAATACGAACCAACTCTGGAAAGCCCGGAGTTCCAGCGCATCAGCGGCCGCATCCGCGAGCTCCTCGGCTCCACCGCGACCACCACCACCCCCGACTGACGGCGTGGGAGGCCCAAAGGATGGACACCCCTCCGGGCTCTGACCCGAAGGGAAGAGCGACCGGAGGGTGCCGTTGGCCGACTCTCGCGTGACGCACGTCACGGACCCTCCCGGCTGCCACTCTGAGTGGCTGGTTCCGTCTGCTTTCTGGTGATGTCGCCGCGCGTGGTGCGCGGAGCGCGCACGCGTCGTGATGGCCCGCGCGGGACGGCTGTTGCCCCTCCTGATGTCGCGAAGCTAGGGTCGTCATCGTTCGCGGAACGTTACTGCGAGTAGCTCATGGTGACATCTTCGGAAAGTGTCATCTCGTGAGGTCTGGGGTGGGGCCCGGTGCAAGCGGGCGCATGCCGAGCCTGGTCAATGGAGTGGCACAAACCGCATGCTTGAGATCATCGGACTCTCCCAGGGCTACCGCCGGAAGCCCGTTGTCAGTGAGCTTCATATCGCCCTGGGGGCGGGAGCGTTCGGTCTGCTCGGGCCCAACGGGGCGGGTAAGAGCACTCTGCTCCGTACGCTCGCGACCATCTCCGCGCCGGGGCGACCCGAGCAGCTGAGGCTCTTCGGGGAGCCGCTTCGCACACGCAAGCAGCTCAGAGCCGCCCGTCGGCGCATCGGGTACCTCCCGCAGAGCTTCTCCTATCCACCGGGCTTCACCGTCACGGACTTCGTCCGCCACTGCGCCTGGCTCCGCGAGTTGCCCAACGCCGAGATCGGGCGTGCCGCGGCCGAGGCCGTCGACAGGGTGGAACTCACCGAGCAGGCCGACCTGCCTTTGCGGAAGCTCTCCGGTGGGATGTTGCGGCGCGCCGGAATCGCGCAGGCGATCTGCGGCGAGCCCGATCTGATCATCCTCGACGAGCCCACCAATGGACTCGACCCACGGCAGCGCGTCCGGCTGCGCCAACTGCTGAGAGACCTGTCGGAGAACAGCTGCGTGGTGCTCTCGACCCATCTGGTCGAGGACATCTCCCATGTCTGCGCCCGCATGGGTGTCCTGTACGAGGGCCGACTCCGCTTCGACGGCACGGCTGAAGAGCTTGCCGCGATGGGGACGGGCACGGAGGGCGGCGACACGGCACTCGAACGTGGTTACACCGCGGCGTTGGACGCCCCGCCGCTCGTCGGGCCCCCGGCGGGAGACGTTGCCCGATGACAGGCTTCCGGATCGAACTACGCCGCACTCCCGTGCGTTGGTGGAGCATCCCGCTGTTGGCCGTCGCTCTGAGCATGGTGCTGTTCGTCGGCGACGACTGGAGCGTCTCTTGGCCTCGCGCGTCGGCGGCGATCACTCAGGCCGACCTGCTGTTGATGGTCGCGGCCCTCGGGCTGACGGCGCAGCGGGTCAGCGGCATTCACCGTGGCAGGAACGAAGAGATCCTCGCCTCACGGGACCGCAGTCGGCTGGAGTTCACCTCCCTGGCGGCTGACGTGACATGGCTGGTCGCCGTGTACCTCACGATGACGGGAATCGTGTGGGCCTTGATGTGGAGCCGGGGAGTTCCGGGCGGCCCATGGCTGGAGTATCCGGTCTTCGGCGTCTGCGGAGTGGTGTTCGCTGCGGCGCTCGGCCATACGTTCGGCCGCCTGGTGCCGGGGCGTTTCACCGGCGTCCTGGCGGCCGTCACCGGCTACCTTCTCTTCCTCGTCCTCTTTCCCAGCGGCGAGTCGCCCCTGACCGCCAGCGTCGGTTACCAGGCGATCGATGTTCGCCTCTCGGGCGCGCATCTGGGCTGGCGTCTCGCGCTGACCACCCTGACCGTCCTCGTCGCCGTTGGTGCCGTGCACCTCGTGAGCCGCGACCGCCGTCGCCCGCTCACCGCACTGATTCCGGCGGCAGCTGTTCTCGTGGGGATCGCAGCCATGCCGTCCGGCTCCGAATCGCCGCTGGTCCAGCCCCGGGAAGCGTCCGGCCGCGCGTGCGCCGACACCGGCCACGGGGGTGAGGTGTGCGTCTGGCCCGAGCACGCCCACCGCCTTTCGGAAGCCACAGCCGCCGCCGAGCGTGTCGGTGAAGCCGCCGCGCCCGTCCTGCCGACCACGATCGCTCACCGCGAGCACGGACTGGATCGAGGGGGAGTGGGGGGCTTCACCCTGGACCACGGGCCGGGCGACACGCTGGCCACCCTCGCCGGAGAGTACGTCGACCGCGCGATCCCGTACTGCGCCGACTGGCAGGAGGAGCAGTGGGGAGCGCACTCAAGCCTTCGCCTCTGGCTCGACGCCCGCGCTCGCGGCCTGGGCACGCTCCCCGACTACAACTACCAGTCCCTCGGAGCAAGTAGTGACTTCCGCGAAGAAGTGGAAGAGACGCTCGCCCGCCCGGAGGAGGAGCAGCGCCGGCACGTGCGTACCTGGGTCGAGACGGCGCGAGCGGTCACATGCTGACGGCCACTCGGCATGGGGCGCGCCTTGCGAGAGAACCGTTGCGGCGGCACCTTCTCTCCCACGCCGCACCTCTGAGCGTGGTCGTCGTCCTGGCCTGCGCTGCCGCAGCGGTCTGGTGGGGCGACACCGCCCACATGCTTCCCAACCTCGCTGGTGGCCCCGCCATCCCGGTCGAGGCGTCACACGTGCTGCCGGTTCTCGTTGCGGCCGTCGTCGTACTCTCCTCCGGCGATGGGCTCCGGGACTTCTCGGAACACGCTGCCCGTCCGCGACGTCTCATCCTGGCGGCTCATCTGGCGGCCGGTCTCGGTGTTGCCGCCGTACTCATCACTCTCGCCCTGGTGGTGGGTGGGGCCGCGGACCAGGCGGCTGTAGCTCTGCGCAACCTCGTTTCCGGAAGTGGCCTTGCGGCCCTCGGCGCGGCGCTCGTGGGTGTTCGTACCTCGTGGGCCCTCCCGCTCGCTCTGGCGACACCGGCCCTCACCATCGCGGATCCCGCCAGCCCTTCTTGGTGGCACTGGCCGACCGCGGCCGGTACACCGCACAGCTGGTTCCCGGCCGTCCTCGTGTTCGTCGTCGGCGTCACGGCGCTGCTGCTGAGAACGGCTCCCTACGGAAGGGTGCGAGTGGCTCGGAGGGAGCGTCGGCCGTCGCATCCCGCGAGGTGACGCGCCAGAGGGGCGCCGGGGTGGGTGGCGTCGGGTGCCGTGGGCGGGAGGAGCGGTCGGCCGGATGTGTCGCGCCGGATCAGGCGGGTTGCCTGGCTCCGTCGAAGAGCGCCAGTTCGAGGAGGTCCGGCGCGGTGGGCCAGCCGGGCAGTTCGGCCGACAGCTGGCCGGCGGCTGCCCGCATCCACCGCAGGTAGACGCCGTAGCGATGTGAGGTCCAGCCGCCGTCCGACCAGATCCGCGCGGCGATCGGCCCCGCCCACGCATGACCGGCGGCGGTCCCGACGCCCGTCGCGTGCCGACGGAGCACCGAGGCGAGGACCCTGTCGAGGATCAGTGGTCGTTGTCCTCGCACCGACGGGAGCACCTGGCCGGCGAAGTACAGGAACTTGGTGTGGAACGCGGGCCCGAGTCCGTTCAGCGTGTTGAGCCTGTCGTAGGCCGCGGTCGCGCCCTCGTTCGCGAGCAGTGAGACCGCCGCGCGGAACGCCTCCTCCGAGCCGGGCCGGGCGAGTATCCGCCCCGTGCGGTGCGGGCCGTAGCCGGTGAGGCCGTAGCCCCACACCTGGGTGGCCACGAATGCCTCGGACCAGCTGCCGTCCCGCATCGCGGTGCCGACGGCGGCCACGACATCCTCACGGCTGACGTGGGCCCGCCCGCCCTCCGCCCGGTCGGCGAAGCCGGCGGGCCAGGGAGCGACACCGGCCCAGCTCGACGGCCGGTAGGAGGTGGTGTGCCGACCGGTTCCGTCGGCGTAGCGCCCTCCCCGGTGCGGATCCGCGAGCCAGCCGCCGAGCGCGTCGACCGCCGCCCGGGGCAGGGCGCGGTCGAGCATCTTCGCGTCGAGGCTGTCCGCCAGGTCCTGGTCGAATCGCATCAGGTCCGCACCTCCCGCACCGGCGATCCGGCCATTGGCATCCCGCCGGGCGTCATGCTCCGTACAGGGCCGCCTTGACGTGAGCGGTCAGTTCGTCGCCGGTCAGGGTGCGGGTCCGGCCGTCCTCGGTGAGGGACAGACCGTGGTCCCAGCGCACGTGCTGGACCTGCCGCCGGTAGTTCTCGAACTCGACGAACGCGCCCTCGACGCCGTCCAGGAGCTGGAGTTCCTGGAGCAGCACGGCCTCGGTCGCGACGCCGCGTTCGGAGCCGACGCTGGAGCTGCCCGTACGCGGGTTGGCGTACCGCATCCGGAGGAACGGCGCCGGATCGCGGGGGGCCACCGACCAGTCCACCATGCGTTCGCGGGCCAGGAACTCGTCCACGGTCAGGGCGTCTGGGAACTCGCAGCGGTACCCGCCGTAGACGACGAAGACCTGGGCGTTGAACGCCTTGTCCTCGTACTCGTAGTGCTGGTGGACCTCCGGGGGAAGCGAGGCGAGCGTATCGAAGCCGTACCCGGCGGGCGCCTGCCAATCCACGGTGGTGGCCACGGCCGCCTCGCCGGTCAGCTCGTCCTCGTGGCGGCGCGCGTGTGCCAGGAGGGCCACCGCGAAGGCGTCGTCCGCGTGGTCCCGGGTGTGCAGCTGGAACAGGCGGCTGCCGTCGGCGGTCGCCGCGCCGTAGAAGTTCAGCCCCGGGGCGGGGGACCAGAACCACGCCTGGTCCAGCCCCTCCAGCGCGCGGACGGCGGGGAAGGTCTCCACGGTCGAGCGAACAGTCACGTCTCTCCTTGTGCGGGATGTGTCAGCAGGTGGATTTGTAGTTCGGCCCGGTGTCCTGGCGGTAGGTGGCGGTCATCTGAGCCCCCTGGCTGGAGTTCTGGCTCAGGTTCATCGGCTCCATGTCGCCGGCGTTGTTGTAGAAGTCGAGCCGCACGGTCCTGTTGGAGTTGTAGCCGACACGGTTCCAGTGGTCGACGACGGCTTCCCTGTGTTCGTAGCTGAGCTGGTCGACGGGGATCAGCCGTCCGCGGCTGTCCCGCCAGGTCAGCTGGTCGCGGGGAATCCGCTGTCCCTGGGCGTCCACCGGGACGCCCTGCGCACGTCGGCCCTCGTCCGTCCACTGCGTCGCCATGGCGTCGTGCGTGGTCTGACGATAGCTCCTCGGGTACTCCGAGTCCCGGTTGTGGACGATGGGCGTCGCGTTCGGGTTGGGGGCGAACCGGCCGTTCGGCCCCCGGACGCTCGGTGTCCGGACCAGGCCCAGCGGGTCGATCCACCACAGCGGGTTGAACACGTACGCGTACTGGTTGGCGTCGGCGGCGAGACCGAGCGGGTCGGGCGTGAGATAGCGGGCCGTGTCGGGGTCGTAGTAGCGCTCGTAGTTGTAGTGCCAGCCGGTCTCCTCGTCGGCGTACTGCCCGGGGAACCGCAGGGGGCACTCCGGGCCCTGCCCGGTGCCGTGCCGGGCCGCTCGCCGGCCCCACAGACTCATCCGGTTGCGCCATACGACGTCTCCGTCCGGCGTCACCAGTTCGGCCGGGGCGCCGGTGAGGTCGGCGACGATGGCGTAGAACCGTTCGTCGACCGTGCCACCCGCGGCGTCCGTCGAGAACTCGCGCTGTGCGAGGGGCCGGTGCCCTCCCGGCTCGTAGTCCCAGCTCGTCACACGTCCGTCGGAGGTGACCTGCTCGATGAGATGGGTGCCGTCCCAGGTGAAGCGTGTCTCCTGGAGCGGGGCGTCGTCGTCGCCGACACGGGCCTTGCGCACGCGGCGGCCCATGGCGTCGTAGCGGTACTGCCAGCGGTCGCCCGAGTCGGTGATCACCTGGGTGAGCCGGTTGTCGTCGTTCCAGGTGTAGTGGGAGGCCCGCTGTTGGCCGTTCAGCAGGCGGGTGGTGATGGTCACGACCCGGCCCATGTCGTCGTACTCGTAGCGGGTACGGCCGTTGCGCCGCAGCCGGTTGCCCGTGAACTCCCGCCGCTCCGGCGGCTGTTCCGGATTGTCTGCCGGTGCCGTCCCGGCAGCGGAGGGGGCGGGCCGGGCCGAGGCCGTCACCAGGTTGCCGGCGTCGTCGTAGCCGTACCGCTCGGTCCACGTCTCGGCCCGGACCGCCGTGACCCTGCCCACCGGGTCGAGTTCGAAGTGGCGTCGGCCCGTGTCGAGTTCGGTGATCTCCACCGGGGCGTCGTCCGCGCGGTAGCGGTAGGTACGCAGCTGCAACCGCTCACGCCCGTCGGCGGAGAGCAGTTCCTGCTCGGCGAGACGGTCGGTCCCGTCCCACCGGTGGCGCAGCACGGCGCCGTCGCCCAGCCGACGCTCGACCTCCCGGCCGGCCGCGTCGCGCACGAAGCCGATGTCGAGTGCTCCGCAGCGGACGCCGCTGCTGTCGCCCCGTATGTCGTAGCTCCAGTGCGACTCGGCGCCGGAGGGTGTGACGCGGGTGAGGGTCCGGCCCAGCGCGTCATAGGTGTACCTGGTCCGCGCGCCGTCCGTGGTCTCGGCGAGGACACGGCCGGTCAGGTCGAACTCGCGCGAGGTGGAGGTGGAGCGGCTGCGGCTCTCGGTCACGTTGCCGACGAGGTCGTAGACGAAGTGCTCCGCCTCCTCCCCGGCTTCGCGGGCGGTGACCCGGCCGCACGCGTCCCGCGTGAACCGGGTGACGTCGCCGTCCAGTTCGCGCTCAGCGAGGCGGCCGGCCCCGTCGAACCGGTAGCTCAGGGACCGGCCCGCGAAGTCCGTCTCCCGCACCAGGCGCTTCGCGCTGTCGTACGCGTAACTCCACTGCTCACCGTGGGGGTTCTCGACCGCGAGGAGGTTGAGCTCGGTGTCGTAGGTGAAGAGGTGCGTGGTGCCGTCCGCGTCGGTGCGCCGTGTCGTCCGCCCGAACCAGCCGTGTTCCAGCTCCAGTGACAGCCCGGCGGGGTCCGTGTGCCGCAGCAGGTGCCCCTCGGCGTCCCACTGCCAGCTCTCCCGCAGCCCGTCGGGCCCCTCCTGCCAGTCGGCGAGACCGTCCACGGTCCAGCCGTAGTGGGTGCTGTCGCCCGCCGGGTCGGTGACCGAGGCGATCCGGCCCATGGGGTCGCGCCGGATCACCGTCACCTCACCGGCGGCGTCCTCCAGGGTCAGGGGCAGCCCGGCGGGATCGAGGGTCCGGCGTGCCGTCCGCCCCAGCGCGTCGGTCGAGGAGTCCCAGGCGCCGGTGACGTCGTAGCTGTGCCTGCTGGTGTTGCCGTGCGGGTCGGTCGTCGCCGTGAGCAGGCCCCGGTCGTCGTACTCGTGGAGCCAGACCGCGCCGTGGGGTTCCACCACGCGCACGGGCCGGTTGAGCGCGTTGACCTCGGTCGTGGTCGTGGCCCCGTCGGGCCGGACCAGCTCCAGCAGGTTCCCCTCGGGGTCGTGGCGGTAGCGGGTGGTGCGCCCCAGGGCGTCGGTCTGCGAGCGCAGATGGCCGTGGGCGTCCCACGCCTGCCGCAGTTCCTCGCCCTCCGGGCCGCGGATGAGGCAGAGGCGCCATTGGTCGTCGTACCGGTAGACGGTGGTGTGGCCGAGGCTGTCGGTGTAGCGGGTGGTCCGGCGGGCGGGGTCGTAGTCGATCCGGCAGTCGAGGACTCCGTGGATGCCGGTGCCGGCCACGCACCGGTCGGCGGCGTCGTAGGTGAACTCGTACCAGTCCCCGACGCGGTCCTCCCAGCGGGTGATGCGCGAGCGCTCGTCGTGGACGTAGCGCTTGCTCAGCCCCGACTCGTTGACGACGCCCTCCAGTTCGCCCCGCACGTCGTAGGCGAAGCCGCGCAGCGGGACCGGGTGGTTCTCCGTCGTGACGAAGGAGAGTTCGGTGACCCGGTCGCACACGGAGCCCACCCGCACGCGGTAGCCCGCGCTGTGCCGGACCTCCGTCGGCAGGCCGTCGAGGTCCCGCTCGATCTCGATGTGGTTGCCGTGGGGATCGCTGATCCCGACCAGGTAGAGCGTGTAGCGCGCCGTCCCCGCGGGGTGTCGTTCCATCGCGGCGAAGTGCCGGACGACGCCGCTGATCGGGTCCGCCAACTCCATGGCGCCGCCGGGCGTTCCGTCCCAGTTCAGCCTCAGCCGGGGGCCGCTGCGCGGCAGGACGCTCTCCGCGCCCCGGGGCACGTCGAAGACGAGCATGGTCGCCGACTCGGAGAAGAACACCGCGCCTTCGTCGTCCAGCTCCAGCCGCTCGTCCAGCGTGGACGCCCAGGAGGTGCCGTGGAAGCGCCCGTAGCGGTACGTGGAGAGATGCGTGCGGCGCAGCACCAGCGGGAGGACTCCGAGGAAGCTGACGTCCCGCTCCTCCAGCAGCATCTCGCCGCTGACCATGTCGACGGGGTCCCCGTTGGTGCAACGGCTCTCCGGGGGCCTGGAGGTGGCCGGGGGGTCACGTCGTGCCGCGCCCGCGCCGTCCCCGGCGACACCGCGCACGTTCTTGCCGAGGTTGCGCGCTCCGGCGGCCAGTCCGGCCGCGGTCGTCAGGCCCTTGAAGCCGGGGATGCAGTCGAGCACGGCGAACCCGACGTCCCAGAGCGAGCCGTTGCCGTTGGCGTAATCGATCAAGGTGTCGACGAGGACGATCACCGCCGCGGCGAGGACGACCCAGGCCAGCGGACCGCCGATGATCATCACCACGACACCCAGCACGGCGACGATGATCTTGGCGACGGCGACGATGGCGTCCCAGGCCTCGACCAGCCAGTCGATCAGCTTCTGCCACCACTTCTTGTTCGGGATGCCCGCGTCGGACGCCTCGTCCAGGGAGTTGGCGCAGATCGCCGCCGCCGTCTCCCGTGCCTCCTTCGCCTGCCCGGCCAGGGCCTTGGCGGCGTTGAGCGCCGACTCGGCGGAGAGCACGGCGGCTTCGGCGCCCTCGTGCGTGCTGGCCGCGCTCCGCAGGGCTTCGCGGACGCCGCCCCGGACCTCGTCCTCGTCCGGGTCCTCCGCCGCTTCCTCCGCGTCCTCCAGCTCCGCGACGGCCGTCTCCAACGCGGACTGCGCGCTGGCCAGTTCGGCTGCGGCGGACTGCCCCTCGGTGAGGGCGCGGTCGGCGTCGTGCTGGGCGTCCTCCAGCTTCGGCCAGTACGTCGCCAAGGCGGCGGCCGCCAGGTCGTAGGAGGTGTGCAGCTTGGTGAGGTTCGGCGGGACCTTCTCGAACCGCTCCTTGAAGGCGTCAGCGGTCAACCCGACGAAGGTGGCGAGGGAGTCGGACTCGACCATCCCCCGGATCGTCGACAACGCCTCCGCGGCGTCGTCCGCGAACGTCTCCAGACTCTCCGCCAACTGCCTGATCCGCTCCGGATCTCCCGGCGTCGGATCCGACGATAACCCCAACACCGACCAGTCAGATGAACGGCTCACAACCGACAACCCCCACTATGTCCGACCCCGTCACCGTACTGAGATCGAATCGAGGTGACAATGCCCCAAATAGTGATCATGCAGCGGATATCGAACGGATGTGTTACTCGGCGTGCTGTGCTGTTGACGATCGCGACACCGCGCGTCGGCACCGCGCGTCGGCACCGCGCGTCGGCACCGCGCGTCCGCGCCGTGCGTCCGCTCCGGGCCACCGTCGCGCGGGGTCACCGGCCGTCCGCGACCTCCCGCGCGGGCCGCCTTCCGGGATACGTTCACCGTCCCGGACGACGAGAGGAGCAGGACCGATGGCGCCGTTCACGACCATCCACCGAGTCTTCGCCGAACAGGCCGAGCGGCGGCCCGGCAAGGCGCTCTTCGAGCTGCCCGACGGGCGGAGCGTCACCTACGCGGAGACCGCGGAGACCGTGCGGCGGATCGCCGCACGGCTCCTCGCCGACGGCGTCACCCCCGGCGACCGGGTCGCCATGCAGGTGGAGAAGTCACCGGAGGCCGTCGCCCTGTACCTGGCGACGCTGCGGATCGGCGGCGTACTGCTGCCGCTCAACACCGCCTACACCGCGGCGGAGACGGACTACGTCATCGGCGACGCGCGGCCACGCGTCTTCGTCTGCTCCCCGGAACGACTGCCCGGCCACGACCACCGCGGTGAAGGCGACGAGCTTGTCGTCGAGACCCTCGGCGTCTCGGGGGACGGCACCCTCCTGGGCGGCGGCGGCGGTGGTCCGGCCAGCGGCACCCTCCCGGGCGACGGCGGGCACCACTCGGAGCTCCACGACGCCGGGCCGGACGACCCGGCGTCGATCCTCTACACCTCGGGCACCACCGGCCGACCCAAGGGAGCGGTACTCACCCACGGCAACCTGGTCTCCAACTGCCGTGCACTGCTGGACGCCTGGCGGTACACCGCCGACGACCGGCTCATCCACGCCCTGCCGATCTTCCACGTCCACGGGCTGTTCGTCGCCGTCAACATGACGCTGATGGCGGGTGCGTCCATGTACTACCTGCCGGGGTTCGACGCCGGGACGGTCATCGACCTCCTGCCCGAGGCCACGGTGCTCATGGGAGTCCCCACCTTCTACACCCGGCTGCTGGGCGAGGACCGGCTCACCCCCGAGTCCTGCGCCTCGATGCGGCTCTTCGTCTCCGGCTCGGCCCCGCTTCTCGCCCGCGACCACCAGGCGTTCGAGGCCCGCACCGGCCACGCCATCCTGGAGCGCTACGGGATGACGGAGACCGGGATGAACACCACCAATCCCTACGACGGCGGCCCCCGTAAGCCCGGCACCGTCGGCAAACCGCTGCCCGGCGTCGAGACCCGGGTGACGGACCGCGAGAGCGGGCGGGCACTGCCCGACGGCGAGACGGGGATCATCGAGGTCCGCGGCCCCAACGTCTTCGCCGGCTACTGGCAGTTGCCCGAGAAGACCGCCTCCGAGTTCCGCGCGGACGGCTTCTTCGTCACCGGCGACCTCGGTCATGTGGACGAGGACGGCTACCTGTCCATCGTCGGCCGGGACAAGGACCTGGTGATCTCCGGCGGGCTCAACGTCTACCCCAAGGAGATCGAGCAACTGCTGGACGTCCACCCCGAGGTGCTGGAGTCCGCCGTGATCGGCGTCCCCCACCCGGACTTCGGGGAGACGGTGGTTGCCGTCGTCGTCCCGGCGCCCGGCAGCGCGCCACGGGCGGACGCCCTGCTGGACGCCGTCGCGGGGGAGTTGGCCCGGTACAAGCACCCCCGGGCGGTGCGGTTCGTCGAGGCGCTGCCCCGCAACGTCATGGGCAAGGTCCAGAAGGCCGAACTGCGGCGGTGTTACGCCGACTTGTTCGTGGACGCCGGAGCCGGCAGCGACGCTCCCTGACCCCGGCGCCGCCGGTCACTGACGGTGCAGGGCGAACACCCGTGCCGGGAACCCCGATCCCTGGTGGGGCTTGGGCCAGGAGGCCACCACCAGGGCACCCGCCTCCGGGACACGGTCGAGGTGGGTCAGCAGCTCGACCTGCCACCGGTCGTATCCGAGGACGTAGGCCTCCAGGCTGTAGTCGCCCACGGAGGTGGCCGAACCCGGGTCGGTGTCGGCCTGCTCGTGCCCGATGGCGGTGACGTCGGCCTCCTCCAGCAGGTGGCGCAGCACCTCGGCGGACCAGCCGGGCGTGTGGCTGACCCCGTCCTCGTCCCGGTTGGCCATCGCCTCCGCGTCCGGCCAGCGCCTGCTCCACCCCGTGCGCAGGGCGACGAACGCCCCGGACGGGACGGGCCCGTTGCGGTGCTCCCAGGCGGCGAGGTCGTCGAGGGTGGGGGTGCTGTCCGGGTCGGCCTCGACCCGGGCGGTGATGTCGAGGACCACCAGGGGCAGGAACATCTCCCGCACGGGGACCCGGTCCAGGGTGCGGGCCCCGGCGACGAAGTGCGCGGGCGGGTCCACATGGGTGCCCCACTGGCCGACCAGGGAGTAGCGGTGCACGGTGAAGTCGTCGCCGTTCCCGATGTCGTAGACGGCCGTGCGGCGTTCGTCGCCGAAGCCGGGGAAGTGCGGCTGTCCCGGCCGGAAGGCGTGGGTGAGGTCGGTGTGGGTCACGCGGTCGGTCAACTCGCGGTACAGGGGCCAGAGTCCGGGTCCGTCGGCGGCGGTCTCGGCGGCGGTCTCGGCGGCGGTCATCGTGTCTCCTTCTCGGTCGAGGGCGCGGGGGCGCCCTGACCGGCATCGGCAGCGGCCGTCGGCGGCGCGGCCCGCCCGGCGCCGCGCCGCGTCAGCCCGACGCCCAGCATGACCACCGCCATGCCCAGCACCACGCGCACGCTCAGTTCCTCGCCGAGTACGACGACCCCGAGCAGCACCGAGACCACCGGCAGCAGATAGCCGACCACGGCCGCGTTGGTGGCGCCCTCGTCGTTGATGATCCGGTAGGTGAGGTGGAAGGTGATCGCGGTGCAGAAGACGCTGAGCACGACGGCCGCCACGATCACCACCGGGCCGGGGTCGATCGGCGCCAGGCCGCCGCCCACCGGCATCACGACGGCGGTCAGGCCGCTCGCGGCGACCAGCTGTGCCGCTGAGAGCGAGATGGTGGGGGTGCCGCGGCGGACCAGGGTGCGTCCCATGTAGGTGAAGGCGATCGCGTAGCTCGCGGCGGCCCCGACGATGGCCAGGGCGCCCCAGCCGGTCTCGGCGCCCGACTCCCACGGTGCGAAGAGCACGACGGTGCCGACGAAGCCGAGGAGCAGGCCGGTCAGCCGGGCCGGGCGGATGCCGCGTTCCGAGCCGAGGGCCAGCGCCAGGGCGATCGACCACAGCGGGGTGGTGGCGTTCAGGACCCCGGCCATGCCCGAGTCGACCGTCTGCTGGCCGAGGCTGAAGAGGGCGAACGGCAGCGCGTTGCAGAAGAAGGCCGCGATGGCGATGTGCCGCCAGGCGGTGCGGCCCCGGGGCAGGCGGTGCCCGCTCACGCGGCAGGCGGCGAGGAGGACGAGCGCGCCCAGGGCGCAGCGCACGAAGGTGACCTGGAGCGGGGAGAGTCCGCGCAGCGCGAGGTCGATCCAGAGGAAGGTCGAGCCCCAGAGCAGGGCGAGCAGGGCCACCCGGGCCCAGCCCCGCAGGGCGTGTGTGGTGTTCACGTCGTCTCCGTTCCGGTCGGTGCTCCGGCGCCTGGGCCCCGTCTTCTGACGGTGCCTCACGTCGAGCATTGAGCACAAGCAAATGGTTCTAAGCGTTCTGTTAAGCTCCGCTACATGCTCGATGTGCGACGGCTGCAGGTGTTGCGCGCGGTGGTCACCAGCGGAACGGTCACCGCCGCCGCGGCCCATCTCGGCTACACCCCCTCGGCCGTCAGCCAGCAGGTCGCGGCGCTGGAGCGACAGGCCGGTACGGCGCTGCTGGAGCGGGTCGGTCGCGGGGTGCGGCCGACGGCCGCGGGGCTGCTGCTCACCGAGCACGCGGCGCTGATCAGTTCGGCGGTCTCCCGGGCGGAGACCGCTCTGGCCGACCTCCGGGCCGGGCGGACCGGCCGGCTGTCGGTGCGCTACTTCGCCACCGCGGGCTCCACGCTGGTGGCTCCGGCGCTGGCCCGGCTCCGTGCCGCCCACCCCGGCGTTCGTGCCGACCTCCGGCTCACCGATCCGGAGGACCCGCTGCAGGAGGTGCTGCGGGGCCGGGCAGACCTGGCCGTCGTGGTCCATCCGCCGACCCGTGAGGTCGGGGAGGGGGTGCGCCTGGTCCATCTGCTCGACGATCCGTACGCCGCGGTGCTGCCCGCCGGTCACCGCCTCGCCGGTGCCGCGAGCGTCGACCTGCACGAGCTGGCCGCCGAGCAGTGGGTCGGCAGCGAGCCGCCGGGTCCCTGTCTGCAGCCGGTCATCGACTCCTGCGCCTCGGCCGGGTTCAGCCCGGACTTCGTGATCCAGAGTGAGGACTACGCCACCGCCCAGGGGTTCGTCGCGGCCGGTCTCGGTATCGGCCTGATGCCGGGGCTGGGGCTGCGCGCGCCGCATCCCGAGGTGGTGGTCCGTCCGGTGCGCAATCCCGAGCCGGTGCGCGTCATCTCGGCCGCCGTGCGGGTGACGGCGATGGAGCGCCCGGCGCTGCGGGATCTGCTCGCGGCGCTGCGGGAGGCCGCCGTCGGCGGTGCGTGCGATGCCGCCGGCCGGCGCTGACCCGGCTGACCCGTCCCGGGGGCGTGCGGACCCGCGGGAGTGGCCGGGCCGTCCGTCAGGCGGTGGCCGGCACCGGGATCAGGGTCACGGTGCTGTGGAAGATCTCCTGGTCGTCCTGGCGGGCGCTGACCCGGACCGTTCCGGATTCCGGGGAGCCCTCCACCTCCAGCCAGCAGGGCGCGTCCAGTTCGGCGTAGCGGACGAAGGCGGAGTCCATGCCGACCACGGCGGTCGGTGCGGGGTGGGCCGCCGCGAGCGCGGCCTGGCGGGCGCCCTCCAGCAGCAGCATGCCGGGCACATGGTCGACGAGGTGGTCGAAGAGGACCGGGTGGGCGGGGTCGACCCGCAACTGCCAGCGGCCGGGCTGGTCGGTGGCGGCGAGCACCACGTCCTCGAAGCGGTCCCGGCCGAACCGCGACCGGCCTGCCGGAGGGGGCAGCGGCACGGCCTGCGCGGTGGCGTCGGCGGCGTCGGCGTAGCGGCCCCGCAGCCGGTTGTAGACGGTGCGGTCCTGGATGGTGAAGCGGGTGCGGGCGGCGGCCAGCGGCCGGCCGTCGCGCTCCACGTCGACGTGGAGGGATATCGCCGACGCCCGGTCCCGCCGGTACTTGACGTCCTCGCAGGTGATGTGGAGTTCGAGCCCGGCCGGGGAACCGTCGGCGAGGGCGGCGCCCGGGTCCATCACCCAGTCGAAGTCCTTCCACAGCAGCTGGTGGCCCTCCGGTACCCGGTAGGCGGCGTGGGAGAGCAGGGGCAGGGTCTGGCGGACGGTCTCGCTGAGCAGCAGCGGGTCGTGCAGGCCGAGCCGGCTGACGTAGAAGGGGTGCGCGGCGGGCCACTCCGCCGTCACGGTGAAGCGGTCGGGCGCGGTCCGCCACCAGGTGCGCAGCAGCACTTCGTCACGGTTTGTCTTGTGGGTGCTAACGGGTGAAACCCTCTCAAAAAGGGTACCGGCGTCGCGCTGAGCGGGCTGGACGGGCATGGTGATTCCCCTTGATGCGGTGGCTCTCGAATGGGCACGCACAGGTGGAGCGAAGCGCTCGCGATGTTCGCGGTGGCGCCGATGCGAATAACATAGAGGTCATTCTCTTTCTTTGTCTACGGGTGCAAGGGAGCTCGCCGATGGCACGGCAACGGCAGGAGCGCGCGGAACGGACGAGGGCCGCGCTCATCACAGCGGCCGCGGAGCTCTTCGACCAGGGCGGATACCACGGCGTGGGGCTTAACGCGATCCTCCAGCGGGCCGGGCTGACCACCGGCGCGATGTACTTCCATTTCAAGTCAAAGGAGGAGCTGGCCCGCGCGGTCATCGTCAACCAGGCCGACGAACTGCAGTGGACCAGGGAGAAGCAGGGCCTCCAGCAGCTCATCGACGTCTGCCAGTACCTGGCGGCCCAGATGCGCTCCGACGTGTTGTTCCGGGCGGGCGTCCGGCTCGCCGTCGAGCAGAACGAGGCCAACCTGCTCGACTACTCGATCTACGACTGGTGGGCCCAGCAGTTCCACGTGCACCTCGTCGAGGCCCGTGAGCTGGGACAACTGCGTCCGGAGGTGAACGAGACCGCGTTCGCCCAGGTCATGGTCGCCTCCTTCACCGGGACGCAGATCATGTCGCGGCTCGCCGACAGCTGGTCCGGTCTGCCCGAGCGCATAGAGGCGATGCTTCGCTGTCTGCTTCCCGCCCTCGCCCCGCCCGGGGTCCTCGCCACCCTGGAGCTGTCGGGGAAGCCCCTCGACGAGGTGGCGCCTCGGGGCGACGCCGCAGGTGAGAGCGCCGGGGCCGGACCCGACCCGGGCGAGGACGCCGGACGCACACCGAGTGAAGACGCCGGACACACCCCGGGCGGCGACACCGACGGCGACGGAGCGGGCCGATGAGACCGCTCCGCGTGGTGCTGACCGGCCCCACCGGCTTCGTCGGCCGGGCGGTGCTCGGCCGGCTGCTGGACCAGCGGGACTCCGGCCGGGTGGCGGAGGTACGGGCCGTGACCCGCCGCGTTCCGGCCGACCGGCCCCCGGCGGCGGGCGTCGAGTGGTGGCCGGCGGACCTGTCCGACGCCGGGCAACTGGCCGGTGCAGCCGACGGCGCCGACGTCGTGATCCACCTCGCCTGCCGGGTCGACGGCTCGCCCGCCGACTGCGAGCGGACCAACGTCGACGGCACCCGGGCGCTGATCGCCGAGGCCCGGCGCGGCGGCGTGCGGCGCGTCGTCCAGCTGTCCACCGCCGCGGTGTACGGGCCCGGCCCGCACCGGGGCATACCCGTCGACGGAGTCGTGGCGGCGCCGGTGTCGGCGGCCAGCCGCACCCGGCTGGCCGCCGAGGGGATCGCCCGGGAGGCGGGCGCGACCGTGCTGCGGCCCGGACTCGTCCTGGGCGTGGGCGACCGCTGGGTGGTCCCCGCCCTCGCCGAGCTGCGGCGCCGGGTCCCCTCCGGCTGGGACGGCGGACGCGGCCTGCTCTCCGCTGTCGCGGTGGAGGACCTCGCCGCGCTCGTCACCACCCTGGCCACCGGGCCGGAACAGCCGCCCGAGGGCGTCCACCACGCCAGCCACCCGGAGCCGGTGCGCGCCGGCGACCTGCTGGCCGCGCTCGTCGAGCTGGACATCCTGCCCGCCGTCGACGGCGACCTGCCCTGGGAACGCTGCCTGGAACAGCTCCGCCGCACCGAAGGCCGCATCAGCGAGCGCCAGTTCGCCCTGCTGGCACGAGACCACTGGTACGAGAGCACGGCGATCTGGCGCCGTGCCGGATGCGCCCCCGGGCCCGGACCGTTGCACCGGCTCGCCGCGGCGGCGCCCTGGTACCGGCGCGAGCTGCGCGGCTGACCGGCACGGAACCGGAGTGACGAGGGAGAACCCGACTTGCCAAAGCGAGCGCGGAGTACGGCGCGAAGCGGGTTCCGGGCGAGGGGCGGCGGTACGTTCCCGGTGCAGGGTCGCCAGGGTCGCGGCCTCCGTCGTCCGCGTGAAGCGGATGACGGGGGCTCCGGCGCGACCCGTCCGGGTACCCGTGGCGTCCGCCGTCCGGTGCCGTGGAGCCAGTTCCCCCGACGGATGCCGAGGTCGAGCCCATGGCGAAGCAGGTGCGAGCCGAACGCACCCGGCAGGCGCTGATCGCCGCCGCTGCCGAGGAGTTCGACCGGCGTGGCTACGCCGGCACCTCGCTGTCAGCCGTGCACCGCGGCTGCGGGGTGACGATGGGAGCACTCACCTTCCACTTCCCCACCAAGGCGGATCTGGCCGCGGCGGTCGCCGAGGAGGCCGAGACCGCGACCCGCGAGGCGCTCGCCGGAGTCCCGCCCGACAGCACCCTGCCGCCACTCGCCGCCTTCACCCTCGCCGTGGTCCGGCTGCTGGAGGAGGCCCCCGTCCGCGCGACGGCCCGGCTCGTCCAGGAACGGGCCGTGTCCCCGGGCTGGCGCGCCATCTGCCGGACCGCGCTGAGCGACCTCGCGGAACAGGCCGAGGGGCTTCCCGCCTGCGGCCCCGGCCCGCAGGAGTGGGAGCTGCTGGCCGTCTACCTGACGGCGGGCGCCGAGGCGGCCCTGCGCGCCGGGCACACCCCCGGCGAGGTGCGGGCCCAGCTGCGGCGGCTCTGGTCGCTGGCGCTGGACGGCCGCAGGGAGCCCGGTGCCGCCATGGGTGGGACCCGTCCGCGCGCGGCGTCGACTCCGGCGGCGGGCGGCTGCCCGACCATGACCGTGAGCACATCTCAGAAAGGGGACTCCCCATGACACGACGCTGCGCCCTCATCACCGGTGCGTCCCGGGGCATCGGGGCCGCCATCGCGGTGGAACTCGCCCGCACGGGGCACCGGGTGGCCGTGCACTGCCGAGCCGACACCGACGCCGCGAAGGCCGTGATCGACTCCCTGCCCGGCGACGGCCACCTCCTGGTCACCGGCGACATCGGCGCGCCGGAGGAGGCACGGAGAATCGTCGACACCGCCGTGGCCGGACTCGGCACCATCGACGTACTGGTCAACAACGCCGGTGTGCACGCCGGGCAGCCCGTCGCCACCACCTCCTACGAGCAGTGGCAGGCCGACTGGCGGCGGCTGCTCGCCGTCAACCTGCTCGGGCCCGCCGACCTGATCTGGTGCGTGGTCGACCACCTGCGCGGCCGCCCGCAGGGCCCGCGCGGCGCCCGCATCGTCAACGTCGGCTCGCGCGGCGTCTACCGGGGTGAACCCGACGCCCCCGCCTACGGAGCGGCGAAGGCCGGGCTCCACTCCCTGACCCAGTCCCTCGCCCAGTCCCTGGGCCCGCTGGGCGTCGCCGTCTCCGCCGTGGCACCGGGGTTCGTCCGCACCGACCTCACCGAGCCGATGCTCGCCGGGGACGCCGAGGAACGGGTACGCGCGCAGAGCCCGCTGGGCCGCATCGCCGTCCCGCACGATGTCGCGGCGGCCGTCGCCTGGCTGAGCGGCGCCGACGCCGAGTGGTGCAGCGGCGCCGTGCTCGACGTCAACGGCGCGTCCCACCTGCGCTGACCGCGCCCGGCCGCGGCGCCACAGCCACCGTGCCACTGCCGCAGCGCCACTGCCGTCAGGGCAGCGCCGGGCCCGGCGGCCGACCGATCACGAGAGACGGAGCGACCATGCGCGCAGCACTTCTGCAGACAGCCGTACGTCCGGAAGAGGGCGTCGACGAACGGCGGGAGAGGGTCTCCGCCCTCGTCCGCGCCCAGCACGCCGCCGACCTGGTGGTCCTGCCCGAACTCTGGACGGTCGGCGCGTTCAGCTTCGACGCCTTCCACGCGCACGCCGAGTCGCTGGACGGGGCGACGTGCCGGGCCATGGGCGAGGCCGCGGCCCACGCACGGGTGTGGCTGCACGCGGGCTCGATCGTCGAGCGGTCGGTGGAGGGGCAGTTGTACAACACCTCCCTGCTGTTCGCCCCCGACGGCCGGCTGCACCGGACGTACCGGAAGATCCACCGCTTCGGCTTCGACCGGGGCGAGGCGGCGCTGCTGAGCCGCGGGGAGGAGACCGTCACGGCGGGACTCACGGCTGTACCCACGGCGGGCGGCACGGCTGGCGTCACGGCCGGTCTCACGGAGGGCGTCACGGCGGACGTCACGGTGGGACTCGCCACCTGTTACGACCTGCGCTTCCCCGAGCAGTTCCGTCAGCTGGTGGACGGCGGCGCCGAGTTGCTGCTGGTCTCCGCCGGCTGGCCGGCCGCCCGCCGCGGGCACTGGTCGCTGCTGGCGCGGGCGCGGGCGCTGGAGTCCCAGGCGTACGTCCTTGCATGCTCGACCGCCGGCAGCCACGCCGGGGTGGCGCAGGCCGGTCACAGCGTGGTGGTGGACCCCTGGGGCGAGGTGGTGGCCGAGGCCGGCCCGGACGAGGAGACGCTCGTCGCCGACCTCGACCTCTCGCTCGTCGCCGCGACGCGGGCGGACTTCCCCGCGCTCCGGGATCGGGTTCTCGGTGTCCCGGCGCCCGGCTGAGCGATCCGGTGCACCCAGCCTCCCCACAGGGGCGACGCCGGGTGCACCGCCCGCCGCGACCGAGGAAGGTGCCGTCCGCCGTGCGGACGGCACCTTCCGTCGTGTCCCGGGGTCCGGCCGCACGCCTGACGCTCTTCGAACTGCCTCTGCGGCTCCCGTTGTTGGTGCTCTCCGCGCCGGTGGGGCGGCTCCCGCGCGACGGCGCCCAACTATTTTCCGGCACCCCCTTGCGGTCGGCTCCGCGACCGTGTCACACTCTTTCTCGACGGAGTATGCCTTCTTCCAGAAGGCGCGGGCCGTCGTCGCGTCGCCCACCATGGCGGCGCTTTTTTCATGCCCCGCACCACGCGGACGCTGCGGCCGCCCGGCCTTCGCGGCGTACGGTCCGCGTGAACTCCCGCCCGTGTCACCACGTATCCCGCATCCGAAGGCGGGTCCTCCCCAAGATGAGGCGACCATGGCTGACCCGACACCTTCCGGCCCGGTACCGTGCGCCGCACAGCGCTGCCAACGGGCCGGCCGCTCCGGCGACCTGCGCCGCAGGCCGGCCGCACCCGGCTTCCGGCTCTGCGGCTCCTGCCGCCGCACCCTCGCCGCCGACCTGGCCGCGCTGCCCGAGCTCCACCGGGACAGCGAGGAACAGTCCGTCCTACCCGCCCGGAACGCGGCCGCCGTGCGGGTCACCGGTCACCTCCCGGCGGCGCCCGCGGGCGAGGTGGGGGTCGAGGTCCGGCACGACGCCGCCGTGCGGCTGGTGTTCTGGAGCCGGCTGGTGCTGGACGAGCAGACGTCCGAGCCGGCACCGCCCGGTCGCGCCGTGCCGGAGCTGGCCGAATTCCTGGCCCGGCACGTGGACTTCCTCGCCGCCCACCCGGCGGCGGGCCCGGCGGCCGACGAGATCGCCGACGTGGCGGGTGCCCTGCGCCGCCTCGTCGCCCCGCCGAGAGCGCCGCTCGTGCCACTGGGGCGCTGCGTCGAACCCGGCTGCGGCGCCGAGGTGTTGCTCCCCGGCCGCGGCGGGGACGACCTCGTCCTGCGCGGGCCGAAGTGCCGCGCCGGGCACGTACTGACACCGCGCCAATGGCTGTTGCTGAAGCGGGGATCCCCCACCACCGGGACCGAGGAGTCTTCATGAACGAGACCGAGGCCGAGACCGAGACCACGGCCGAGACCGGGACAGACACCTTCACCAGGGCCGGCGCCGCACGGAAGACACGCGTCCCCACCTCGCTCGCGGCGCTGGCCCTCGGCGTCCGCGAGAGCACGATCCGCCAGTGGGCCCGTCGCGGCAAGATCACCCGCTACGGCACCCGGCGCCAGGCGCTGTACGACCTGGACGAACTGACCGCGCTGGCCGTCGGCACGACCGGCACGGACCCCGCCGCACCCGGTCCGCGCACGTCCTGAACCTCGCCGCGCCCGGTCCGCGCACGCGCTGAGCCCTCGCGGCTCGCGAGCCCCGGCCCACCCGGCCGCCGTCGCAGTCGCCGACGCGCCGACGCGCCGGCATCCGCCACACACCCGCACCGCTTTCCTTCCCCCCCAACCGCCCGGCCGCCGCCGGGTGGTGCCGACCCATGCCCTGATTCAGCCGGGCCGGCCCGTCCGCACCGAGGAGAGAACGCATGAACACGCAGCCGACATCGCAGAACGCGCCCACGTCGCAGGACGACCAGTGGCAGAACCACTGGCAGGCACGGCGCGACCCCTTCTTCCAGGAGTGCCTCGCGGCCCGCCAGGACCTGCTCGCCGACCTCAAGGACCCGGCCGCCGCGCAGGCCCGGGTACTGGCCGACCTCATCGACATCGGGGCCGGCTCCCTGCACTGGAAGGAGCAGGGGTACGACGCGGTCGTCGCCGACCCGTCGACCTTCCGGTCCGTCCTGCCCGTGATGCGTTACGACGACTACGCCGAGCAGATCGACCGCGAGACCCGGACCAAGGGCGGCGTCCTCTCCTGCAGCCCGGTGCTGCGCTGGCTCAAGACCAGCGGGACGACCGGCACCCCCAAGCGCGTCCCGTACACCCTGCACTGGCTGCTGAAGTACCGGATACCGGCGATGAAGGCCATGTGGGGCACCTATCTGGAGCTCCACCCGGAGATCCTCGCGCACCCCTGGGCCACGCTGGACACCCAGACGGTCCGTGAGGACGTGTACGACTTCGTGCACGGGGTCGAGCACCAGGCGATCAGCAACCGGCACCCGCAGATCAACAGCCGGGACTGGAACCCGCCCTGGTACACGTCGCCCTGGTTCGGCCCGGACACCCCCACCAGCCACTCGGGCCGGATGTACCACCGGGTGCGGCACCTGGTCGGGCGGCAGCTGCACTACATCTCGGCGATCAACCCCAGCACCCTGGTCTCGCTGCGTGACCTGATCGCGGAGTTCGGCGCCGACCTGGTCCGTGACCTGCGCGAGGGCACCCTGGAGGGCCGGCCGTACGCCGAGCCCGACGAGGTGGCGGCCCGGCACCTGGAAGGCGTCCTGGCCCAGGACGAGTTCAGCCTGGTCGACGTCTGGCCGTCGCTGACCCTGTACAGCTGCTGGCTGTCCGCCTCCGCGGAGCTGTACCGGCCGAGGCTGGAAGCCGTTCTGCCCGGTGTCGCCAAGCTGCCGTTCATGAGCTGCGGCACCGAGGGCGTCACCACCATCCCCGTGGACGACACGCTCGACAGCCAGCCGCTCGCGGTCAGCCAGGCGTACTTCGAGTTCGTCCCGGCCGAAGTGCCGCTGGGCGAACTGCTGGACGCGGGGGAGCGGATCGAGACGCTGCTGCATGACGAGGTGGAGGCGGGCCGCGACTACCACCTGATCATGTCGCAGGGGAACGGGCACGCCCGGCTGTGGACCGGCGACATCTACCGCGTCGACCGGATCGTCGACGGCACGCCCTGGGTGCACTTCACCCACCGCGACGGCGTCTTCCACTCCTTCACCGGCGAGAAGATCACCGAGGGCCAGGTCACCCAGGCGATCCGGCAGGGTCTGGCGGCCGGCGGCCTGGACACCGGTCTCTACATGTGCGGCCCGCGCTGGGGAGGGCTGCCCTCCTACGCGGTCGTCGTCGAGGTGCCCAGCCCCGCCGAGGAACTGGACCGCGAGCTGTCCGCCGGCATCGACCGGGAACTGTCCACCATCAACATCGAGTACGCCTCCAAGCGGGACAGCAGCCGCCTCGCCGGTCTGCGGGTGCGCACGGTGCGGCAGGGCGCGATCGCCGCCTACGTCGAGTCCCGGCGGCAGCAGGGCAACTCCACCCAGTACAAGTACAAGCCCTTCCAGCGGGACAGCGACTTCGTCGAGGCGGTTCTCACCCACTGACGCCCGCGAACGACCCGACCGCCCCGCACGCTCCGCAAGCTCCACCGCTTCACCCGCTCAATCCGATCCACCTGATCCACCCCCAATCCGCCGGCTGACCCGTCCGGGTCGCCCGGCGCGCGACCGAGGAGTGATGAACGTGATCGAGACCATGAGGCCGCCGCAGAACATCCGCCGCGAGATCATCGACGTGCCGTGCGACGACGCCCGGCTCGCCCTGCACGTGTGGCGTCCGCAGCACACCAAGGGCGCCGTCTTCTACTTCCACGGGCTCCAGAGCCACGCCGGATGGCTGTGGGAGGTCGGGCCGCGGTTCGCCGACAACGACATCGCCTTCTTCGTGCTGGACCGGCGCGGCAGCGGCATCAGTCCCGGCCCGCGCCACGAACTGCCCGGCGCCGACACCCTGCTGGACGACTACGCCCGGGCCGTCGCCGCGGTGCGGCAGACCATCGGCGAGTCCACGCCCCTCACGCTGTTCGGCCACTGCCTCGGCGGCTCCTTCCTGGCCGCCCTGCTCTGCGACGACGGGTTCACCACCTCCTACGACAGCGCGGTGTTCTGCTCCTCCTGGCTGGGCCGGATGCACGCCACCCTGGGCGTGGAGGAGCGCGCGGCGCTGGCCACCGGACCCGGCACCGAACTCTGGGACGCGGGCCTGCGGTCCTCCGACTTCACCGACGAGGTCAAGTACCGGCACTTCATCGACAACGACGACCTGGCGGTACGGCAGGTGACCCGGCGCTCGCGTGCCGTGCTGCTGGACCTGGAACGCCGGTACCTGGACCCGGCCCGTCGGCCCCGGGCGGTCCCCTCGGCCACGTTCGTCTCCGGGATGACCGATCCGATCGTGGACCTCGACGCCGCGCACTCCGTCTTCCAGCAGCTGGTCTCGGGGCGTGGGGCGCAGATGAAGTTCCCCACCGACAAGCACTACCTCTTCTACACCGGCGTCAGTGACGACCTGGTCGACTGGACCTCCACGCACACCCTGCTCCAGGGGGTGAACCGCGGTGCCTGAGGCAGGACGGGCCCGGCTCTACCACGTAGAGCTGCCCATGCGGACCTCCTTCGACCACCCGGCGGCCCGGCGCCGCACCTCCGACAGCCTGCTGCTGAGCCTGTCGGTGGGCGGAGTGACCGGCCTGGGGGAGTGCGCTCCCCGGTCGTACGTCACCGGCGAGACCACGGCCAGCGTGCGCACCGCGCTGCAACGGGTCGACCTCCCGGCGCTGTTCGCCCGGCTGACCGGGCGGCCGCCGCAGGAGTGGCCCGGTCTTCTGCACCGGCTCGGCTTCGCCCGCTGCTTCGGCGTCGACGGCGGCAACAACCTGCTCTGCCTGCTGGAGACCGCCGTACTCGACTGGCTCGGCCGCCGCCTGGGAGTCCCTGCGGGACGGCTGCTGCCCGGCACGCCCGGCATGGTCGGCACGCCCGGCATGGCCGGCGCGCTCGGCGGCGAGCGGGAGACCGGAACCCTCCCGGTCTCCCAGGTGCTCGATCTCAGCCTGGAGACCGACGAGTTCCTGGCGACCCGTGGCCCCTTCCACTTCGTGAAGATCAAGGCGTCGGACGATCTGGAGCGCGACGCCCGCACCGTGCGCACCATCCGCGAGAAGCTCGGCGACGACCTGCCGATCATGGTCGACGCCAACATGAGCTGGACCGCCGCGGAGGCGATCGGCCACGCCCGCCGCCTGCGGACGGCCGGGGTCGACTACGTGGAGGAGCCGCTGCCCAAGGGCTCCTGGGAAGGGCTGCGCGCGCTGCGCCGGGACGGGGCGGTGCGCGTGATGCTGGACGAGTCGGTCTGCACGTCCCGGGACGCCCGGAACGCGATCGCCGCCGAGGCGTGCGACGCGTTCAACATCCGGGTGTCGAAGAACGGCGGGCCGCTCCCGGCGGCCCGGCTCGCCGCCCAGGCCCGGGAGCACGGGCTCCGGTTCCAGTTCGGGGTCCAGGTCGCCGAGGTGGGACCGCTGATCAACGCCGGCCGGGCGGTGGCCTTCGGCCACCCGGACGCCATCACCGTCGAGGCCGGCCAGTCCGACCGCTTCTTCCCGGAGATGGTCGTCGTGCCGCCACCGGCCGTCGACCGTCACTCCAACACCCTTGCTCCGGCGGCCGGTTCGGGCTGGGGCATGGAACTGGCCGACCACGCGGAGCGCTGGGCCGTCAGCGACCTCTGACCGGTGCCCGGCCGTACACCACCCCGTACCCGGAGTTCCCATCACGGAAAGGCACCAGAACCATGACCGTACTCTTCGAATGCACCTACCGGGGGCGCCGCCACATCGGCCTCGGACTGCCGCGCGACGGTGAGCCGTTGACCCTCACCCCGCTGGGTGAACGCGACCTGCTGACGCCGCTGGCCGCCGGCGAGGACATCACCGAACTGCTGGCCGACGCCGAGTGGTTGACCGTGGCCCCCGCCGAGCGCGACGCGGTCGGGTACCGCCCGCCGCTGCTGCCCGAGCGGCCCGGCGACGCGCTCGTCGGCGGGTTCATGCAGACCCACAACGTCAAGGTGGACGCGGAGACACCGGCCCAGCCCGCCTGGTTCCTCAAGGGGCTGGGTGACGTCCTGCGCACCCCCGGGCAGGAGTTGCGCGCCCCGGCGTCCGCCGTCGCGCTGACCGAGGAGGCGGAGATCGTCCTGGTGTACATCGGCGACGCGGACGGTCTGCCCCGCTACGTCGGCTACACCTTCGGCAACGACCTCACCGACATCGGCCGCTTCCGTAACCACCGCGGCCACCTCTCCTACGCCAAACTCTGCGACGCGGGAGTGGCGCCCTGGCTGTTCCTCGGCGAGCCGCCGCACGAGGTCACCGGCCGCGTGACCGTGGAGCGTCATGAAGCCCTCTGTTGGCAGGGGGAGTTCACCACCGGCACCAAGGCGCTGCACTACGGCCTGGACGCCATCACCGACGAACTCTTCTCCCACCACACCCTGCTCGCCCCGGGCCGGGTGCACTACGTCTACATCGGCGCCGACCGCAGCAGCTTCCACGACGGCTTCCGGATCGCCGACGGCGACCGCGTCACGCTGGACTTCGAGAGCCACGGCGTCACCGTCTCCAACCCCGTTCGCCGCGCCTCCCCGGGACCGGCGCCCGCCGCGCGTGAGACGCCGTGACGGGCCCCGGTGACATCGTGCGCGGCCTGAGCGGTACCGAGGCCGCGGCCGCCTACGCCCATCTGCTGACGCGCGGCGGGGGCCGGCTCACCACCGGTTTCACCGTGGACCGCCCGTTCTCGCCCGCACGGGTGGAGCGGTCGGTGCGCACCTGGCTGGAGCGGTCGCCGATGCTGTCGCTCCGGATCGAGGAGACCGCCGACGGGCTGCTGTTCCGGCGGCCCGGCCCGGCCGACCGGGACGCCACCGGCTGGGCGGGCGCGAGCCGGGCGTCGCCGGGCGGGCGGCTGTGGCGGCTGCGTGCCCGGCCCGACCCGGGCGGCGGGACGCGGTTCTCGCTCGGCCTGCACCCGGCGATCTGCGACGGCTACACCTCCAGCCGCCTGGTGCGCTCGCTGCTGGCCGCCCTGCTGGACGGCGATCCCCAGGTGGCTGCCGCGCCTCGGGAGTTGTCGCCGGAGGTGCTGCCGCCGGACACCGACGAGCTCACCTACGCGGGGTCGGACGCGTGCGGGTGCGGCGCGTGCGGCCGGCGCCGGCCGCCGCGCTACGCGGGGAGTTCGGAGCGCATCTCCCCGCCGGAGTACGCCGCGCCGCCGGAGTACGCCGCGCCTTCCGAGTACACCGCGACTCCGGACCGCACCGTGCCGCCGGAGGGCACCGAACCCGTGCGACGCCGGGAGCTGTCGGGACGGGCGCGGCCGGCCGGTCTCGCCCCGCCGGGGCTGCCCCGGGTCGAACGTGACGACGGCCCGCTGGTGCTCTCCCTGCCCGCCCGGGAGAGCCGAAGGCTGCGCGAGTGGTGCCTGGCGCGGCGCCTGACGGTGAGCGGGTTCCTCACCAGCGTTCTGGCCGAGGCGCTGGCGCGGCGCACCGAGCACACCGAGGTCGCGGTGGCGACGGCCATGTCGCTGCGTCGGCGTTACGCGGAACGGACACTGATCGCCGAGCCCGGCTGTGTGCTGACGATGGTGGACGCCCGGCTGCGGGCCGTCCCCGGCGGCGAGCCGTCGGCGAGGGCGCGGTCGGACGCCGCCGCGCTCTGCGCGGCCGGACGGGAGTGGCGTCCCGACAGGCGTGGGCACGCCGCGATCCGCCGGTCCGCCGCGGAGCGCGCGGCGCACGTCAGGGTCCCGGAGCTGCGGGTCCTCGACGCCGGTGCGGTGGACGCCGCGCTCGGCCCGTACGCCGCTCGGGTGACCCGGCTGCGGACCGTCGCCGCACGGGGTGCCGGGCCGCCGGGTGTCTCGCTCCATCTGTCGTCGTTCCGGGGCGAGTTGACGGTCACACTCGCCTCGGGGGAGCTGGGGAGGGAGTGGGCTGCGGCGGCCGGGCACGAGCTGGCGGCGGCCGTCCTGCCGAGTGACGCGCACCACGCCTGAGACGACGCCGCAGGTCGCGGCGGTGCGCTCGGCCGGACTCCGCAAAGTCGTCAACGGAGGTGGGAGGCGCGATTGAAAACAAAGAAATCACTCTCTATTGTTTCACGTGGATCGGGACGCAGGCCCTTCCGGGGGCACCCACCCGTCGTCGACGGGCGCCCCGATCCCGAAAGTTCGGCCCGCCCGTAGACGAGGAAGGGACACGAGCCATGGCGAGGGTGTTATCCACGACCGGCGCACCGGCAGCGGCGCGGCCGTCGCGCGACCGTGCCACCACCGGTGCCGACCACCCCGCCTTCGGCGCGTTCGTGGCGGAGCTGTTCGCCGGGCTTCCTCGCGCCGACCAGCGCCGCTGGGCCCACGCCTACACCCGCGGCCTGCTCGTCACCCCCGGCCGGAAGACGACGCGACGGATCGCGGCCCGGGTCTCCGACTCGGCCACCGCCGCGCAGGCGCTGCACCAGTTCGTCAACGCCAGCCCCTGGGAGTGGCAGCCGGTGCGCGCGCTGCTGGCCGACTGGGTGGTGCGCCGTGCCGCTCCGCGCGCCCTGGTCCTCGGCGCCACGGTGCTGCCCAAGCGTGGGGACCGCTCCTGCGGAGTGCACCGGCGTTTCGTCCCGGGCGACGGCCGCACGGTCAACTGCCAGCTGGGGTTGGGCGCGTTCCTCACCGGACCCGCCGCGGCCGTCCCGGTCGACTGGCGGCTGCTGCTGCCCGGCCCGTGGTCCGACGACCCGCAGGCCCGGAGCCGGGCCCGTATCCCCGGCGATGCTCCCGGGTCGGCACGGTCGGCCACCGCGCTGGCGCTGGATCTGGTCGACTCGGCCGGCTCACTGCTTCCCGCCGGAGACGTACGGGCGTTGCCGGTCCTCGCGGACCTCGACGGCTTCGCGGAGCCGTCGGCCCTGGTCGAAGGGCTCGCCGCGCGAGGCCGGTTCGTGGTGCGGGTGCGCGAAGACCTCGCGCTGCTGCCCGACCGCCCGGCCGCCGGCCGCTCCGGCGCCGGCCCTCTCCCCGCGCGTGATCTGCTCGGGGCGCACTCGTCCCGGCCCCACCAACTTCCCGCGCCGACCGGCATCGCGATGGCGCTGGTCCGGCTCCCCGGTACCCCGGCCACCGTCCGGCTGGTCGGCGAGCGACTGCCGGACGGCGCGCTGGGACGGCTCTGGCTCACCGACCTGACGGACCGCCCACCCCGCGAGCTGGCGGAGGCCGTCCGGCTGGGCACGGCCACCGCCGAGGCGGTGAAGCAGCTCGACGACGTGGGGCTGCGCGCCTTCGAAGGGCGCTCCTACCCGGGCTGGCACCACCACATGACGCTGGTGTCCGCCGCCCTGGCCTACCGCGCGCTCGGTCACCTCACCCCGCCGCGCGAGGCCGCACCGCCGCGCGAGGCCACCTCACTGCGCTGGGCCATGCCGCCCCGCGACAGCGCCCGGGGTGTCCGGCGCCCCGCCGCGGACCGGCCGCCGCGCGGCGGCCAGCTCAGACCGTCGCCCCCGCACACCCGTGCGGCGACGAATCCGGCCAGGCAGCCGGCGATGGCCATGGCCGGGCAGCCGGCGACGACTCCGGCAGGGGCCCCGGCGGCCCCACGGCCGGCCCCCGCGACTCCGAGACGAACAGGATGCTCCTGATGGCCCTTCCCAAGGCGTTCTGGCTGCTGTGGTGCGGGCAGACCGTAGGCAGGCTCGGCATGCTCGCCCCCGCCTTCCTCGTCCTGTACCTGGAGCAGGAAGGGCTGGTCGAGCCCGGTACGACCCCGCTGGTCGTCGGCTTCTTCGGCGCCGGAATCCTGCTGTCGGGACTGGTCGGTGGCGCCGTCGCCGACCTGATCGGGCCACGCCGCACGATCATCGCCGCCCAGCCGGTGACCGCCGTGATGGCGCTCCTGTTCATCGTCTCCGAGAACGTGGTGGCGCTGTGCGCCCTGGCGCTGGCCACCGGTCTGCTGTCGGCCATCGACCGGCCCGCCGGCGCCGGACTGATCTCCACGATCGTGCCGAGGAAGGACTTCACCAAGGCGTACAGCCTCTTCCTGGTCGGCTTCAACACCGGTATGTCGCTGAGCCCGATCCTCTCCGGCTTCCTGCTCGAGGTCAGCCCCACCGCCCTCTTCGTGGTCTGGGCGGCGTCCTGCCTGCTCTACGCCGCCCTGGTGTGTGCCGTGCCCGCCGACGCGCCGCGCCCCGCGGGCCGGCCGACGAGCGCGACGGCCGCGATCAAGTCCGCCGCACGCGGAGTCGCCGAACCCTTCCGCACCCCGGTCCTGGTCGGCTTCCTGCTGCTGACCTTCCTGCTCGGCTGCGTCTACCTCCAGGTCAACTCCACGCTGCCGCTGGACATGCGGGACAGCGGTCTCACCCCCGCCAACATCGGCTTCGTCCTGGCGGTCAACGCGGTGCTCTCCATCCTGCTGCTGCCCCTGGTGCCCCGACTGGTCGGCGGCATGCGGGCACACATCCCGCTGATGCTGGCGGGCGGCCTCATCGCCCTCGGTTTCGGCAGCAACGTCTTCGCCAACGGACTGGTCGCCTTCACCGCCGCGACGCTGATCTGGACGCTCGGGGAAGTGCTGTGGGCACCGATGTCCGCCACCTTCATCGCCGACCGGGCACCGGCCGACCGCGTCAGCACCTACCAGGGCTCCTACTTCTTCGCCTGGAACGCGGCGTTCGTGGTCGGCAGCCCGGCCGGACTCGCCCTGGCCCACTCCCAGGGCTACCCGACGCTGTGGATCTCCGTCCTCGGCGTGGGCGTGGTGGTGGTGATCGGGTTCGCCCTGCTGCCACGGCTGCGGGGGTTCACCCGGGAAGCGGGCGCCGCGCAGGCTCCCGAGACCACCGGCCCCCACGGCGACTCCGTCACCGGGCCGGACGCCGCGCCCGAACCGCTCACCGCCTCCGCCGAAGCGCCCAGGCCCTGACCCACGACCCCCACGACCCCCAC
>NZ_BHZI01000024.1 GCF_004305975.1 Streptomyces otsuchiensis
AGCCCACCCGCACGGGCGTCACCGCGGCCCGTCCGCCGTGCACCGCCCGGCCATCCGCACCGCCGGCCACCGTCGTCCGGCCCGTACCCGACCACTGCCCCGCGACCGCGCCCCACACCACGGCCCGGCACCACAGCGGGGCACCGCGTACCCACCGGGAGCCACCATGCCCGCCGCCCCAGACCCCCACCTGCTCGCTGGCGGCACCGCCGGACCGCGCGCCCTCCGGCCCCTGCTGGACGTCGTCCTCGCCGCGCTGGCCGACGGCGCCGCCAGCCGCTGCGGACCACTGCCCGCCGGCGGCCCAGAAGCCGTCGAACGGCACCTCGCCGAGCAGACGCACCCCGTCATCCCCGCAGAGGGCACCGGTTCCGAGACCGCGCTGCGGCAACTCGTGCACGCACTGGCCGAAGGCGCCGCCGACCCCGCCGACCCCCACTGCGCCGCCCATCTGCACTGCCCGCCGCTGGCCATCGCCGCCGCCGCCGACCTCGCCGCCAGCGCCCTGAACCCCTCCATGGACTCCTGGGACCAGGCACCCGCCGCCACCGCCCTGGAGACCCGCACCACCGCCGCCCTGGCCGCGCTGGTCCACCCCACCGCCACCCGCCCGGACGCCCTGGTCACCACCGGTGGCACCGAGTCCAACCAACTCGGCGTGCTGCTGGCCCGGGAGCGCTTTCCGGCCACGCTCCGCACCGTCTGCGGGGCCAACGCCCACCACAGCGTCAGCCGCGCCACCTGGCTGCTCGGCCTCCCCGACCCGGTGGTGATCCCCACCCCGCGCGGCGTCCTCGACCCGGCCGCCGTGCGGCAGGCGCTCGGCCGGGAACCGGAGGCGCCGACGCTGCTGATAGCCACCGCCGGCACCACGGACCGGGGCGCCATCGACCCGCTGCCCGAACTCGCCGACCTCGCCGCCTCCCACGGCGCCCGCCTCCATGTGGACGCCGCCTACGGCGGCACCCTGCTGTTCAGCCCCACCCACCGCCCGAAGCTGGCCGGACTCGAACGGGCCGACAGCGTCGCACTGGACCTGCACAAGCTGGGCTGGCAACCGGCCGCCGCCGGACTGCTCACCGTGCCCGACGCCGCCGCGCTCACCCCGCTCGGCCACCAGGCTCCCTACCTCAACGCCGACGACGACACCGAGGCCGGGCTGCCCGACCTCCTCGGCCGCTCGCTGCGCACCACCCGCCGCCCGGACGTCCTCAAGATCGCCGTCACCCTCCAGGCTCTCGGCCACCGCGGGCTGGCCACCCTGGTCGACCGCTGCTGCGCCGTGGCCGCGGAGCTCGCCGACCTCGTCACCGCCGACGAGCGGTTCGAACTGCACAGCCGGCCCACCATCTCCACCGTGCTGTTCCGGCCGGTGGACGGGACCGACGAACAGGTCGCCGAACTGCGCCGCCGCCTGCTGCGGGACGGCAGCGCCGTCCTCGGCCGCGCCCTGGCGACCGACACCGAGGGGCACACGGCCACCTGGCTGAAGGTGACCGTCCTCAACCCGCACACCCAGAGCGGCGACCTCCGGGCGCTGCTCAAGCTGGTGCGCGAAGCAGCCCGCAACAGCACCGGGGGAACGACCGAATGAACCGCACCACCCACAGCGACCACCCGGTCCGGGACGACCTGACCCGGGAGCACACGAGCCGCGACCACACCACCCGAGCCACCGAACCCGCCGAGCCCGCCGCGCCGCTGCCCGGGACCGACCGGCCCCTCGATCTCGCCGGGGTGGGGATCGGCCCGGCCGGGCTCTCCCTCGCCGCCCTCGCCGACGGCGAAGCCGGCCTCGAAGCAGCCTGGTACGACCAGCGGCCCGCCTTCCACTGGCACCCGGGCCTGCTGATCGAGGGCACCACCCTGCAAGTGCCCTTCCTCGCCGACCTGGTCAGCCTCGTCGATCCCACCAGCCGATGGAGCTATCTCGGCTACCTCAAGGAGCAGCGGCGGCTCTTCCCGTTCTACTTCGCGGAGACCTTCCACATCGAGCGGACCGACTACGACGCCTACTGTCGCTGGGCCAGCGAGCGCCTCCCCTCCCTGCGGTTCGGACAGCGCGTGCGCGGTGTCCGCTGGAACGCCGCCCAGCGACTGTTCGACCTCACCGTCGACCCCACCGGGCCGGACGCCGACGGCGCGCCCGCCCGCCAGGTGCGGGCCCGCAATCTGGCGCTCTCCACCGGCAGCGCCCCACACCTTCCCGAACATCTGCGGCCGCTCGCCGGGGGGACCGGCGCCCCCGTCATCCACTCCGCCGACTACCTGGACCACCGTGAACAGCTGCTGACGGCGGACCACATCACCGTCGTCGGCTCGGGTCAGTCCGGCGCCGAGGTCTTCCTCGACCTGCTGCGGCGCCGGCCCGCCGGGGCCGAACGGCTGCACTGGCTCACCCGCTCACCCGCCTTCGCGCCCATGGAGTACAGCAAGCTCGGGCTGGAACACTTCACCCCCGACTACACGCGTTACTTCCACGGTCTGCCCGAACCCACCCGTGACGCGCTCGTGGACCGTCAGTGGCAGCTCCACAAGGCGATCGACCACGACACCCTCTCCGCCATCCACGGCGAACTGCTCAGCCGAACCCAGCGCGGCGGCTGGCCGGACGCCGTCCTCACCCCCGGAGTGGCCGTCCTCGGCGCCGAACGGCGACCGGGCGGCACGGTCGAGCTGCGACTCTCCCACGCCGAACAGGAGAGCGAGACCACGCTGGAGACCCACGCGGTGGTGCTCGCCACCGGCTACCGGGACCGTCCGCTGGAACCGCTGCTCGGTGAGCTGGCCGAGGCGGTGGAGCGGGACGACGCGGGACGCCCACTGGTCGGCGCGGACTACCGGCTGCGGCTGGACCCGGCCGTCACCGGTGCCGTCTACGTCGCCGGAGGAGAACGCCACACCCATGGTGTCGGGACGCCCGACCTCGGGCTGGTCGCGCATCGCTCCGCGACCATCCTGAACGGGCTGTTCGGCGAGTGCCGTTACGCGCTCCCCGAGCGCACCGCGTTCACCACCTTCGGACTCACCGGACCGCCCCCACCCGGACGCCGCCCGGACCCGGGGCCGAAAGCTCCCGGACGGCCTCCCGTCGATCCCCTCGTGTGACGCCCGCCCCCGCGGTCCGGACCCCGCCGTCCGGACCGCGCGCGGCGCCGCTCCGGCGCCCTTCGGTGCGCTCATCGGAGCGCCCAAGCGCCCATCCGCACGGCCATATCTCCTCAACGGGAAACGGATACGCGGACGACGTGTATTCGACCTCCGGATGGTCATCCCTACCCCTCGGTAAGTCCTAGAGTCGATGGCATGCGCCGAGCGAAAATCGTCTGCACACTTGGGCCCGCGACAGACTCGTACGAGCAGATCACGGGGCTGGTTGACGCCGGCATGGACGTCGCCCGCCTCAACCTCAGCCACGGCGCCCACGAGGAGCACGAACAGCGCTACCACCGGGTGCGGCGGGCCGCGCGCGAGGCCGGGCGCGGGATCGGCATCCTCGCCGACCTGCAGGGCCCCAAGATCCGGCTCGGGACGTTCCGGGACGGCCCGGTGCTGCTGGAGTCCGGGGACAGCTTCACCATCACCACCGAGGACGTCGAGGGCGACCAGGACCGGTGCGGCACCACCTACGCCGGTCTCTGCGCCGACGTCGGGGTGGGAGAGGACATCCTCATCGACGACGGCCGCGTCGCCCTGCGCGTGACCGCGGTGGAGGGCACCGACGTCCGCACCACCGTCGTCGAGGGCGGCATGGTCTCCGACCACAAGGGGCTCAACCTGCCCGGCGTCGCTGTGTCCGTGCCCGCGCTCTCCGCCAAGGACATCGAGGACCTGCGCTGGGCGCTGCGCACCGGGGTCGACGTCATCGCGCTCTCCTTCGTGCGCGCCGGCGACGACATCAAGGAGGTGCACCGGGTCATGGGGGAGGAGGGCTGCTTCCTGCCGGTCATCGCCAAGATCGAGAAGCCGCAGGCGGAGGCCAACCTCCAGGACATCGTCGACGCCTTCGACGGGATCATGGTCGCCCGTGGTGACCTCGGAGTGGAAGTGCCGCTGGAGGACGTGCCGTTCGTCCAGAAGCGCGCGGTCAAGCTCGCCAAGCGCAACGCCAAGCCGGTCATCGTCGCCACGCAGATGCTCGACTCGATGATCAACTCCTCGCGCCCCACCCGGGCCGAGGCGTCGGACGTCGCCAACGCCATCCTCGACGGCGCGGACGCGGTGATGCTCTCCGGCGAGACCAGCGTCGGCGCCTACCCCAACGAGACGGTGCGCACGATGAGTCGGATCGCCGCGGCGGCCGAGGAGGACATGCTCTCCCGTGGGCTGCCGACGCTGACCGACGCCACCAAGCCGCACACCCAGGCCGGTGCGGTGGCGCGGGCCGCCGCCGAGATCGGCGACTTCCTGGACGCCTCGCTGCTGGTCGCCTTCACCCAGTCCGGGGACACCGTGCGCCGGCTCTCGCGCTACCGCTCGCCCATCCCCGTGATGGCGTTCACTCCCGACGAGCGCACCTGCAACCAGCTCAGCCTCACCTGGGGCGTGGAGGCGCACGTGGTGCCGATGGTCGACACCACCGACGCCATGGTCGAGCTGCTCGACGGCCGGCTGCGCCGCATGGGCCGCTGCGCCAAAGGGGAGACCGTCGTCATGACCGCCGGCTCGCCGCCCGGGGTGCCCGGCACCACCAACCTGGTGCGGATCCATCACATCGGGGAGCGCTGAACCGCGCTCCGCTCCGGGGCGGGCCCACCGCTCCGGAGCGGTGACGAGGGATCGACCCCGCCGCGCGGGAGGCCCGTGACCTCTGATCGGCGGCCCGCTCCCGCCCGTTCGCCGTTCGCTCATGCGTCCAGACTGGTCCCCGGACACACGGAAGGCCAGGAATCGAAAGCCTGTTCACCCGAAGTGGTGAGAGCTGATCCTGGCCGCTGACGGAAAGCCGCGCTGGGCGCGTCCCTGGGAAACGCAGGGAAAGTGCCCCGGGTGGGATTCGAACCCACGCTGAATGTTGTTTGAGAACATCGCCTCTGCCGCTGGGCTACCGGGGCGTGCCTTGATAAGCAAGGCCGGAGGGAACCCGCCGTGCCCCCAACATACCGTAGCTGGGTACTCTCGTGTGTGCCCCGCCGTGCAGAAACCCGAGGAGCACCGTGAGCACCGCCGACGTTCCCGAGCCCGACCCCCAGCGCGACGATGCCACCGTGCCGGAGGACTCCGCCCACGTACCGCCGCAGACCACCCGGGTGGTCATCGCCGAGGACGAGGCGCTGATCCGGCTGGACCTCAAGGAGATGCTGGAGGAGGAGGGGTACACCGTCGTGGGCGAGGCCGGAGACGGCCAGCGCGCGGTGGAACTCGCCCGCGAACACCGGCCCGACCTGGTCATCCTGGACGTCAAGATGCCCGTGATGGACGGCATCTCGGCGGCCGAGAAGATCGCCGAGGAGCAGCTCGCCCCGGTGCTGATGCTCACCGCCTTCTCCCAGCGCGACCTCGTCGAGCGCGCCCGGGACGCCGGCGCCATGGCGTACCTGGTCAAGCCCTTCTCCAAGACCGATGTCGTCCCCGCGATCGAGATCGCCGTCTCCCGCTTCCACGAACTGCGCACCCTCTCCCAGGAGGTCACCGACCTCGCCGAGCGGCTGGAGACGCGCAAGCTGGTCGACCGCGCCAAGAGCGTGCTGCAGACCCAGTACGGGCTGACGGAGCCGGCCGCGTTCCGCTGGGTGCAGAAGACGTCGATGGACCGCCGGCTCTCCATGCGGCAGGTCGCGGAGGCCGTCCTGGAGGACGCGGAGGAGCGCCGCCGCAACAAGTGAACCCGTCCGTGCGGTGCCGCCGGGCCGGGGAACGGCGGCACCGCGCGATGTGACGCGCTTCCGGGTCGCCCGGTGGGACCATCCCGCCGGGCGGCCCGCCGCGTCGGCCCACACCCTTTCGGGGATCCGCGCGTGCCGTCCCGCGTGTCCGGAGGACGTGGGCCGGGGCCCGGGTCCGGTCCGGAACCCGCTGGTATAGCGGTGGGGCACACCCATATTCCGGCCGCCTCGGTGAGAGCGGCGGAAATCTTGGTTATCCCGTGCGGGGCAACTCTGTTGGCCGGTTCCGTGACCGCCCGGCACGTCGACACGCGAACACTCCGCGCCGCTGTCCGCGCCGCTGTCCGCGGCCGTTCCGTCGCCGTTTCACCGCGGTTGCGGAGGTGTTGCGTCCGGTATCGCGAAGTGGTCCCCGGCCTCCCTCCGGTACCGCTCCTGAACTGGGGGTTGATCTTGGAGGTGTCGTCCGGTAACCGGTAAGGAGCGTTCTGATTTCGGCGCATGACCCAGGTCACGAGGCGATCACACTTGGGCTTCCCGTCTGTTAGTGCAGCGTGGAGGGCAATAGATTCCGCTCCACGCCGCACCCGTGAACGTTTGGGCACGAGTCCTGTGCGGTGACGTCTTGACTGGACTCGTTCCAGGGGGTTTCTGATGCTGAACAAGCGGATCGTGAAAATCGCGCTGCCGGTCGCGATCGGCGCGCTGGCGCTGAGCGCCTGCGGCAGCGACGACGGTGGCGGCGGCAGCGCCGGCGGCGACGGCGGAGGCGGTGGCAGCTTCACCATCGCGTACCAGGGCCCGCTCTCCGGCCCCAACGCCGACCTCGGCATCAACATGGAGAACGGCGTCAAGCTGGCGATCAAGGACGCCAACGAGTCGGGCGACTACGACGTCACCTTCGACTACCTCGGAGCGGACGACCGCGGTGAGCCCGGCCAGGCCACCTCCGCCGCCCAGCTCGTCATCGACAACAGCGACGTGATCGCCGTGGTCGGCCCCGCGTTCTCCGGCGCCGCCAACGTGGCCGCCCCGGTGTACGGCGAGGCCGAGCTGACGGCGCTCTCGCCTTCCGCCACCAACCCCGACCTCACCGAGCAGGGCTTCCCGACCTTCCTGCGCGGTGTGCCCAACGACGCCGAGCAGGGCGCCGCGATAGCCGACTTCTTCGTGAGCGAGGGCGTCGAGAAGGCCGTCGTCATCGACGACCTCGGCGACTACGCGGTCGGCCTTGCCAACGTGATCGAGGAGAACCTCGACGGAGCCGGTATCGAGGTGCAGCGGGAGCAGCTCCCGGAGAACACCGTCGACCACAGCTCCATCGCCCGCACCGTGATGCAGTCCTCCACGGACGCCGTGGTCTACACCGGCTACTACTCGCAGGCGGCGCCCCTCGCGGTGAAGCTCTCCGAGCAGGGCTACGACGGCATCGGCCTCGGCGGCGACGGCGTCAAGGACCCGGAGTTCGTCAACCTCGCCTCCGGTGGCGCGGCCGAGGGCTGGTACCTCAGCTGCCCCTGCCGCGACCTCACCGAGGACGAGGTCGGCCAGGGCTTCACCGAGCGCTACGAGGCCGAGTACAACCGGGCGCCCGGCACGTACTCCCCGGAGGCCTACGACGCCGCGATGATGATCATCGAGGCCGTCAACGAGCTCGGTGACAGCGCCGACCGTGCCTCCGTCCACGAGACGGTCGCCCAGGGCGAGCACGACGGTGTCGCCAAGACCCTCAGCTTCGACGACAAGGGTGAGTACGCCGGTTCCGGCATCTACATCTACCAGGTCGAAGAGGGCGAGATCGTGTCGCGCGGCAACGTCGAGGACCTGGTCGGCTGAGCCACCGGATCTCACCTTCGGCGGGGCGTGGACGAACCCACGCCCCGCCGCTCTCCGAAGTGGCTGCCGCCCTGACCCGTCCTAGACGGCGGCGCCAGGTGGCTGTTCTCGCAAGGAAGTGCCCTCGATGAGTTTCAATGACTTCTGGGATGTCCTGATCCTGGGGGCGGTACTCGGCTCGTTGTACGCCGTTATCGCCATTGGCTACACACTTGTTTACGGTGTTCTCCAGCTGCTGAACTTCGCGCACAGCGAGGTTTTCATGGTCGGCGGTTTCGGCGGAGTCATCGCGCTGACTATTTTCGTCCCCGCGGCCGACCCGTCCGGACTCCAGTCGATCGTCTATGTGCTGCTCGGCATTCTCTTCGGCGCGGCACTCGGCGGGACCGTCGCCTTCTTCCTGGAGAAAGTGGCGTATCGCCCGCTCCGGAGACGCGGAGCTCCACGCCTGGTCTTCCTGATCACGGCGATCGGCGCGTCGTTCTTTCTCTACAACCTGGCCGGCAAGCTCTTCGGGCGCAACCCGATGCCGATGCCGCAGATGTACGAGAACAAGACGGTAGTGACCATCTTCGGCTCCACCCTGAACATCACGCAGACCCTCATCCTCGGCGCCGCCGTGGTCATGCTGGTCGCCGTGGACTTCGTGGTGAACCGGACCAAGCTCGGCTCGGGCATCCGCGCGGTCGCGCAGGACCCCGAGGTCGCCTCCCTCATGGGCGTCAACATCGACAAGGTGGTCTCGCGCACCTTCGTGCTCGGCGGGCTGATGGGCGGTGTCGCCGGATTCCTGTTCGGCACCACCAACCAGGTCTTCTACACGATGGGCTTCCTGCCCGGCATCACGGCCTTCGCGGCGGCGGTGCTCGGCGGGATCGGCAACGTCCGCGGAGCGATGCTCGGCGGACTCACCCTCGGCCTGGTCGAGGCGTTCACGGTTGAGGTCTGGGGTGACGCCTGGCGCTACGTCGGCGCGTTCGCCGTACTGGTGCTGGTCCTGATGTTCCGGCCCACGGGCATTCTCGGCGAGCGGGTTGCGAGGACAGCATGACGACTACCGAAACCGTACGCGAGGTATCCGCGGCGGCGCGGCTGCGCAAGACCTCCTGGTACCAGGAGCCGCGCTGGCGGCGCCTGGCCGCCCTCGTCGGCGTAGCCGTCGTCGGGGCCCAGGTCACCGGTGTCGAGGGCACCAACCGCGACATCTTCTACGCCCTGAAGGAGAACTTCACCAGCACCGGCATCCTGGTGTGGCTGGCGGTCTGCGTCGGCATCTGGGTGGTGCGCGAGTTCGTGCACACACCGCTCGGCAACGCCTGGAAGACGGCCAAGCAGACGGTCAAGGCACCGGCCGGCGAGGTGCAGGCCGTCTGGCGCAAGCAGTTCTGGCTGCGGGTGGCGATCCTCAGCGGGGTGCTGGTCTTCCTGATCGTGCTGCCGCTGCTGGTGTCGCGGCACTGGCAGCAGGTACTGGTCGACCAGATCGCGATCTATGTGCTGCTGGCCATCGGCCTGAACGTGGTGGTCGGCTGGGCGGGCATGCTCGACCTCGGCTTCATCGCGTTCTTCGCCATCGGCGCCTACAGCGCGGCCTTCTGGACCGGCTCGCTGCCGGTCGCCCCGCCCATGGAGCTGAACAACTTCGCGGTGATCCCGGTCGCCGTGATCACCTGCCTCGTCGCGGGAGTGCTGCTGGGCGCGCCGACACTGCGACTACGCGGTGACTACCTGGCGATCGTGACGCTCGGCTTCCACGAGATCGTCTACCTCGGTGCCAAGAACTGGCAGAGCTTCACGGGCGGCACCAGCGGTGCGCGCGTCGAGCGGTTCAGCATCGACCTCGGCTTCTGGTCCTACAGCTGGGGCCTGGACCCGCGCCCCTACTACTGGCTGCTGCTCGCCTTCATCGTGGCGCTGCTCTTCCTCTTCATCCGCCTGGAGCACTCGCGGGTGGGCCGTGCCTGGACCGCGATCCGCGAGGACGAGGTGGCGGCGGCCTCCACCGGCGTCGACACCGTCCGGTTCAAGCTGCTCGCCTTCGCGATCGGCGCCTCCACCTCGGGTATCGCCGGCGTGATCTACGCGAGCAAACTCGCGTACATCAACTCCGAGGCGTTCATCGTCCTCTTCTCCATCCTGGTCCTCGCCTACGTCATCTTCGGCGGCATGGGATCGCTGCCCGGAGTGCTGGTGGGTACGGCGGTGCTGGTCTGGCTGCCGGAGTTCCTGCGGGACTCCGTGCCGCCGCAGGACCGCTACATGTACCTCGGCGCGCTGCTGGTGGTCATGATGATCTACCGGCCGCAGGGACTGTGGCCGTCCCGACGCCGCCAGCGTGAGCTGCACATGGCGGAGGAGGGCACCGGCGGCGCCGACGCGCTGGGCGGTACGGCAGGAGGCAAGCAGGTATGACGACCGAGATGAAGCAGAGCGCGGGCACCGCCGCGGCGGCCGCGTCGGATCTGGTGCTGAAGGCGGCGGGGGTGACCCTGCGGTTCGGCGGTCTGACCAGCCTGAACTCCGTCGACCTCACGATGAACCGGGGCGAGATCCTGGCCATCATCGGGCCGAACGGCGCGGGCAAGACCTCCCTCTTCAACTCGCTGACCGGCGTGTACGTTCCGCAGGAGGGGGACATCCGGTTCCTCGCCCGGGACGGCGGCGAGCACGACCTGCTCGGCGCCAAGCCGTTCAAGGTCAGCCGGATGGGCGTCTCGCGCACCTTCCAGAACATCCGCCTCTTCGGCGCGCTCACCGCGATCGAGAACGTGAAGATCGCGTACGAGACACGGCAGCGGACCGACGCCATCTCCATCATGCTCGGGCTGCCGCACGCGCGCCGCGCCGAGAAGGAGAGCGACCGCAAGGCCCATGAGGTGATGCGGTTCGTCGGGCTGGAAAGCCGGATCAACGAGCTGGCCGCCTCGCTCAGTTACGGCGAGCAGCGGCGACTGGAGATCGCACGGGCGCTGGCCACCAGCCCCGAACTGCTGCTCCTGGACGAGCCCGCCGCCGGTACCAACCCCACGGAGAAGCGCGACCTGGAGACGCTGATCCGCCGCATCAACACCGAACTCGGTGTCAGCGTCCTGCTGATCGAGCACGACATGCGGCTGGTGATGTCGGTGGCCGACCGGGTCACGGTGCTCAACTTCGGCAAGAAGATCGCCGAGGGCACCCCCGCGGAGATCCAGCAGAACCCGGCCGTGATCGAGGCGTACCTCGGCTCCGCGGCGGAGGACAGCGCGGTGGCGGAGATCGTGGCGGCGCAGGCCGAGCACGTCACCGAGGTGACCGAGGCCGAGCACACGGCGGAGGAGTCCGGGGTCCCCGGAGCCCGCACGGCACCGGAGGACGAGGCCGGCCCGGGTGACGCGAGCGCCCCGGACACGGAGAAGGGTGGCCACGCATGAGCGGGCCTGAACTGGACAAGACCCCCGCGCAGGACCGCGCGGCACTGCTGGAACTGCGTGACCTGCGGGTCTTCTACGGCGCCATCGAGGCGCTCAAGGGCATCGACATCACGGTCGGCCAGGGTGAGGCCGTGGCTCTGCTCGGCGCCAACGGCGCCGGCAAGTCGACCACGCTGAAGACCGTCTCGGGCATGATCGCGCCGCGCCACGGCTCGGTCCTGCTGCACGGTGAGCGGATCGACGGCATCGCCTCGCACGAGCTGGTGCAGTTCGGGCTGGGGCATGTGCCCGAGGGCCGACGGGTGTTCGCCCGGATGACGGTCCTGGAGAACCTCAACATGGGGGCGTTCCGGTTCCGGCGTCCCGACCCGGACGACCTGGACCGGGTGTTCACGCTCTTCCCGCGGCTCCAGGAACGCCGCAAGCAGATCGCCGGCACGCTCTCCGGCGGTGAGCAGCAGATGCTGGCCATCGGCCGCGCGCTGATGGGCAAGCCCGAACTGCTGCTGCTGGACGAGCCGTCGATGGGTCTGGCACCGCTGATCGTGGACCAGATCTTCGACATCCTGCGCGAGGTCAACGAACAGGGCACCACGCTGCTGCTGGTCGAGCAGAACGCCTCACAGGCGCTCCAGCTGGCCAACCGCGGCTATGTGCTGGAGACCGGTGAGGTGGTGATGTCCGGGCCGGCCGACACCCTGCTGGCCGACCCGCGCATCCGCGCCGCCTACCTCGGCGAGCACGTCGAGGTCGACTGACCGGTCGCGGAACGACGGACGGCGGGGCCGGGACGTGTCACACGTCCCGGCCCCGCCGCCGCGTCCGGGGTCCTCGTGCCGCCGCACGCCCCGCCGCTCACCTTCTGTCGGCCGCCGGTGCCCCGGGGTTGTCCCGCAGCGCGCAGGTGAGCCGCGCCGTGCAGACCCGCTTGCCGTTCTCCTCGGTGATCACGATGTCGTAGGTGGCCGAGGTGCGGCCCGCGTGGACCGGAGTGGCCGTACCGGTGATCAGCCCCGATCGCAGCCCGCGGTGGTGGGTGCAGTTGAGGTCCACCCCGACCGCCAGCTTGTGCGGACCGCCGTGCAGCATGGCGCCCACCGAGCCAAGGGTCTCGGCCAGCACCGCGGACGCACCCCCGTGCAGCAGCCCGTACGGCTGGGTGTTGCCCTCCACCGGCAGCGTGCCGACCACCTCGCCGGGTGCGGCGCGCAGCACCCGCAGCCCCATCCTCTCGCCGAGGTGCCCCGCCGAGAACAGCGACGGCAGATCGATGCCCAGCCCCGACCACTGGTCGAGGATCTCCTGCGGGAACTCGGTGGGGGACTGCTCGCCCATGGCGCCGCTCTCCGTTCGTCGCTGGACCGCCGGCCGGCCCGGCGACCAGCCTAAGCCAGCGCTCAGCGGCGGGGGAGGGGGACGACCGCCCGGCGCCGGGCGGTCGGAAGGCGAGGCCGATCGGTCAGGACGAGGGAGCCGAGCCGGCCGACCCGACCGGCTCCAGCCGGATCACCACCGACTTGCTGGTGGGTGTGTTGCTGACGTCGGCCGTCGAGTCCAGCGGGACCAGCACATTGGTCTCCGGGTAGTAGGCCGCCGCGCAGCCGCGCGCCGTCGGGTAGTGGGTGACCAGGAATCCCGGTGCCCTGCGTTCCGAACCGTCCCGCCATTCGCTCACCAGGTCGGCGTAGCTCCCGTCGGCCAGACCGAGTTCGGCGGCGTCCCCGGGGTTGACCAGCACCACGCGCCGGCCGCCGCGCACCCCGCGGTAGCGGTCGTCCAGGCCGTAGATCGTGGTGTTGTACTGGTCGTGGGAGCGGAGGGTCTGGAGCAGCAGCCGGCCCGGTCCGGCCTCGGGGAACTCCACCGGCGCGGCGGTGAAGTTGGCCTTGCCGGTGGCGGTCGGGAATCGCCGTTCGTCGCGCGGCGCGTGGGGCAGCGCGAACCCGCCGGGTTCGGCCACCCGTGTGTTGAAGTCCTCGAAGCCCGGCACCACCCGGGCGACGCGGTCCCGGATCAGCCCGTAGTCCCGCTCGAACTCCTCCCAGGGCGTAGCGCTGTCCTCCCCGAGGACCAGCCGGGCCAGCCGGCAGACGATCGCGGACTCCGACAGCAGCCCGGGGTCGGCCGGGGCGAGCCTGCCGCGCGAGGCGTGCACCATCCCCATGGAGTCCTCGACCGTCACGAACTGCTCCCGGCCGCCGCGTACATCGCGTTCGGTGCGGCCGAGCGTCGGCAGGATCAGGGCGCGGGCGCCGGTCACGCAGTGCGAGCGGTTGAGCTTGGTCGAGACGTGCACGGTGAGCGCCGCCCGCCGCATCGCGTCCTCGGTGACGGCCGTGTCGGGCGAGGCGGCGACGAAGTTGCCCCCCATGGCGAAGAACACCTTGACGTCGCCGTCCCGCAGCGCGCGGATCGAGCGCACGGTGTCCAGGCCGTGCTCACGCGGCGGCGCGAAGCCGAACTCGCGTTCCAGCGCGTCCAGGAACGCGGCGTCCGGCCGCTCGAAGATCCCCATCGTGCGGTCGCCCTGCACGTTGGAGTGACCGCGCACCGGACACACGCCGGCACCCGGCTTCCCGATGTCGCCGCGGAGCAGCAGCAGGTTGACGATCTCGCGGATGGTGGGCACCGAGTGCTTGTGCTGGGTGAGTCCCATCGCCCAGCAGACCACCGTGCGACGGGAGCCGAGGACCATCGACAGCGCCGCCTCGATCTCCTCCCGCTCCAGCCCGGTCGCCCGGAGCGTGGACTCCCACTCGGCGGCGCGCGCGGCCTGGGTGAACTCCTCGAAGCCGTGGGTGTGTTCCGCGATGAAGGCGTCGTCGGTGCCCTGGTCCGCCTCCAGGACCAGCTTGTTGAGCATCCGGAACAGCGCCTGGTCGCCGCCGAGCCGGATCTGCAGGAAGAGATCGGTCAGCTCGGTGCCGGGACCGGCCAGCCCGCGCGGCGTCTGCGGGTTCTTGAACCGCCTCAGTCCCGCTTCCGGCAGCGGGTTGACGGTGATGATCCTGGCGCCCGCCTGCTTGGCCCGCTCCAGCGCGGTGAGCATCCTCGGGTGGTTGGTGCCCGGGTTCTGCCCCGCGACGATGATCAGGTCGGCCTGGTGGAGATCGTTCAGCGACACGCTGCCCTTGCCGACGCCGATGGTCTCGCCGAGCGCCGAACCGGACGACTCGTGACACATGTTGGAACAGTCCGGCAGGTTGTTGGTACCGAACTCCCGCGCGAACAGCTGGTAGAGGAAGGCCGCCTCGTTGCTGGTCCGGCCCGAGGTGTAGAAGACCGCCTCGTCCGGCGAGTCCAGCGCGCGCAGTTCATCGGCGACCAGTTCGAGCGCCCGCTCCCAGGAGACCGGCCGGTAGCGGTCGTCGCCCTCGGCCAGGTACATCGGAGTGGTGAGCCGGCCCTGCTTGCCCAGCCAGTAGCCCGAGCGGCCGGCCAGGTCGTCGAGGGGGTGCCGGTCGAAGAACTCGGGCCGCACCCGCAGCACCGTGGCCTCCTCCGCGACGGCCTTGGCGCCGTTCTCGCAGAACTCCGCCGTGTGCGGTTTGTCCGGCTCCGGCCACGCGCAGCCCGGGCAGTCGAACCCCCCGTGCTGGTTGACATTGAGCAGGGTCAGGGCGGTGCGGCGCACCCCCATCTCCCGGCGCGCCATGTCCAGCGACCGGGCGATGGCCGGCAGTCCGGCGGCACTGTCCTGCGGACCCGAGGTACGGGGGGCGTCCTGGACCGGATCGCCCGAGGGCGGCTGAGGCATCTGCGTCTCCCTGTGGCGTCGTCGCCTCCGATGGTTTCACGGCCGGGCGACGACGGCACAGAGCCCGGGCCCCGGCACCTCCCGCCCGCGGCTCCTCCGGCCGGGGCGCGGCGGCGGGCACTGTCGGTGGAGCGTGGGAGGATGCGGGGCGTGGCTGAGAACACGGCGAAGACCGCAGAGAAGAAGACCGAGACCGCCCGACGCCTGATGCTGCTGGACGGCCATTCGCTGGCCTACCGGGCGTTCTTCGCGCTGCCGGCGGAGAACTTCACCACCGCCGTGGGTCAGCCCACCAACGCCATCTACGGCTTCACCTCCATGCTGGCCAACACCGTGCGTGACGAGGCGCCGACCCACCTCGCCGTCGCGTTCGACGTCTCCCGCAAGACCTGGCGTTCCGAGCGGTTCCCGGAGTACAAGGCGACCCGCTCCGCCACCCCGGACGCCTTCCGCGGCCAGGTGGAGCTGATCGGTGAGCTGCTGGACGCCATGGCGGTACGGCGGTTCGCCGTCGACGGCTTCGAGGCCGACGACGTCATCGCCACCCTCGCCACCCAGGCCGCGGCCGACGGCTTCGAGGTGCTGATCGTCACCGGCGACCGCGACAACTTCCAGCTGGTGACCGAGAACGTCACCGTCCTCTACCCCACCAAGGGCGTGTCCGAGCTGACCCGGTTCACCCCGGGGAAGATCGAGGAGAAGTACGGTCTGCGTCCGGACCAGTACCCGGACTTCGCGGCCCTGCGCGGCGACCCCTCGGACAACCTCCCCGGTATCCCGGGGGTGGGAGAGAAGACGGCGACCAAGTGGATCAGCCAGTTCGGCTCGCTCGCCGAGCTGCTGGAGCGGGCCGACGAGGTCAAGGGCAAGGCCGGCCAGAACCTCCGGGACCACCTGGAGTCGGTGCGGCTCAACCGTGAGCTGACCGAGATGGTCCGGGACGTCGAGCTGCCCGCCGGCCCCGCCGAGCTGGAGCGCGCCGCCTACGACCGGGACGCGGTCACCGTGATGCTGGACTCCCTGGAGTTCCGCAACCAGAACCTCCGCGAGCGGCTGTTCGCCATGGACCCGTCCGGTGTGGCCGAGGAGGCCGCCGCCCCCGCCGACGGTGTCGAGGTCGACGGCTCGGTCCTGGCCACCGGCGGGCTCGCCCCCTGGCTGGACGAGCACGCCGACGTCCCGCTGGGGCTCGCCACCGTCGACACCTGGGCGCTGGGCACCGGCTCGGTGCACGCCGTCGCCCTGGCCACCGCCGACGGGCCCGCGGCCTGGTTCGACCCCGCCGAACTGGACGAGGCGGACGACCGGGCCTTCGCCGCCTGGATCGCCGACGCCGCCCGGCCGAAGGTCGTGCACGGCGCCAAGCAGACGCAGCGGGTCTTCGCCGACCACGGCTGGGGAGTCGCCGGCGTCACCATGGACACCGCCCTGGCCGCCTACCTGGTGCAGCCCGGTCGCCGCTCCTTCGCGCTGGACGGCCTGAGCGTGGAGTTCCTCGCCCGCGAGCTGGCCCCCGCCGCCACCGCCGACGGGCAGCTGGCCTTCGGCGCCGACGACGCGGCCGAGGCCACCGCCCTGATGCAGCAGGCCCGTACCGTCCTCGATCTGGGCACCGCGCTGGAACACCGGCTGCGCGACGTCGGCGCGCTGGAGCTGCTGCACGACATCGAGCTGCCCACCTCCGAACTGCTCGCCCGGATGGAGCGCTCCGGCATCGCCGCCGACCGCGGCTGGTTCACCGGGCTGGAGCAGCGGTTCGCCGCCGCCGTCCAGGAGTCGGTCGAGGCGGCGCACGCCTCCGTCGGCCACGAGTTCAACCTCGGCTCTCCGAAGCAGCTCCAGGAGGTGCTCTTCGGCGAGCTGAACCTCCCCAAGACCAAGAAGACCAAGACCGGCTACACCACGGACGCCGACGCCCTGGCCTGGCTGGCGACCCAGACCGACCACGAGCTGCCGGTGCTGATGCTGCGCCACCGCGAGCAGGCCAGGCTCCGCACCACGGTCGAGGGGCTGATCAAGACGGTCGCCCCCGACGGCCGCATCCACACCAGCTTCAGCCAGACCGTGGCGGCCACCGGCCGTCTCTCCTCGACCGACCCCAACCTCCAGAACGTCCCGATCCGCACCGACGAGGGCCGTGCCATCCGCCGCGGCTTCGTGGTGGGGGAGGGGTACGAGGCGCTGCTCACCGCCGACTACAGCCAGATCGAGCTGCGGGTGATGGCCCACCTCTCCGAGGACGAGGGTCTGCTGGAGGCGTTCACCTCCGGCGAGGACCTCCACGACACCGTCGCGTCCCAGGTCTTCGGCGTCCCGCGCGAGCAGGTCGACCCGGAGATGCGGCGCAAGATCAAGGCGATGAGCTACGGGCTGGCCTACGGCCTGTCCGCGTTCGGCCTCTCCCAGCAGCTCTCCGTGAGCCCCGAGGAGGCGCGGAGGCTGATGGACACCTACTTCGAGCGGTTCGGCGGCGTCCGCGACTACCTGCACCGGGTGGTGCAGGAGGCGACCGGCGTCGGCTACACCCAGACCCTCCTCGGCCGCCGCCGCTATCTCCCGGACCTCACCAGCTCCAACCGCCAGCGTCGTGAGATGGCGGAGCGGATGGCACTCAACGCGCCCATCCAGGGCACGGCGGCCGACATCGTGAAGATCGCCATGCTGCGGGTCGACGCCGCGCTGAGCGCGGAGAAGCTCAGCTCGCGGCTGCTGCTCCAGGTGCACGACGAGATCGTGCTGGAACTGGCGCCGGGCGAGCGTGAGGCGGTGGAGACCCTGGTCCGCCGGGAGATGGCGGGCGCGGTGGAGCTCCGGGCACCGCTCGACGTCTCGGTGGGGGTCGGCGACACCTGGGAGACGGCCGCGCACTGACGGGCCGAACGCGTGGGCGCCCGGTCCGGGTGCCCACGCCGGCCGTCGTCCGGCGATACGGGTGTGCGGGACGTCGACCGGAGGTGCCGGACGTCACTCCTGAGGGGCTGTTGGTGTCCGAAGGGGCCGTAATTGCGTCGTTTGCTGCGCTCGTGCGGCGAAGCGCGCATTGACCGGGGTCCGATGCGCCCGTATGCTATAAGACGCGCTGCGGGCTTGCGTGCCTCAGACGGAGCAGGCCGCGCTCGCATCTGTTGTATGTCCCTCGGTTGTCGAGGTGCTTCCTGGGTCTTCCGGTTCCGCCGGAGACCCGTCGGGGAGCGCTTCTTGGGCTGTCTGGCTTCGGCGGTGCGAAAAGGGCCCACGGCGTGGTAGTGCCTACGATTCTTTGTCCGTACCGGAGCCCTTTACCACATGACGAGCAGCACCGAGAGCACCGTGACCACCCCGCAGGTTGCGGTAAACGACATCGGTTCCGAGGAAGACTTCCTCGCCGCGATCGACGAGACGATCAAGTACTTCAACGACGGCGACATCGTCGACGGCGTCATCGTGAAGGTCGACCGGGACGAGGTCCTGCTCGACATCGGTTACAAGACCGAGGGCGTCATCCCTTCCCGCGAGCTGTCGATCAAGCACGACGTCGACCCCAACGAGGTCGTCGCCGTCGGTGACGAGATCGAAGCCCTTGTCCTCCAGAAGGAAGACAAGGAAGGCCGCCTGATCCTCTCGAAGAAGCGCGCCCAGTACGAGCGCGCCTGGGGAACCATCGAGAAGATCAAGGAAGAGGACGGCATCGTCACCGGTACCGTCATCGAGGTCGTCAAGGGTGGTCTCATCCTCGACATCGGCCTCCGCGGCTTCCTCCCGGCCTCCCTGGTCGAGATGCGCCGCGTGCGCGACCTCCAGCCCTATGTGGGCAAGGAGCTCGAGGCCAAGATCATCGAGCTGGACAAGAACCGCAACAACGTGGTCCTGTCCCGCCGTGCCTGGCTGGAGCAGACCCAGAGCGAGGTCCGTCAGACCTTCCTCACCACCCTCCAGAAGGGTCAGGTGCGCTCCGGCGTCGTCTCCTCCATCGTCAACTTCGGTGCCTTCGTGGACCTGGGTGGCGTGGACGGTCTGGTGCACGTCTCCGAGCTGTCCTGGAAGCACATCGACCACCCCTCCGAGGTCGTCGAGGTCGGCCAGGAGGTCACGGTCGAGGTCCTGGACGTCGACATGGACCGCGAGCGCGTCTCCCTGTCGCTCAAGGCGACCCAGGAAGACCCGTGGCAGCAGTTCGCCCGGACCCACCAGATCGGGCAGGTCGTGCCCGGCAAGGTCACCAAGCTGGTGCCGTTCGGTGCGTTCGTCCGTGTGGACGAGGGCATCGAGGGTCTGGTCCACATCTCCGAGCTGGCCGAGCGCCACGTGGAGATCCCGGAGCAGGTCGTCCAGGTCAACGACGAGATCTTCGTCAAGGTCATCGACATCGACCTGGAGCGTCGCCGGATCAGCCTCTCGCTGAAGCAGGCGAACGAGAACTTCGGCGCCGACCCGATGGCCGTCGACTTCGACCCGACCCTGTACGGCATGGCGGCGTCCTACGACGACCAGGGCAACTACATCTACCCCGAGGGCTTCGACCCCGAGGCCAACGACTGGCTCGAGGGGTACGACAAGCAGCGCGAGGAGTGGGAGCGCCAGTACGCCGAGGCGCAGGTCCGCTTCGAGCAGCACCAGGCGCAGGTCATCAAGTCCCGCGAGGCGGACGCCCAGGCCGAGGCCGAGGGTGCTTCCACCGGCGGCGGCAGCGCCCCGGCCGGCGGTTCGTCCGGCGGCGGTGCGTCCTCCGGCGGCGGCTCGTACTCCTCCGCGTCCAGCGAGGACTCGGGCGCGCTGGCTTCGGACGAGGCCCTGGCCGCGCTCCGTGAGAAGCTGGCCGGCGGCCAGAGCTGATCACCGGCTGCCTTCGGGCAGACGTGCACTGAGCGGCACATCGGCCCCCGCGACCATCAGGTCGCGGGGGCCGACGCGTTTCCGCGCCCGGCCCGGGGTACCCGGCCGGGCGCGGCGCGCGCTCCAGCCGCTACTCTCTGGCGTGCCCGGGAATGCGATCACCCCGATCGGCGTTGCCCGGACACAGAACGAAGTGGAAGGGGTGCGGCGCGGTGCGCGATCCGCAGGAGATGTACGCGTGGGATCCCGAGGGCCTGCGGCAGGCCGAGGCGGCCGCGTCCGGTCCGGATGCCGCCGGGCTCGTCATGATCTACCACTTCAACGGCTTCATCGACGCCGGTGAGGCGGGGGCGGCGCTCGTCGAGCAGCTGCTCGACGCCGACGGCGACGCCGCGCACGCCGACAGCGGTGAGGGACTCGCCCCCGACCTCGACACCGCGCCCGCCGAAGCGGCCGGGACCGGGAGCGACCAGGACTCCGGGGACGTGCCCGCCGCAGCTTCGGCGGCGCCTCCGATCTCCCCGGTCACGCCCGTGCCCCTCTCGCCGGACGGCGACCCGGAGGGAGCGCTCCAGCACGACGCCGGTGCCACCGCCGGGGACGACGACAGCGACGCCGGGGACGACAGCGACGCGGCGGAGGTGCCCGAGGACGACCGGGCCACGGGCGGAGCCGGCGCGGAACGGCCCGGTATCGTCGTCGCCCGCTTCGACCACGACCGCCTGGTCGACTACCGCGCCCGCCGGCCCGCCATGACCTTCCGGCGTGACCGCTGGGAGAGCTACGAGACGCCCCGGCTGGAGCTGCGGCTGCTCACGGACGCCACCGGCCAGCCCTACCTGCTGCTGAGCGGTCCCGAGCCCGATGTCGAGTGGGAGAGCTTCACCGCCGCGGTGGAGCAGATCACCCGCCGGCTGAGCGTGCGGCTGGCGCTGACCTTCCACGGCATCCCGATGGGGGTTCCGCACACCCGGCCGGTGGGCCTGACCCCGCACGGCAACCGCGTCGACCTGGTGCCGGCGCAGCCCGGGCTCTTCGCCGAGGCGCAGGTCCCCGGCAGTGCGGCGGCCCTCACCGAGCTGCGGCTGACCGAAGCGGGCCACGACGCGCTGGGCCTTGCGGCCCATGTGCCGCACTACCTGGCCCGTTCCAGGTACCCCGACGCGCCGCTGATCATCCTGGAGACGATCACCGCCGCCACCGGTCTGGTGCTGCCGCGTGCCGCGCACGCGCTGCGGTCGGCGGCCGCTGCCACCCAGGACGAGATCGAGCGGGAGATCGCCCAGGGCGACGCGGAACTGGTGGCGGTCGTCCGTGGGCTGGAGCAGCAGTACGACGCGATGGCGGGCGCCGAGACCCGGCGCAGCCTGATGGCCGAGCCGGCCGAACTGCCCTCCGCCGAGGAACTGGGTGCGGTCTTCGAGCGGTTCCTCGCCGAGCGTGACGACCACGGCGACGATTCCGGCGACCCGCCCGGCCGCTGACCAGAGGTGCGTCCGCCCGGACGCGCCCATCCCACCGCTGCCCGTACGGGCGCACCTCGGCGCCCCCGGCCCATCACGGCCGGGGGCGCCGTGTGCTGTGGCACCGTGTGCGCGTCGCGCTGGGGGGTAGCCTGCCCGGATGCTGACTGTGGGACTGACCGGAGGAATCGGCGCGGGCAAGAGCACCGTGGTGCGGCTGCTCGCCGAGCACGGTGCGGTGGTGATCGACGCCGACGTGGTGGCGCGCGAGGTGGTGGCCCCCGGAACTTCCGGACTGGCCGCCGTGGTGGCCGAGTTCGGCCCCGCCGTCACCAGGCCGGACGGCGCGCTGGACCGGGAACGGCTCGGTTCCGTGGTCTTCGCGGACCCGGAGCGGCTGGCCGCGCTGAACGCCATCGTCCACCCGCTGGTCGCCGAACGCTCCGCCCTGCTCCAGGCCGAGGCGGCCCCGGACGCGATCGTGGTCCACGACGTGCCGCTGCTCACCGAGAACGCGCTGGGCGATCGGTACGACCTGGTGGTCGTGGTGGACGCGCCCCCCGCTCTCCAGCTCGACCGGCTGGTGCGGCAGCGCGGGATGCGGGAGGAGGACGCCCGCGCCCGGATGGCCGCCCAGGCCGACCGGGAGCAGCGTCTGGCCATCGCCGACCTCGTGGTGGAGAACGACGGAACGCCGGAGGAGCTGCGTCCCCGGGTCGACGCGCTGTGGGGGCGGCTGACGGAACGGGCGGGCAGAGCGCCGCGGTGACCGGAGGCCGGCAGCGGGCGGACGGCCCGCCCGGCACCGGCCCCGCCGCGCGCCGGCCCGAGAGGAAACTCCCCCTCAGGACCCCGGCAGGACCTAGAGTTGCCCCGTGGCGGACGAGACACGGAACAGCGTCAGCGGGGACGCCCACCTCGGGGCGCTCATCCAGGCAGGCAGCGTCGGCGACGTGCACTACCACTTCGGCGGCGACCCCGCAGCCGGAGGCCCGGCGGGTCTCCCGCTCGGCGCCCCGCGCCAGTTGCCCGCCCAGGACCCGCACTTCGAGAACCGTGACGCCGAGATCGCCCTGGTCGCCGAAGCGGCCGGCCGCGCCCGCGAGGGCGCGCGGCCCCTGGTGGTGGTCGTCAGCGGCGTCGCCGGAATCGGCAAGACCGCGCTGGCCGAGGAGCTGGCGCACCGGCTCAGCCCGCACTACCCGGACGGGCAGCTTCGGCAGGACCTCGCCGAACGACGCTCCCCGGACGGCACGCTGGACTTCTCCGACCTCCTCGACACACTGCTTCACGCGCTTCGGCTGCCCCCGGGCCTGCGAGGCCGGGACCACCGGGTGCGGCTGGACACATACCGCACCCACACCTCCGGCCGACGGCTGCTGCTGATCCTGGACGGCGTCGCCCGCGCGGACGAGGCGGAGCAGCTGCTGCCCGCCTCACCCCACGCGCTGGTCATCGTCACCAGCGCGCACCGGCAGCCGGCGCTGGTGCGGGCCGGGGCGGTGGAGATCGCTCTGGGCCCGCTGGACGACGCGCACTCCACCACACTGCTCGGCCGCTACCTCGACGAGCGGCGTTCCGGGGCGGAGTCGGACGCCGTCGCCGAACTGATCCGCTTCTGCTCCGGGCTGCCGTTGGCGCTGCGCGTCACCGGAGAGCGCCTCGCCGAACGCGAGCTGTCCACCGTCGCCCGGTCCGTGGCGGAGCTGCACCGGGAGGGCCTGCCCGTGGTCGAGGCGGTCTGGGACGCCGAGTACCGGCGACTGCCGGAGGAGGCGGCCGAACTCTACCGGCTGCTGCCCGCGCACCCGGGCGGGCCCTATCTGTGCGCGGAGGCGGCGGTCGCGCTGCTGGGGCGCGGGGAGCACGCGGCACAGGACGCGCTGGCGGCGCTGCTCCGGGCCGGACTGCTGGAACGGGGCCCGGCCGACGGGCGGTTCCGGCTGGCCGAACTGCCGCGTCGCCACGCCGAACGGTGTGCCCGCCTCGCCGGGGACCCCGAGGCGCTGGTCCGGGCGGAGCGGCGCGTGGTCCGCTGGTACCGGCGGCAGGCCGAGCGCTCGGACCGGCTGCGTGGCGCACGGATGCGGATCGCGGAGCAGGCCCCGGGCAACGGTGGTGACGGAGCGCCCGACGTGGCGTTCGCCGATGTCGCCGAGGCCCGGCACTGGGCGCAGCGGGAGCGGCACGCCCTCTACTCGGCGGTCACGACGGCGCTGCGCGCCGGTGCGGACGCCGACGGCTGGGCGCTGGCGGAGGCGCTGTGGCCCCATTTCATGGACCATCGGCCGCATGTCACCGCGATCGAGGCGTTCGAGGCGGGGGTCGCCTGCGCCACCCGGGACGAGCGGCCCCGGGCGGTGGTCCGGCTGCGTTGCCAGCTGGCGCGGGCCCTGTGGGAGACGGGGGAGTTCCGGCGGGCGACCGACGCGCTGGGGCCGGCGGCGAGCGGCGCCGCGGCGCTGGGCGACGACAAGCTGCTGGCGTCGGTGACGGAGTTCGAGGGCGGACTGCTGCTGGCCCGGGGCGACGCGGACGGTGCCGCCTCCCGGTTCGCCGCGTCCCTGCAGATCCACCGCGCGATCGGCAACGAGTACGGCGTGCTGCTCCAGACGCATCTGCTGGCCCGCGCGGAGCTGGCGCGCCGGCAGCCGCGGACGGCGCTGACGCTGCTGCTGGAGGCACACGGCCTGGCGGGGGAGCAGGGCCGGTCCCGGATGGTCGGCCGCACGGCACAGGAGCTGGGCGCCGTGCACCGTGCGCTCGGCGACCGGGCGGAGGCGGGTCGCTGGCACCGGGCCGCGCTCGCCGTCGCGGAGGAGCGAGGCGCCGTCCATGACCGTACCGGGGCTCACCTCGCGCTGGCGGAGCTGGCGGAGGAGTCGGGCGATGTGACAGCTGCCGCCGAACACCGCGCGGTGGCGCGGGAGTTGCTGGCCGAGGCGGCGCGCGGGATGGAGCCGGCCTGAGGGTCGGCGTCCGGTGGCGGTGGCGGTGGCGGTGGCGGTGGCGGTGGCGGTGGCCGGGGACGCCGGGCGGTGAGGTCGGCCTCCACCCGGCGGCCGGTCCCGTCCGCGTCCCCGTCAGGGCGGGCCGACCGGCAGCGCCACCTCCAGGGCGGTCGCCGCCGTCAGCGTGACCGTGGCTTCCCGGCCCGCGACGACGCAGGTGAGCCGCCCGGGTCGCGGCGCCCCGGGGTGGGCGTCGAGCCACCCGTGCACCGCGCTCAGCACGGCCACCGGATCGTGCCGGACCAGCGGCGCGCCCGTCTGCTGCGGTGCCGACAGCTCGGCGCGCAACGCCACGGCCGGTTCGCCGGAACGCCACAACAGGCAGCGGTCCTCGGCCACCACCAGTCCGACGCCCCGGCAGACCGGGTACCGGTCCAGCCGTTCACGCGCCCAGTCCTCCGCGCGCCACACCTCGTCCGGGCCCAGCGGTGTGCCCAAGGTGGCCGCGGGGACATCGCCTCGGCGGTGCAGCAGGGCCGCGTTCTGCAACAGGCGGGCGGCGGCCAGATCGGAGTCGGCGGCCAGGAAGTCGCCCGGGTCCCCACCCGGCGGCCGTCGCACCACCCGCACCAGGTCGCCCTCGCTCACCGTCCACACCTCGGTGGCGTGCGGGCCGGTACCACGGACGGCGGGCACGGGGAAGGGCGTCGCATCGGTGGTCGGGTCGGCTTCCGGCGGTGCGATCCCGAGGAGCCCGTACAGCCGCGCCCTCAGCCGGGGCAGTGCCTCGCCGCGGGCGGCGAAGGCGGCGGCCACCGCGCGGCCAGTGGCCTGGCAGGGGCCGTCGGTGCGGGCCGCGTCGAGCTGCGCCGCGTAAGGGGCGTGGTGGTCCAGTCGCGGCGCGTCCGCGAGCAGGGTGGCCAGCGGGGAGCCCGGCAGTAGTTCCGCACCGCCCTCGTAGCCGTTGATCACCGGGACGCCCTGGGCGACGGCGTACAGCGCGGTGGACCCGTGGTCGGAGACCACCACGTCGGCGGCGAGCAGCACCGCCGCCCACTCCTCGTAGGGTTCGGGCCGCAACAGTCCGGCGTGCAGGGCTGGTTCGAGTTCGCGCCGGAGGCCGGTCCGGCCGCGACGGCTGTAGACGTTGGGATGCAGCACCAGGGCGACCTGGTAGCCGTCCAGTGGCAGCTCGCGCACCAGGCGCAGCGGCAAGCCCGGACGTCGGGCGAGGAGCGACTCCGGGCCCCAGGTGGAGGTGAGCACCACCAGCCGCCGGGCGCCGGTGCCCAGCGCGGACCGGTACCGGGCGCGGCGGGGACGCGACTGGTCCATGCGGTCCAGCGTGGGGTCGCCGACCACGGCCGAGAGCCCGGGGGGGCGCGGGCGCTGACCGGGGTGGGCGACCGCGTGCAGCGTCACCAGCGGGCGGCCGTCGTCGCGCCGCGGCCGCGTGGCGGAGGAAGTGATCGGCAGATCGTCGGCGCCGCGCTTGTTGTGTCCGGCACCGTGGGGGAGGAGCACCAGCGGCGCCGTGAGCCGGTCCAGCTCCCCGTTGGGGCTGGCGGCCAGCACCAGGCGCCAGCCGGCGTCGGTGGTGGCCTCCTCCCAGGGGATCTGTTCCGCCCCGGCGCTGCCGAGCGCGGCCAGCGCGCCGACGAAGAATTCGGAGCCGGGGACGAGGGTGAACCGGATGTCGACCCGGTGGTCGCCGGAGAAGGCGCGCAACGCGTCGAGCAGGCGGTGCAGCGGGGTCGCCGAGCGGACCGCGACCAGCACCCGCAGCGGGGTCGTCGGCCGCGGTGGTCCCGGCGCGGTCGCGGACGCCCGGCCCGTCTCGCGGGCGTGGCCCGCCGCCGTCTCGTCGTCCATTCCGCTCGCCCCGTCGGACCCTCGTGGCGGCCGCTCCCGGGCAGGGGCGGGACACCACCGTGCGCGCAGAGCGTACCGTCCGTTGGCCCTCCCCGCCCGGAGCCGGGCCGGTGCCGTCAGCGGCGCGGGGCGTCCTCGGGGTGGTCGGCGAGCCAGGTGCGGGCGGTGGCGGAGAGCTCCGCGTCCCGGCCGGCGAGCATCATGGAGATCATCTGCGCGTCGCCGCGCAGCGACCAGGCCGGGTGGCCGAAGGTCGCGGGATTGTTGCCCTCGATCAGGAAGTGGGCCGGCCAGGCCGTCCCGTAGCCGATCAGCGGCAGCGCCGCCAGCAGCCGGCGCCGGCCGCTGAGCGCGCCGTAGGCCGAGACCGCCAGGCCGGTCAGCGTGCCGGCCAGGTGCACCCAGCGGGTCGCGGACTTGGAGTGCATGGCGACGTAGTAGGGCCAGAACTCCTCGTAGGACGTGAACGTGTGCGACGACATGCGGCTCACGCTAGTGGCACCTGTTCCCGCTGTCACGGGCTTCGGCGGCACCGCCACAGGGGCGGGCCGGTGCCGCCGCCACCAGGCGACGTATCGTCAATTCCACTGCGCACGACTCGGTTTGGTGCCCGAGGGCGCTGCTCGTAGTATCCGCCAAATGATCATAGGAAGACGGCTGGCGGCCACCCTGAGCGGTGTGTTCGCGGCCCTGATGCTGGGCGCGTCCGCGAGCCCCGTGGCCGCCGAGCCACGCGGCTCGCAGGACCCCCCGAAGGTACAGCTGGTCCTCGACGTCAGCGGCTCGATGAACGAGCGGGACATCGGCGGTCAGTCGCGCATGGACGCGGCCAAGCAGGCGTTCAACGAGGTGATCGACGGACTCCCGGAGACCGTCCACCTCGGCATCCGGACCCTCGGCGCCAACTACGCCGGCGAGGACCTGGAGGAGGGCTGCCTGGACAGCGAGCAGCTCTACCCCGTCGGCTGGGTCAACAAGGACGAGGCCAAGGCCGCCGTCGCCACCCTGAAGCCGACCGGCTTCACCCCGATCAGCCACGCGCTGCGCGAAGCCGTCGCCGACTTCGGCGGCGAGAGCGACAACACCCGCCGGATCGTGCTCATCACCGACGGCGAGGACACCTGCGGCCAGCCCGACCCCTGCGAGGTCGCCCGTGAACTCGCCTCCCAGGGCATCCGGCTGACGGTCGACACCCTCGGCCTCACCCCCGAGGACGCCAAGGTCCGGACCCAGCTCGGCTGCATCGCGGAGGCGACGGGCGGCACCTACACCGCGGTCCAGGACGCCGACCAGCTCGCCGACCGCCTCGCGCAACTGGTCGACCGCACCGTGGAGCTGGAGGTGGAGAGCCCGGCCGTCATCGAGGGCTCCACCGACGACTGCGCCGCCGCCCCGCTGCTGCGGGCCGGCGTCTACAGCGACCGCGAGGAGTTCGGCGAGCACCGCTTCTACCGGGTGCAGCTGGCGCCGGGCCGGGAGCTGCGCGCCTCCGTGAGCGTCGCCGCCGACCGGCCGATGGACCGCGACTACGGCGTGCTGCTGCGGCTCCTGGACGAGAGGGGCCAGGAACTGGTCCGCGGCAGCGAAGCCGGCCACGACCGCACCGACGTGATCTCCACCGGGCTGCGCTACCCCTGGGCCGAGCGGCCGGGCACCGCCGACGCCGGGCCGAACGGGACGGCGAGCCCGGGAGCGGGAGACGGCGACGCCGCCGACGACGACGCGGGATCGGGTGAGGAGAGCGTGCTGTGCCTGGAGGTCAGCAACTCCTACTCCGCGCCCGAGTCGGTCCAGAGCACCCCCGGCATGCCGGTGGAGCTGACCGTCGACCTGGTCGCCGCCGCCGACACCCCCTCCGACGTGGCCGCCTACGGCCTCGCCCGGGGCTGGGTACCCCTGCTGCTGCTGACCGTCACCGGGTTGGTCGCCGGACTGGTGTGGGGCGCGATCCGGAGGCTGACCGCATGAGAGCCATGGCACACGCACGACACCGCACGCGCGGCGCCGCGCGGCTGCTGACCGTGCTCGGGCTGTCGGGCGCGCTGCTCCTCGGCGGCGCCGCCGGCGCGGTCGCACAGGACGAGGACGACGCGACCGGCGACGCCGCCACGCCGACCGAGGCCGGCAGCGGTTTCCGCACCGCGGCCGTGCTCGGCGAGAGTGGCGAGGGCACCGCGCGTGCCACCGTCGGTGAGTTCCTGTACTGGGCGTTCCCGGTCGCGGCCGGGCACGACGCCACCGCGACCGCCACCGTCACCTTCGAGGACGACGGCGCCCGCTCCGGACCGACCGTCTGGCAGCTGGACCTCTACGACGGACTGCGTCGCCGGCAGGCGTGCGTCGGCGGTGACGCCACGGTCGAGGCCCCGGCCGCCGCCGGTGAGATCTCGCTCAGCTGCACGCTGCGCACGGTCCGTTCCTGGGCGGACCCATGGTCCACCGACCCGTTGCCCGGCGCCTACTACCTGCGGCTGACCGCCGTCTCGCTCCCGGAGGAGGACCTCGGGCTGCCGGTCTCCGTGGCCATCCGCGCCGAGACCGAGGACGCCGGTGGCGCCCACGCCTACGGCGGCGACCTCGGCGCGCCGCTGGTGCCCACGCCCCGCGCCGGTTCGCTGGACACCGGCGGTGGCGACGACGGGCAGGACGGGGAGGACGGCGACCCGGCGTCCGACCCGGAGACCGGTGACGACGGCGACGACGCCGCGCAGGACGAGCTCCGGTTCGCCGGTGTGGTCAGCGAGCCCGAGGGCGGCTGGAACGGCGGCTGGTGGTCGGACCGCTGGCTGTGGACGGCCGGCGGCGGGGTGCTCGGAGCCTTCGCCGCACTGGGCGGCTACGCGCTGGTGCGCCACCCACGGTCACGGGGCTGACCCCCGGGGCGGCCGGTGAACCCACCGGCCGCCCGTTCCGTGGGCGGCCGTTCCGTGTCGGCCGACGTGTCGGCCGACGTGACGGCCGGCCGGCACGACGGCAGCGCCCGCGAGATCCCGGCCGGTGCCCGGGCGGATATCCGCCCGGGCAGCGGCCGTTCGCGGTTCGCCGCTCAGGACCGCTTGTTGAGCATCACCAGGCACCGGTGGCCGGGATCGTGTGCCGCGTCCGGCGCCGACCGGCCCGTGAAGACCGCCGGCTGGGCCGGGCCGAGGTAACTCAGTTCCGTGTAGGGGTCGGTGATCGCGGAGAGCGCGTCCAGCACGTAGCGCCGGTCGGCGGACAGCCGGACGGCCGGGCCGTCCACCAGCGCCGGAACGCTCTCCCGTCCGCGTGCCTCCCCGCCGTCGCCCAGTTCCACCACCACCGCGTCGCCGGTGAGCGTCAGCCGCAGCGGGGCCGGTCCCTGGGCGACCAGAGAGACGCGCCGCACCGCCGCGAGCAGGGGACGCCGCTCGACCACCGCGCTGCCGGGGAAGGTGTCGGGAAACAGCGCCGCGTACTTGAGGAAGGTGCCGCTGAGCAGCCTGGTGGTGGCGGACCGGCTGCCGGAACGCAGCGCCAGCACGCCCGCGCCGGTGGAGGCGGTGCCGTCGGCGCCGGTCCGGGCCGCCAGGCTCAGTTCGCCATCACCCGCGGCGGACCGTGCCAGCGCCAGCAGGCTCTTCGCCGGTACCAGCGCCCGGATGCCGCGGTCCGGTCCCCGCGCGTCGCCGTTCCCCTCGTGCTCCGGGCGGGCCGGGTGCCAGGGGAGGTCGCGGACGGTCAGCCGGTAGCGGTCGGTGGCGACCAGCCGCAGCCGGTCGCCCTCGGTCTCCAGCCAGACGCCGGTGAGTACGGGCAGCGTGTCGTCCCGGCCGGCCGAGACCGCCACCTGTGCCACCGCACGGGCGAACCGGGCCGCGTCCACGGTGCCGGCGGCGGCGGGGACCCGGGGCGCGGCCGGGTAGGAATCCGGGGGAATCAGCGGCAGCGCGAACCGGACCGGCCCGCATTCCAGTGTCAACTCCCCGTCCGCGACCGCCAGTTGCACCTCGTGGGCCTCAGGGAGGGCGCGGGTGAGTTCGGCCAGGGCGCGCCCGGGCACCAGCGCCCGCCCGCCGTCGGCCCCGGCGGGCAGCGTCACGGTGCCGGCCGCCCAGGCGTCCTGGCCGGTGCCCGAGACGGTGAGGACGCCGTGCTCCGCGGTCAGCATCAGGCCCAGGTGCACCGGCACCGGCGAGCGGTCGGGGAGCGCGTGCGCCGCCCACGACACGGCGTCCGCCAATTCTGTTTGCCCCACTAGGAATCGCACCCGTACGCCCTTCCACTCAGCGACCGTTCCGGCACGCCTCGGATATCTGGCGCATCGTGTCGCATCGGACTGACAACGGAATGGTTTCCGCCTCTGTCCATGGCTTGATCTCACCCCTAACATCGGGTCCCCCGTCGTCGGTGGACGCGGGGTCGAATGCGCAAGGGGGGCGTCATGTACGCGGCAGAAGTACCCGTCGAGGATCTGACCTACGGTCTGGTCACCCTGGTTCTCGCCTTTCTGATGGCGGTCGTCGGCAGCGCGCTGGGGCTGCGCTGCACGGTCCGGGCGCTGACGCTGGACCGTGGCCGCCGGGCGGGATGGCTGGCGCTCGGTGCGATCTCGATCGGCACCGGAATCTTCACCATGCATTTCATCGCCATGATGGGCTTCACCGTCGCCACGCTGTCGATCACCTACGACCTCGCGATCACCTACGCCAGCCTCGGCGTGGCCATAGGGGTCGTCGGAATCGGCGTCTTCCTGGTCGGTTATGCGCCACGTGGGAACCTCACCCTCGCCACCGGCGGTCTGATCACCGGACTCGGTGTCGCCTGCATGCACTATCTCGGCATGGCGGGAATGCAGATGAGCGGAACCCTGCACTACGACCCGGTCGTCGTGGCGCTCTCCGTCGTCATCGCGGTGGTGGCGGCCACCGTCGCCCTGTGGTTCGCGATCTCCGTCCGCGGCTTCGCCGCCTCGCTCGGCGCCAGCGCGATCATGGGCGTCGCCGTCACCGGGATGCACTACACCGGGATGGCGGCGGTCTCCGTCCACTCCCACAGCGAGGTCGTCACCGGCGGGCACGCCCGGATCGAGATCCTGATGCCCGCCCTGGTCGTGCCACTGCTGCTGCTCGTCTTCGCGGGGCTCTTCGTCGGCCTCGACCCGATGACCACCCAGGACATCCACCAGCGGATCAATCCCGCCGACCGCGCCCCGGGCGGCGGCCCCGGGCCGTCGGACCGCTCCGGCACCACCCCGAGGGCGGCCGCGGGTCCGGGCGCCGTACGGTAACCCCCGTGACCCTGCGAAACGAAGATCACGAGTCCCGCTCCGACGCCTCCGGGCCCGGCCGGAACGGGCCCGAGGCCACCGTCGAGATCGACCCGAGGCTGGTCCGCGGCGCCCGCTGCGTCTACTCCCCGGAGCACGACGGCGAGCCCGACCCCGGCGAGATCGTGTGGACCTGGGTGCCCTACGAGGAGAACGACGGCCGGGGCAAGGACCGCCCCGTGCTGGTGGTCGCGCACGAGAACGGCCCCGGGCTGCTCGCCGTCCAGCTCACCAGCCGCCGCCGGGACGACGACCACGAGTGGGTGTCACTGGGCAGCGGGCCGTGGGACCGCCAGGGGCGCGAGTCCTGGGTGGACCTGGACCGGGTGCTGCGCATCCACCCCCGGGGCATGCGGCGCGAGGCGTGCGCACTGGACCGCGCCCGGTTCCAGGCCGTGGTGCACCGGCTGCAGCAGCGGTACGGCTGGTCCTGACCGCCTCACCCGGCGCACCCGGGCCGCGCCGGGGCACCGCCGCCGAGCAGGGCCGGACGGCCAGCGGGCGACGCGACCTCCTCAGCCCGCTGTCCGCGCCCGGTCCGACCGGCTGCCGAGCGTCAGCTCCACCTCGTCCCCGGACCGCTCGAAAGACCGCACGATCCAGGTCTGGCCGTCGATCCCGGTCCCCGCGGCGGTGGTACGCGCCGCCACGGTGAGCACCGCGTCGCCGCTGTCCGCGACGAGGAGCTCCGCCTCGGAGACCACCCCGTCGGAGAAGCGGAGATCGAGGCCGAGAGGGCGGGGAGCGGCGGCGAACCCCTGGGGGTCGGGCAGCTCCCGCACCCGGCAGCGGCTGCCGGGGAAGAGGTGGGTGTGCGCGCAGATGGCGGGGAACGTGTCGTCCCCGTCGGACCCGGAGGCGTGGAGGGGCATGGCGGTACTCCGGCGGTCGGCGGTCGGCGGTCGGCGTTCGGGGGGAGGGCG
>NZ_BHZI01000025.1 GCF_004305975.1 Streptomyces otsuchiensis
CCTCCGCCGCCCCCGCCGACCCGGCCCTGCCCGCCGCCGATTCCGCGGAGGGCGCGGGCCTGTCGGGCCCGGTGGACGGCCGGGACGGCGCCGTGGCGGACCGTTTCGCCGCCGGCCTCTACGCGCTGGCCGACCTCTCCGTGGACCACGGCGGGCTCAGCGACTGGCTGCGTTCCGAGGCCGCCGTGCGCATCCTGGAGGCGGCCTGCCGCGCCCCCGGCGCGCCCCGGGCCGTGCACACCGCGCGGGTCACCGACCTGCTGGCCGTCAGCGAGCGGCTGGAGCGGGCGCTGCGACCGCTGACGCTCGACTGGTACGGGATGGACGGAGACCAGCCCGGCGCCGACGCCGGCCTGGCCGCCGCGCAGCTGTGCCACGCGGTCGGCGGCGGCCCGGCCGCCCTCCCCGGCCTGCTGACCCGCCACTTCTACGGCACACCGCTGCTCATCACCGAGTACGGATCGCGACTGCGCGAGCACTACCTGATCAGCGCCGCCCACGCGGTCGCCCCCTCCGCGCCGTCCGCACCGGTCCGTGCGCTGCTGGCCTCCTTCCAGGTGCGGCTGGCCCGCGAGGCGTACGCCTCCGCCGCGCTGATCACCCCCGGGAACACCCACACCCGCCGCTGGCAGGAGCGCTGTGGCGCCGACCGGGAGCGGCTGCGCACCGTCTACCCGGGGATGGACGCCCGCCCGTTCCACGCGCTGGGGGAGACCGGCGGCCGGGCGGCGGCCGTTCGCCGTGTCCCCGCCGGTCGCGTCGCGGCGGGACGACCGGACGGACAGGGCGTGCACGGGCGCGGGCCGGCCGATGAGGGTCGCCGGGTCGGGGCGCTGGGGCCGGCGGCGGCCGCGGCTGACCGGCGCGAGGCGCGTCCCGCCGACGAACGGGGCCGGGTGGACCAGGAGCGGGCAGACCAGGAGCGGGCGGACCAGGAGCCCACCCTGGTGTGGGTCGGCCGGATCGAGCCGTCGAAGGACCTCGTCGGGCTGCTCCACGCGTTCGCCGAGGTGCGCCGGTCCGTGGCGTCCGCCCGGCTGCGCATCGTCTCGACCCCGCAGCGCGGGCGGCCCGACCCTGACTATCTGGCGCACTGCCGGGGGCTGGCCGCGCAGCTCTTCCCGGACGAGGCCCCCGACCGGCACGCGGAGGGGGACAACCCGGTGCTGTTCGGCGAGGTCGGCGACCCGGACGTCCCGACGGTCGCCTCGGCCTACGCGTCGGCCTCCGTCGCCGTCCTCTCCAGCGTGGTCGAGGGGTTCCCGGTGCCGCTGGTGGAGTCCATGTTCTGCGCGCTGCCGACGGTGTCCACCGATGTCGGAGCCGTCTGCGAGGTGATCGGCGGCACCGGCCTGGTGGTTCCGCCGCGCAACCCGCGCGCTCTGGCCGACGCCTGCGTGGCGCTGCTGCGCGACCCCGAGCGGCGGGAGCGGCTGGGGTCCGCCGCCCGGGCCCGTGCGCTGGAGCTGTTCACCGTCGAGCAGAACCTCGCCGCCTTCCGCTCCATCTACCTGGAGCTGATCTCCGCGAGTCCCGCCCGCTGGTCCGAGCGGGCCCAGCCCGCCGCCGACATCCCGTTCGCGCGACCGGCCGAGGCCCATCTGCCGGCGCGGCTGCCCGGCGCGGCGCCCAGCTGGGCCGCGTCGGAGCCGATAGCCGGCCGCGGTGCGCCGGAGGCGGGGGAGGCCCCCGCACGCCCAGGGAGGGAGTCGGACGCCGGCTCGTCCCGCCCAGCCGCCGCCCCGGGACGGTCCGCGGGCCGCGCCACCCCGGCGACCACGGAGGCGGCAGCGGCAGCGGCCGCCGCCGCGCTGCGGGCGTCCACAGGCTCGGCGGCCCCGCCCACTCCGGCGATCACCCGGCCCCGCGCGGCACGGGTCCTGCCCGACCACGCGCCACCGCCCGGTCTCGCGGGCGGGCCACCGCCCCCGGCCGGGGCACTTCCCGGCGCGCGCCCGACCGAGCCGGAGCCCGCCAACGCGCGGCGGGCCGGTCACCGGTCCCCGGGCGCCGCCACCCGCCGCGGGGCGAAAGGAGGCGACCACCGATGAGAACCTCCGCCGACCCCGTCCACGCGCTGCTCCACCGCCACCGCGAGATCTGTGAACGTGCCGTCGACCCCCTGGAGATCGCCGCGCTGCTGGAGGCGCGGGGCGTCACCGACCGCACCGCCGCGCGCTTCCGGCACCGCGACGTCTTCTCCCTGGCGGAGGAGCTGTACGCCCGGGTGCCGCGCCCCGAGGAGGCGACGGCCGCCCCGGTGACCACCCCGGAGCCACCCGCCGCCCGGCGGGCGTGTGTCCGGGCGGTGGCCCGTGCCGCCCTCACCCTGTCGCCGGCGGCGCTCTGCGCGGCGACACTCGCCGCTGTCGCCGGGCTGCCCCGGCTGCCCGGGGTCCCCGGCGGGGCGACCACGGTCACCGTCGTCGGCGTGGGCGGAGCGCTGCTGGCGCTGCTGGCTCTCGGGCTGCTGCTGCGGCGCCGGGTCCCGGCCGGCGGCGGGCTCGCCGCGCTGTCCGCGCTGCTGCTGGCGGGGTACGCGCTCGTCGGTGACGCGCTGCTCTCGGAGATGGCCCGGCGCCCGCCCTCCGGCGGTGCCGACACCGTGCGCACCGCCGCGCTGGCCGCGCTCGCCCTGTCGGTGGCCGCCGGCCCCGCGCTGTGGACGGCCGACTGGTTCGGCCGGCGCGCCCGGCTGCGGCTGATCCGCAGCCGCAGCCTGCGTGAACTCGCCGCTAATACCAGGCCGTTGCTGGCCGCTGCCGTGTCCGGCTTCGCCGTGGCCCTGCTGGCCGCGCAGGGGGGCGTCTGGGCCCTGTCCCATCTGTCACGTGGCACGCCGGCCCCCTGGCCCGCGCCGGACGCCGGGCAGGTCGTGGCGTTCACCGCCGTCGGGCTGCTGCTCCACCTCGCGCTGCTGCTGCTCGCCCACGGTCACCGGGACGCCGCGACCGGCGCGCTGGCGACGGTCTCGGTCACGCTGCTGCTGGCCGTCTCGGTGGTGGGCGCCTCCTGGCTGCCCGGCCTGCGCGCCATCGGCCTTCCCGTGGAGTACGCGCTGGGCCTGGGCGGGCCGCCCCTGCTGCCGGCGGTGCTGGCCGGTGCCGTCTGGCTGGTCCTGCTGGTGTACGCGGCGCGGACGCTGACCGGGCCCTGGGCGCACCACAGCGCGCCGGTCGCTCCGGCCGGCACGGCACGCGGCGGCCCCTCCGCCGCCCGCCGCACCCCGCCGGAGGCCCGTGGGACGCGGGCGCCGCTACGGGCCACGCACGGCGCCGCGCGGTGGACGGCCGGGTCCGCCGACTGCGGCCACGGCGCGGACGCCACCACCGGCGATCCGGCCGACGACGAGGGCCCGGCCCCGTACGGACCGCCGCCCGGCGGTTCCAGACCCGGCCGGGCCGGCGCCGACCGGCCCGGCGGCGACGGGCGCGCCCATCCGGGCCACCCCGCCGACGTGATGTGACGGCCCGACGGGCCGTGACCGTCGCGCTCTGACCGAGCGTTACCGAAAGTGACAAGGAGAGTTTCGATGAGAGTGCTGCTACTAGGGGCGAGCGGGTACCTAGGGCGGTTCATCGCCGACCGGCTGCTCGCCGACCCCGCCGTCCACCTCACGGCCCTCGGCCGGGGGGACGACGCCGATGTCCGGTTCGACCTGGCGACCGGCAGCCCCGGCGCGCTGACCCGCTTCCTCGACGCGGTGCACCCGTCGGTCGTCGTCAACTGCGCGGGCGCGATCCGCGGCAGCGCGCGCGACCTGACCCGGCACAACACGGTGGCCGCCGCCACGGTCTGCGAGTCGCTGCGCCGCAGCCGCTGCGGTGCGCGCCTGGTGCATGTCGGCTGCGCCGCCGAGTACGGGCCCTCCCAGCCGGGTTCGACCACGGCGGAGGACGCGCAGCCGAGGCCGGGCGGACCGTACGGGGTGAGCAAGCTCGCCGCCAGTGAACTGGTCCTGGGCTCCGGTCTCGACGCCATCGTGCTGCGGGTGTTCTCCCCGGCCGGTCCCGGCACCCCGGCGGGTTCACCGCTCGGCCGGCTCGCCGACTCGCTGCGCCGGGCGCTCCAGCACGGCGACAACGAGCTGAAGCTCAGCGGGCTGGGCGTCCAGCGGGACTTCGTGGACGTCCGGGACGTGGCGCGCGCGGTGCACGCCGCGACGCTGTCGGCGGCGCAGGGCGTCGTCAACATCGGCTCCGGCCAGGCGGTGCGGCTGCGCGACGCCGCCGTGACGCTCGCCCGGATCTCCGGCTACACCGGCGCGCTGCACGAGCTGGACGGCCCGCCGACGGCCCATGTCCCCTCACCGCGGATGGGCGACCACCAGCAGCCCCCGCCGCACTCGCCGTATCCGGACGGATGCGGCGTCTGGCAGCAGGCCGACGTGCGCACCGCCCGCGACCGGCTCGGCTGGCGGTCACGGATCGCGCTGGAGGAGTCCCTGGCCGACATCTGGATGGAGGCGGCATGCCGGATGTGACGCTGCGTCGCGTCACGGGCCGGGCCGCCTCTCTCGTCCCCCGGCGCCCGGGCGCGGGCGCCGGGCTGGTGGCGCCGGGGTTCGCGCACCCGATGGTGGCGCCGCTGGAGTGGGCCGAGCTGGCCCGCGCCGATGTTCCGCTGCGCTGGGCGGTGCTGGACGTCGCGGACGGTCCCGGTCAGCGCCCGGACGGTTTCGTGGCGGCGGCGACCGCCGGGCTGCGGGTGCGCGGCCGGGCGGTCCTGGGGAGGCTGGCGCTGCGCGGGGGCAGCCGCCCGCCCGCCGAGGTGCTGCGGGACGCGGAGCGCTACCTGGAGTGGTACCGCCCGGACGGCTTCTATCTGGACCAGTGTCCGGGCGGGCCCGGTGAGCTGGCCGCCGTGCGGCGGCTCACCGCCACGCTCCGGGCGCTCCGGCCCGGCCTGCGGCTGGTCCTGGGCCATGGCGCCCACCCGTGTGAGGGGTACGTCGAGGCGGCCGACCAGCTGGTGACGTTCCGCGGGCGCTGGCGGGAGTACCGCTGGTCGCAGGTGGCCCAGTGGACCGCCCGTCATCCGGCGGAGCGCTTCTGCCATCTGGTGTGCGAGGTGCCCCGGGCACGGCTGGGCGAGGCGTTGCGCGTCGCCCGCTGGCAGGGGGCGGGCGCGTTCTACCTCACCGACCGGCTGGCGAGCGGGGGAGTGGACCCGTGGTCGGCGTTGCCCGGCTTCTGGGACGAACTCGTCTCATGCGTCGGGACGACGGTCTCGGAATGAGACCGGCCGTGGCAGTGTTGTGGGCAGTGTGCATGGCGTTCATACCGCTCATCGCTTTGTCGGAAGATCGTTCCGTGCCGGTCCGTCCGGCCGGGACGGTCTCCGGCGGCCGACCACCGTCCACCCCTGACCAACGGAGCCCCCGTGTCGCTGCCCCCCCTGGTCGAGCCGGCCCCCGAGCTCACCGTCGACGAGGTCCGCAGGTACTCCCGCCACCTGATCATTCCGGACGTGGGGATGGAGGGTCAGAAGCGGCTGAAGAACGCCAGGGTGCTGTGCGTCGGCGCCGGCGGGCTCGGCTCGCCCGCTCTGATGTACCTGGCCGCGGCTGGAGTCGGCACGCTCGGCATCGTCGAGTTCGACGAGGTCGACGAGTCCAACCTCCAGCGGCAGATCATCCACAGCCAGGCCGACATCGGCCGGCCGAAGGCCGTCTCCGCCAAGGAGACCGTGCAGGGCATCAACCCCTACACCCGGGTCAACGTGCACGAGGAGCGGCTGGACTCCTCCAACGTGCTGGAGCTGTTCGCCGACTACGACCTGATCGTCGACGGCACCGACAACTTCGCCACCCGCTACCTGGTCAACGACGCCTGCGTGCTGCTGAACAAGCCGTACGTCTGGGGTTCGATCTACCGCTTCGACGGTCAGGCGTCGGTCTTCTGGTCCGAGCACGGCCCCTGCTACCGCTGCCTGTACCCCGAGCCCCCGCCCCCGGGCATGGTGCCCTCGTGCGCCGAGGGCGGTGTGCTGGGCGTGCTGTGCGCCTCCATCGGCTCCATCCAGGTCAACGAGGCGATCAAGCTGCTCGCCGGCATCGGTGAGCCGCTGCTCGGCCGGCTGATGATCTACGACGCCCTGGAGATGACCTACCGCCAGGTCAAGGTCCGCAAGGACCCCGACTGCGCGATCTGCGGCGAGAACCCGACCGTCACCGAGCTGATCGACTACGAGGCGTTCTGCGGCGTCGTCTCGGACGAGGCGCAGGAGGCGGCGGCCGACTCCACCATCACGCCCAAGCAGCTCAAGGCGTGGATCGACGGTGACGAGAAGATCGACATCATCGACGTCCGCGAGCCGAACGAGTACGAGATCGTCTCCATCCCGGGAGCGCGCCTCATCCCGAAGAACGACTTCCTGATGGGCAACGCGCTCCAGGACCTCCCGCAGGACCGCAAGATCGTCCTGCACTGCAAGACCGGCATCCGCTCCGCCGAGGTCCTCGCCGTGCTGAAGAACGCCGGCTTCTCCGACGCGGTCCACGTCGGCGGCGGGGTCATCGGCTGGGTCAACCAGATCGAGCCCGGCAAGCCCGTCTACTGAGGACCGGCCCCTGGCACCACACGAAGAAGCGCCCTCCCACGCGACGAACACGTGGGAGGGCGCTTTCTCGTGTACAGGCCCGGGAGCCGGCCGGGGGTGTCCGGCCGGCGGAACGGTCGTCCGCCAGCTGGACACCCCGGTCGGCGTCAGCCGCAGACCAGACCGTTCTGCGGGATCATGCCCGACAGCAGGTACTCCTCGACCGCGTCGTTGATGCACGGGTCCTTGCCGTAGGCGCCGTGGCCCTCACCGTCGAAGGTGATGAGCACGCCGACCCCGTCCCCCAGCTGCTGCTGCATCCGCTCGGTGCCCTCGTACGGGGTGGCGGGGTCGCCGGTGGTGCCGATGAGCAGGATCTCGGCGGCGCCCTCGGCGGAGACCTCCGGGAACTCGTACGAGCCGTCCACCGGCCAGCCCTCGCAGCCGTTCAGCGACCACAGCAGGTACGGGCCGAAGACCGGGGACGCCTCCTCGAACGCGTCCCGGTGCTCGTCGATCGCCGCCCGGTCGCGCTGGCCCGTCACGTCCGCGCAGCGGATCGCGGCGTGGGCGTCCTGCTGGTTGCTGTAACGGCCTTCGTCGTCGCGGCCGTTGTACATGTCCGCGAAGGCCAGCAGCAGTTCGCCGTCCTTCTCGTGCATGGCCTGGGTGAGGCCCATGCTCAGGTACTGCCAGGTCTCCTCGTCGTAGAGCATCGCGACGATGCCCAGCAGGCCCAGCTGCTCCGTGAGCGCGCGGTCGCCGCCGGCCTCCAGCGGCTCCTCGGCCAGACCGTCGAGGAACTCCACCAGTGCGTCGGTCCCCTCCGCGCCGCCCTCACCGGTGGGGCACTCCTCCGCCAGCTGGGTCGCGCAGTCGGCCATGTAGTTCTCCAGCGCCAGCTGGAAGCCGGACGCCTGGAGCAGCGCGCCGTCGACGAAGTCGGCGGTGGGGTCGATCACCGCGTCGAACACGGCCCGGCCGACCTGCTCCGGGAAGAGGTTGGCGTAGACGCCGCCCAGCTCGGTGCCGTAGGAGGCCCCGTAGTAGGAGAGGCTGCTGTCGCCCAGCACATGGCGCAGCAGGTCCATGTCGCGGGCGGTGTTGGCGGTGGTCAGATGCGGCAGCAGCTCGCCGGAGTTCGCCTCGCAGGCGGCGACGTACTCGGCCGCCAGCTCGGTGTAGCGCTCCTCCTGCTCCTCGTCGCGCGGGACGGCGCCCGCCTCCTGGTCCAGGCGGTCGGACGCCTCGTCGTCGAGGCAGACGACACCCGCGCTCTCGCCGACGCCGCGCGGGTCGAAGCTGACGAGGTCGTACCCGCCGCGCAGCTCCTCGTAGTCGTCGGCCAGCAGCGGCAGCGTGAACACCCCGGAGCCGCCCGGCCCGCCGAAGTTGAAGATCAGCGAGCCGATCCGGTCACCGGCGTCACCGCTGCTCGCGGCGCGCACCAGCGCGACCGGGATCGTCTCGCCCTCGGGCTCCTCGTAGTCCAGCGGCACGGTGAGCGTGGCGCACTGCCACGGTGTGCCGTCCGGCAGCTCGCCCGGGGCGGGGCCGCCGCCCTGGGCGACGGTCGGGCCCTCGCAGGACTCCCACCGCAGACGCTGCTGGGAGATCGAGTCCGGCACGCCCGGGTAGGCGCGGGCGGCCGGGGTGGACTCCTCGCTGGGACGGCTCTCGTCGTCCCGCTCGCCTCCGCCGCCGTCGTCCCCGCCGGAGCAGGCCGTCAGCAGCAGCGCACCGCTGAGCAGGGCCGCGGTGGTCGCCGCTGCGCCGCGGCGGCCTCGTGTTCGTGTGCGTTCACCCATCGTGGTGTGTCCCCCGGCCTTTCTCGGCGGTCCTCGGTCGTGCGGTGGTCCTCGTGGTGCGGTGGTCCTCGTGGTGCGGTGGTCCTCGTGGTGGTGCGGTGGTCCTCGTGGTGCGGGCGTTCGGTGGTCCTCAGGCGGGCCTCGGGTGGTGCGGTGGTTCTCGGTCGTGCGCGTTGCCGACGGTCGCCCCCGCCGCGCCCGAGTCGCCGTGCGGCGCCTCAGGTGCACATGGTGCCGTCATCGGGGGTCGTGCCCGACAGCAGGTGGGCGTTGACGGCCGCGGTGACGCAGGGATTGCCGCTGGTGTAGGCGCCGTGGCCCTCTCCGTCGTAGGTCAGCAGCGCCGCCACGTCCTCGCCGAGGGCGTCCCTCATCCGCTCCGCCCCGTGGTACGGGGTGGCCGGGTCCCCGGTGGTGGCGACCAGCAGGATGGTGCGGGCGGCCCCCTCGGCGGCGACCTCGGGCTGGTCGCGGTCGGAGTTCGACTCCCAGCCGGTGCAGCCCAGCAGCTCCCACACCAGGAACCGTCCCAGGACGGGCGAGGCGGCCTCGAACTCGGCGCGGTGGGCACGGACGGTGTCCAGGTCCGGCCGGGAGGCGAAGTCCGCGCAGTTGATCGCCGTGTTGGCGTCGTGCAGATTGCGGTAGCCGCCCTGCTGGCCCCGGCCGTGGTAGCGGTCGGCGGCGGCCAGCAGGATGTCGCCGCGGCCCTCGCGGTCCGCCTCCCGCAGACCGCGGCTAAGCCGCTGCCAGGAGCCCTCGGAGTACAGGGAGCCGACGATGCCGGTGACGGCCAGCCCCTGGGTCAGCAGCCGGCCCTCCCCGGCGGGCAGCGGCTGGTCGGCGAGGCCGTCCAGCAGCCCGCCGAGGAACCGGTACGCCTCGGGGAGGTCCCGCCCGGCGGGGCAGTCGGGCCCCGCGACGCAGTCGGCGAGGTAGTGGTCGAGCGCCAGCTGGAAGCCGGTGGTCTGGCCGAGTGCCCGTCCCACCACGTCGACGGTCGGGTCCACCACGGAGTCCAGCACCGTCCGCCCCACCCGCTCGGGGAAGAGGCCCGCGTAGACCCCGCCGAGCTTGGTGCCGTACGAGGCGCCGTAGTAGTGCAGCCGGCTCTCACCCAGGACCTGACGCAGGATGTCGAGATCGCGCGCGGTGTTGGCCGTGGTCAGATGCGGCAGGAGGTCGCCGGAGGCGTCGGCGCACGCCGCCGCGTAGGAGTGGCGCCGGGCCAGGAACTCCTCCTCTCCGGCCGCGTCCCGGGGGGCGGCGGTGGTGGCCAGCATCGCGTCGCGGCCGGGGCCGTCCAGACAGACGACGCCCTCGCTGTCGCCGACGCCGCGCGGGTCCAGACTCACCAGGTCGAAGGCCCCGGCCAGCGGTTCGAACCGCTGCTCCATCCGTGGCAGCGTCGCCACGCCGGAGCCGCCGGGGCCGCCGAAGTTGAAGACCAGCGAACCGACCCGCTGTTCGCTGTCCGTCCGCGAGCGGACCAGCGCCAGATCGAGGGTCCGGCCGTCGGGATCGGGGTCGGCGTAGTCCAGGGGGACCGTCAGCCCGGCGCACTCCCAGTCCGCGCCGGGAGCGGCGCCGCCACCCTGCGCGGCGGACGGTGCCCCGCAGGCCGACCAGTTCGGCTCCTGCTTGGTGAACTCCTCCGGAACCGAGGGGAGTTCGGGGACAGCGGTCGGTGCGGGCCCTGCCTCGCCGGCGACGCTGGGCGAGGGCAGCCCCGGTATGTGCGGGTCCTCGTCCGCGGCGTCGTCCGGGGCGGAGGAACAGGCGGTGACGGCACACAGCAGCGCGGCCACCAGCGCGGCGCCACCGCGCCGCGCCCCGCCCCGCCCGCTGTTCGTCCGCCTGCTCATGGGCCCCCAGTCCGCCTCCGTGACACCTCCGTCAGGCTAACCGACGGTCCCCCGCGTGGTCGCCGGGCCGAGCGCCGGGAGGCGGCCGATCCCGTGGGGGTCGGGTGTGCGTCCGCGGCCGGGGTGTGTGCGCCGGGTGCGCGTCGCGCCCGCCGCGCGCCCCGCCGGGCCGGGCGCGCCCCGGGGCTGTCAGCCGCAGGTGAGGCCCGACTCGGGCACCATGCCCTCCAGCAGGTAGTCGTCGGTGGCGCTCTTCACGCACCGGTCGCCGGAGGTGTAGGCGCCGTGCCCCTCGCCCTCGTAAGTGATCTCCACGGCCACGCCCTCGCCCAGGGCCTCGCGCATGCTCGCGGTGCCCTCGTACGGGGTGGCGGGGTCGCCGGTCGTGCCGATGAGGAGGATCTCGGCGGAACCCTCGGCGGAGACGTCCGGGTGCTCGGACGCGCCGTCCACCGGCCAGCCGGTGCACCCCAGCAGCGCCCAGGCCATCGCCGGACCGAAGACGGGGGACGCCTCCTCGAAGGTGTCCAGCCGGGAACGGACGTCGTCCGGCGTGTACCGGGAGCTGGAGTCGGCGCAGCGGATCGCGGTCAGCGAGGACTGGAGGGTGGAGTAGGTGCCGTTGGTGGAGCGTCCGTTCATGGAGTCGCCGAGCGCCAGCAGGATGGAGCCGTCCGGGTCGCTGTCGTCGGTGGCGTCGTCCAGGCCCTGCGTCAGGTACGGCCAGAAGTCCTCGGAGTACAGCGCCTGCGCGACCCCGCCCCAGGCGAGGGAGCGGGTGAGGGGCCGGTCGGCGTCGCGGGTCGGCATCGGGTTCTTCTCCAGCCCCTCCAGCAGTTCGTTGAGCTGCTGTTCGGCTTCCTCGGGAGTGCCGTCGAGCGGGCAGTCGTCGGTGCCCAGGCAGTCCTCCAGGTAGTTGCCGAGGGCCAGCTGGAAGCCGCGGGCCTGCCCGAGCGCGCTCTCCTCGTCGTTCTGGGCCGGGTCCACCACCGCGTCGAACACCGCGCGGCCGACCCGGTCCGGGAACTCGTGGGCGTAGACGCCCCCGAGCTGGGTGCCGTAGGAGACGCCGAAGTAGTGCAGGGTGCTGTCGCCCAGCACATGCCGCATCAGGTCGAGATCGCGGGCGGTGTTGGCCGTGGTCAGGTGCGGCAGCAGGTCGCCGGCCCGGTCCTCGCAGGCGGCGGCGAAGTCCGCGATCCGCTGCTGGAACTCGTCCTCGCCGCCGGTGCCGGACGGTGCCATGTCGGCGGCGAAGTGCTCGTCCAGCTCCCGGTCGTCCAGGCAGACCACGCCGTCGCTGTCGCCGACGCCGCGCGGGTCGAAGCTCACCAGGTCGTACCGCTTGTGCAGCGTGCTGTAGTCCGGCGCGAACGCGGGCAGGGTCACCACGCCGGAGCCGCCGGGGCCACCGAAGTTGAAGATCAGCGAGCCGATCCGGTCCTTCTCGTCGCCACCGGCGGCGGCCCGGATCATCGCGATGGAGAGGGTCTCGCCCTCGGGGTCGCCGTAGTCCAGCGGCACGGACAGGGAGGCGCACTCCCACTCGGTGCCGTCGCGCAGCTTCGCCGGTGCCGAGGCGTCGTCGCCCTGGCGGGCGTCGGGCTTCGGGCAGCCGGACCAGTCGGGGTTCTGGTCGGTGAACTTCGACGGCAGTTCGGCGGTGTCCACCGCGGTCCGGCCCAGGCCCGCGCCCGCGCCGGCCTGCCCGGAGTCCGCCGCTCCCGAGCACCCCGCCGCCAGCAGCGCTCCGGCCGCGGCCAGGGCCGTGACCGTCCTCCAGCGGACCTCTCCGGTGGTGTCGGACTTGGCAGAGCTCATCCGGGACTCCCCTTCGCGGCGGCAGGGCTGGGCTCCAGATCAGCACCGCCGCTCGCGCGGCGCACCCGCTCCACGTCAACCGGGTGACCGTCGACCGGGTGACGGGGTGGGGCCTCGGGCTCGCGGCGCGTGGCGTGTGCGGTGGCGCGTGCGCCCGGCGCGTGAGGTGGCGCGTGCGCACGGCGCTCAGCGGCGGCGGGCGAACGCCCCGAGCCAGCGTCCGCGCAGCCCGAACAGCACCGCCGCCGCGATCGCGAGCAGCAGCAGCGACACCGCCGTGGCTCCCTCCGGGTCCTCCTGCATCAGCAGATACACCTGGAGCGGCAGCGTCTGTGTCACCCCCGGCAGGTTGCCGGCGAAGGTCAGGGTGGCGCCGAACTCGCCCAGCGCCCGCGCCCAGGTGAGCGCCGCGCCGGCCAGCAGGGACGGCAGCACCATCGGCAGCGTCACGTACCGCAGCGTCTGCAGGGTGCCGGCGCCCATGGTGGCCGCCGCCTCCTCGAACTGGACGTCCAGCCCGGTCAGCGCGCCCTCCAGGGTGATCACCAGGAACGGCATCGAGATGAAGGTGGCGGCGACCACCGCGCCGGCGGTGGTGAACGGCAGGGTGATCCCGAGGAGCCGCAGTTCGTCCCCGACCAGCCCCGCCCGGCCGAACCCCTGCAGCAGCGCCACCCCGGCCACGGTCGGCGGCAGCACCATCGGCAGCAGGATCAGCGAGCGGACCAGTGCCTTGCCCGGGATACGGCTGCGGGCCAGCAGCCAGGCGAGCGGCACCCCGAGCACGAGCGAGAGCAGCAGGGCCCACCCCGACACCAGCAGCGACAGGCTCAGCGCCTGGGTGACCCGGGGCGAGGCCAGCCGCTCCCCGAGGTCACCCCAGGGCGCGCGGGTCACGATGCCGGCCAGGGGGACGGCGAGCAGCAGCACCGCCAGCGCGGCCGGCACGACCAGTACCAGCGGCGCGCCGCGGGTCGCGCGGGAGGCCGGGCCGCTCACGGGACGCGGAACCCGGCCGTCTCCAGCAGTTCCACGGCCCGGTCCGAGCGCAGCCAGCTGACGAATGCCGCGGCCTCCACGGGGTTCGGCGCCTCGGACAGCGCGGCGGCCGGGTACTCGGCGAGGACGTTCTGCGCGGCGGGGATCGTCACCGTCGCGACGCGGTCGCCGGCCGATGCCGCGTCGGTGGCGTAGACGATGCCGACGTCGGCCTCGCCGAGGGTCACCTTGGTCAGCACCGAGCGGACGTTGGTCTCCTGGGAGGCCGGGTTCACCCGGACGCCCGCCTCGTCGAGGATCTGCTGCCCGTACCGGCCGACCGGCACCTCCGGGGCCGCCAGCACCACGGTGAGGTCCTCGCGGGCCAGGTCCGCCAGGCCCGTGACGTCCTCGGGGTTGCCGGGAGCGGTGACGATGGTCAACTCGTTCTCCGCGATCACCACCGGGCCCTCGGTCCGGTCGGCCACGCCGTCCATCGAGGTGGAGTCGGCGGTGACGAGCACGTCCGCCGGGACGCCCTCGCGGACCTGGGCGGCCAGTTCCTGGGAGCCGGCGAAGGACAGCCGCAGCTCCACGCCGCGCTCGCTCTCGTAGAGCGGCTTCGCCTCCTCCAGCACATCGGTCAGGGAAGCGGCGGCGAGCACGGTGAGGGCGGTGTCGCCGCCGTCGGCACCGGCGCCGGCGCCGTCCGCGTCGCCGGGGCCGCTACCGCCGCCGGAGCCGCAGGCGGCCAGTGGGAGGACCAGCAGCGCCGACAGCAACAGGCGCAGGGCCGCCGGCCGGCGGCGGGCGCGGGGGGCCGTCACGGGACTTCCCGGAGGTCGATGTGCACGTTGGTGGACTTCACCCGCGCCACCGCCTCCATGCCGACGGCGAGACCCAGTTCCTCGACCGCCTCACGGGTCAGCAGCGACACCAGCCGGTGCGGACCGGCCTGGACCTCCACCTGCGCGGCGACGTCGCCGAGCTTGACGGCGGTGACGATCCCGGCGAAGGCGTTGCGGGCCGTGGTGTAGGAGTCCTCGCCCTCGCCGGCCTCGCCCGCCAGGGCCACGGCGAACGCCGCGAGGTCCCGCCCGTCGATCAGCCGCTTACCGGCGTCGTCCCGGGTCGTCGGGAGCCGCCCGGCGTCCGCCCACCGGCGGACGGTGTCGGGGCTGACGCCGAGCAGTCGCGCGGCGCGGCCGATGGAGTAGGAGCGCATATGCGAGATGTTAGGTCTGTATGACTGGCTACTGCAAGGACGAGCCGCCGCGTCAGGCCGCAGATGCGGCTTCACGAACTCCGGGTGGACGGCTCGCCGGCAGCCCGGCTACAACGCTTCCTTGCGGGTCAGCTGCGTGAACGCCAGCCACCCCGGAACCACCGGCAGCCAGAACGTGACCAGCCGGAACAGCAGCACCGCGGCGCCGGCCGTCGCGGGGTTGAGCCCGAACGCCGCCAGGCCGGCGGCGAGGGTGAACTCCACCGCGCCGATACCGCCCGGAGTCGGCGCGGCCGACCCCAGCGCGTTGCCCGCCAGGAACACCACGGCGACCGTCGCGAAGCTCAGATCCCCGCCGAACGCCCGTACCGAGGCGTTCAGGCACAGCACGAACGCCAGCGTCATCAGCACCATGCCGCCGATACCGTTCAGCAGCTTCCGCGGCTGCTGCACCACGTCCAGCATCCGCGGCACCACCCCGGCGAACAGCACCGAGACCCGCTCGTGGATCGTCCGGCGCAGCGCCGGCACCGCCGTCACGATCAGCGCCAGCACCGCCAGCGTCAGCACCACCGCGATCATCGTCGGCGAGGTCGGCACGGACGGTGTGTGCTGGCTGCCGGTGATGTAGCCGAACACCAGCAGCATCGCCACCGCCGACCCCAGCGAGAACAGCTGGTTGGCGCCGACGCTGGCCACCGCGTGACCCGGCCGGATGCCCGACCGCTGCAGGTACCGGGTGTTGAGCGCCACACCGCCGATCGCCGCCGGGGCCACCAGCTTCACGAACGACCCCGCCAGCTGCACCAGCACCGTCCGCAGATACGGCACCTTCTCCGGCACGAAGCCCAGCAGGCTCATCGCCGCCGCGAAGTACGTCAGCGACGCGAAGACCGCCGCGGCGGCGGCCCAGCCCCAGCTGGCCTGGCCGACGATCTCCCCGAAGTCGATGTGGACCAGCTGCGTGATCAGGAAGTACATCGCGAAGACCGCGGCGATCACCATCACCAGCGTGCGCGGCTTCACCCGCTCCAGCCGGGCCGGCTCCACCGGGGCCTGCGGACGGATCTGCAGCACCTGGCTGCGGATCTTCGACAGCAGGTCCTGCTCCTTGGCGTTGGCCAGCGCCTCCTCCATCACCTGCTTCTCGGCCTGCTTCGCCGCCCGCACCTGCTTGCGGTCCGCGCCCTCAGGCAGCGAGCCACCCGCCTCCCGGTAGGCGCGCGAGGCGTCCAGCACCACCTGGCGCTCGCGCTGCGCGCGCTCGCGCCCGAGCTGCCGCAGCACCTGGCGGGTGCGGCGGCTGAGTGCGATCGGCTGCAGCAGCGGCAGCGCGTCGGCGACCGTGTCCGGTCCCAGCACGGCGGCGGCCGCGTTCACCGCGCGGCGCGGCCCGACCCGCAGGCCGAAGGTGGTGAGCAGCTGCGCGACGTCCATTCGCAGCAGCAGCTCACCGGCGGCGATCTCGCCGCCCCGCAGGTCGGTCAGGAAAACCGTTCCGGCCCCGTCCACCAGCAGCGAACCGCCGACCAGCCGCCGGTGCGCGATGCGACGGGACTGCAACGCGCGCACCTGGCGCCACGCCGACTCCATCAGCTGGTCGGTGATCTCGTCGTCGGGTACCGCGTCCAGGTCCCGGCCGGCGGTGTGCTCGTAGATCAGCATCACGGCGTCCGGACCCAGCTCCGCCGTGGCGATCAGCTTGGGAGCGTTGGCGCCCGCCGCTATGGCGGCGTACGCCAGCAGCGCCTCCTGCTCCAGCGCCTGCCGCAGCGACTGCAGCGAGCGCTGCTGGTGGATGCCGCGCAGGGCAAGCCGGCGCCACACGCGGTAGAAGAAGCCCTGCGCCTGCTGTTCCCGGTCCACGACCGTCACATCCAGCGGCGGCCCGGACTCCAGCGTCACCAGGTACCGGCGGCTCACCTCGCCCCGGTCGCCGTGCCGGTCCTCGGCGCGCAGCGCCGTCACCGGGAGGAAGCCCACGTGCCGCAGCCCGGCCAGCAGCTGCTGGCCGGTGGGGCGCACATTGGGCTGGCCGACCGCGTAGAGCGTGCCGTAGGCGACGGTCCAGCCGATCAGCACCGTCACCAGGATCGAGAACGGGGTGGTGTATCCGGCGACCAGCACGGAGACCGCGTCCAGGATCAGTACCGCCCACATCAGCACCCGCCAGCGCGGGCGGTGGGCCATGCCGACAGCCGTCATGTAGGCGATGACCGGCGCCAGGTAGGCGTGCACGGCGTCGGTGGTGCCGATCCCGCCGGGCGCCCTGGTGGTCAGCGCGTCCTGGAGCTCCAGCGGCGCGAACCGGGCGACCCACAGACTGAACGACAGCGACACCCCGTGGGCGAGGACCGCCGCCAGCACGCCGTCCGCGATCCGCAGCCCGTCCCGCCGGATCAGCCGCTCCACGGCGAACGCCACCGGCACGATCAGCACCGCGATCGCCGACACCATCCCGGTGAAGTCGATCACCAGGCGCGGCGCCGAACCGGCGGCGTCGCCGATGTCCTCCTCCAGGCCCTTGGTGGTGCCGATCGCGAACGTCGCGATCGCCAGTACCACCGCGATGAACAGCAGCCCCAGCAACACCCGGACCAGGTCCGACGGCCGGTGCACCCGAGCGGCCAGGATCGGCTCGTCGACCTCCAGCTGCTCCTGGCCCACCGTCGGCTCCGGAGCAGCGCCGTCGGCGGGGTGAGCCTTCCGCTCAGCCCGCTGATCGTGTGGTCGTGCCGACTCTTCGCCCCGTATCACCAGTCACCGCCGTGACGATACTGGCACGTGTGCCCGTATCCCGGGGGTGAACCCCCCGATCGGACAGTCTGGCGTACGGCACCATGGTGCGCATGGAGCGCCCCGCGAACCACGCCCTCTCCGACTACGCCGACCGGGTGCTGAGCTGGGCGGAACGCGTCCCGCCGGGCCGGGTGCTGACCTACGGCGACATCTCCGCGCTGGTCGGTACCGGTGGCCCCCGCCAGGTCGGACACGTGATGGCCCACTACGGCGCGGCGGTGCCCTGGTGGCGCGTCGTGCGGGCCGACGGCCGACCGCTCCCCGGCAACGAGCGCCGCGCCCTGGAGAACTACCGGGCCGAGGGCACGCCGCTGCGGGAGGCCGCCGGCGGCGGCATGCGGCTCGACATGCGCAACGCCCGCTGGGACGCCCCGCCGCCGGGCTCCCGCCCGGAGGACGACGCCGACGCAGACGACGCGTCGGGCGGCGCCGGGCCGGACGGCCGTGCCACGGGTGACGTCTGAGCGGCCCTCGGCCGTCGCGCCGCCGGCCACCGCCCGGCACGGCTCGGGCGGTTCGGGGACGGGGCGTCGGGCGACTCCGGCCGGTCGGGCCGTACCGGGACGCCGGTGCGTGCTGCGGCTCACATCAACCAGCTTCCGTCATCACGGCCATTCGCGACCAACCGGACAGCTCCCGGCCGCGTCCGTGCGCCGTGCTCCCCACCCGCCGGAGCGCGCCGGTCACGCCGCCGTACCGGCAGCCGGGCCGCCTCCTGGGCCCGGGTACGAGCGCGCGCCACGCGGCCCGTACCGGCTCCCCGCCGCCGAAGGTCCCCGCCGGGGCTCCCGTCCGGAGTCCCGCCGCCCGTCGTCCGGCTGGCGTACCGTCTCCAGCACTGCCCTGCCCGCCCCCGCGTCCATGGGGCGCCCCCGAGAACCTGCGATGCACGTGAGCCTCTCTGTCCCAGCACCCGAACCGCCCTCCGGCACGGCCGCAGGGCTCCCCGTACCCGCGGACCCGGGCGCGTACCGGCTGGTGCGCACGCTGCCGAGGACCGCGAGTCCTCCTGCCATGGACGCAGCGCAGCGCGCCGTGGTTGAGCACGGAGGCGGACCGCTGCTCGTCCTGGCCGGACCGGGGACCGGCAAGACCACCACCCTGGTCGAGGCGGTCGCCGCCCGCGTGGAACGCGGCACCCACCCCGACCGGGTGCTGGTGCTCACCTTCAGCCGCCGCGCCGCCATGGAGCTGCGCGACCGGATGGCCACCCGGATCCGGGGGCGCGCGCCCATGGCCGCCACGTTCCACTCCTACGCCTACGGACTGGTCCGCGCCCACCAGGACCGTGAACTGTTCGCCGAGCCGCTGCGGCTGCTGTCCGGGCCCGAACAGGACCTCTATCTCCGCGAACTGCTCCAGGGCCAGCTGGCGCTGGAGCCCGCGGGCCGCGCCATCGACTGGCCCGGCGACCTCCGCGCCTGCCTCACCACCCGCGGCTTCGCCGACGAGCTGCGCGCCGTCCTGGCCCGCAGCCGGGAACTCGGCCTGCCGCCCGACGCGCTCTCCGCCTTCGCCCGGCGCGACGGACGCCCCGACTGGGGGGCCGCCGCCCGCTTCCTCGCGGAGTACCTGGACGTCACCGAGGCGCACGGCGTCCTCGACTACGCGGAGCTGGTCCACCGCGCGGCCCGGGTCACCGAACGCGCCCGCGAGAGCCATCTCCCCGCCCCGCGCGGCGGATACCCGGCGCCGCCGCACACCTCCTACGACGCGGTCTTCGTCGACGAGTACCAGGACACCGACGCCGCCCAGTCACGCCTGCTGCGGGCCCTGGCCGGCGGCGGACGCGACCTCACCGTCTTCGGCGACCCCGACCAGTCGATCTACGCCTTCCGTGGCGCCGACGTCGGCGGCATCCTCGAATTCCCCGACAGCTTCCCCACCACGGAGGGCGCCCCCGCGCCCGTCGCCGTCCTCGGCGTCAGCCGCCGCAGCGGCGCCGGTCTGCTGGCGGCCACCCGGCGGCTCACCGACCGGATGCCACTGACCCGGCTGCCCTCCCGCAAGGTCCGCGCCCACCGCGACCTGAGCGCCGACCGCCCAGGTGGCGGCGTGCGGGTGCTCACCTTCCCCACGCCCGGCGCCGAACTCGACAACATCGCCGACCTGCTGCGCCGCGCCCACCTGGAGGACGGCCTCGCCTGGCGCGACATGGCGGTGCTGGTCCGGGCCGGCGGCCGGTCCATCCCCGGGATGCGCCGCGCCCTCACCGCCGCCGGCGTCCCCCTGGAGGTCGACGGCGACGACCTGCCCCTGCGCCACGAACCGGCCGTCGCCCCGCTGCTCACCGCGCTGCGTGCCGTCGCCGACCCGGCCACCCTCACCACCGAGACCGCACTCGCCCTGCTCGTCTCGCCGCTCGGCGGTCTCGACGCCGCCGACCTGCGGCGGCTCGGCCGCGCGCTGCGCACCGAGGAACGCGCCGCCGGACAGGACCCGCCGCCGTCCTCCGACGAGCTGATCGCCCGCGCCCTCGCGGAGCCGGAGCGGCTGGTCACCCACGACCCGCGCTACGCGGGCGGCGCGCTGCGGCTGGGACAGCTGCTCACCAAGGCGCGTGACCTGCTGCGCGGCGGCTCCACCCCGGAGGACGCGCTGTGGGAGCTGTGGCAGGGCACCACCTGGCCGCAGCGGCTGGAGCGCTCCGCGCGGCGCGGCGGCGCCGCCGGGCGCAACGCCGACCGGGACCTCGACGCGGTCTGCGCGCTGTTCGACGTCGCCGCCCGCGCCGAGGAGCGCACCGGTGGCCGGGGCGCCCTCAACCTGCTGGCGGAACTGGAGGCCCACGACATCGCCGGGGACACCCGCGCGGTGCGCGGCGTCCGTCCCGACGCCGTCCGGCTGATGACGGCGCACCGCGCCAAGGGCCTGGAGTGGCCGCTGGTCGTGGTGGCCGGCGTGCAGGAGGGGCTGTGGCCGGACCTGCGCCGCCGGGGGTCGCTGCTGGAGGCCGACCGGATCGGCCCGGACGGCCTCGCCGACCCGCTCACCCCGGCGGCGCTGCTCGCCGAGGAACGCCGCCTGTTCTACGTCGCCGCCACCCGCGCCCGGGACCGGCTGATCGTCACCGCCGTGCGCGCCGGTGACGACGGCGACCAGCCGTCCCGGTTCCTGACCGAGCTGGGTGTGGAGCCCGAGGACGTCAGCAGCCGGCCGCGGCGCCCGCTGTCGGTCGCCGCCCTCGTCGCCGAGCTGCGCGCCACCACCGTCGACCCGGAGGCCCCCGCCGCGCTGCGGCACGCCGCCGCCCGCCGGCTCGCCCGCCTCGCCTCGCTCCGCGACGCGGACGGCGCGCAACTGGCGCCCGCCGCCCACCCCCAGCGCTGGTGGGGGCTGCGCGAGCAGACCAGCACCCGGACCCCGGTCCGCGATCCGGACCGCCCGGTCGCGCTCTCCGGCAGCGCCCTGGACCAACTGGTCAACACCTGCTCCCTCCAGTGGTTCCTCGGCCGCGAGGTCTCGGCGGACGGCCCGGCCACCGCCGCGCAGGGGTTCGGCAACGTCCTGCACGTGCTGGCCGACGAGGTCGCGTCCGGCTCCACCCCGGCCGATCTGTCGGTGCTGCTGGAACGGCTCGACGGGGTCTGGGACTCCCTCGCCTTCGAGGCGCCCTGGCACTCCCGGCAGGAACGCGAGGAGGCACGCTCCGCGCTGGAGCGCTTTCTGCGGTGGCACGCCGACCAGAGCCGCCTCGGCCGCGAAACCGACGGCAGCGAGAAGGAGTTCGAGGTCACCCTGCGTGCGGGGGAGCACCAGGTGCGGATCAGGGGGATCATCGACCGCGTCGAGCGGGACGCCGAAGGCCGCGCCTACGTCGTCGATTTCAAGACGGGAACCACACCACTGTCCAAGGCGGACGCCCGGCTCAATCCCCAACTGGCCGTCTACCAGCTGGCCCTGCGCCACAACGAGTCGGCCGACGACAGCGCCGACCGGCTGGGCGGCGGCGAACTGGTCTACCTCCGCAAGGGCGCCACCAAGGCGGACGGCGGCGACGCCATGCCGCTGCTCCGACTCCAGGGGCCGCTCGACGGCGGGGAGGCGGCGACCGGGGACGCGGGGTCCGGGGACACGGGGTCCGGCGATGCGGCCTCCGGGGACGCGGCCTCCGGCGACGTGGCAGGTGACGGCGCCGGGGACTGGATCGGCGGACTGCTCGCCGAGGCGGCGGGCCGGGTACTGGACGAGCGGTTCACCCCGGCCCCCGGGCAGCACTGCGGCACCTGCGGCTTCCGCTCCTCCTGCTCCGCGCGGCCCGAGGGGCGCCAGATCCTGGAGTGAGCGCCGCGGCCCCGGCGGTGTGGGACAGCCCACCATCCGGAACCGGCAGAGCCACACCGGGCGTCCCGCGTCATGACACGGACGCCCCGCCCGGGCGGCGGCCCCCGGCCGGAGAACCGGCCCCGGGGGCGGCGAGAAACAGCGGTACCCGGCAGTCCGGCCGGACCGCCCGTGTGATCGGATGCATCTCCGATCGACAGCGGGGCAGGCGGACGCAGAAGGCGACCGAAGCCCAGAACCGCGAGGAGCAAGCGTGACACCGAAGAAGAGCGTCCTGACGGCAGCGATGGTGGGCGCGTTCGTCCTCGGAGCCACGGCGTGCGGCAGCGACGGCGGACACTTCGAGGGCAAGGAGCCCCAGGAGATCGCCGAGGCGGCGCGCGCCTCCATGACGGATCTGGACTCGCTCAGCATGTCGAGCGACATCAGCGGCCAGAACGGCATGACCGGTGAGACCGAGTCCATCAAGCTCAACGCCAGCATCGCCGGCAACGGCGACTGCGAGGGCAGCGTCGCCCTCGGCGAGGCCGAGGCCGACTTCATGAGCGTCGACGGCACGGGCTACTTCAAGGCCAACGACGCCTTCTGGAGCGAGGAGGGCATGGACGGCAGCGAGATCAACTCCCAGATCGGCGACAGCTGGGTCGCGTCGCCCGAGGGCCAGGACATGTTCGGCGCGCAGTTCTGCGACCTCGACTCGTTCCTGGAGGACCTCGCCTCCGGCGAGGGGGACTCCGGTGAGTGGGAGTCCATCGACTCCGACAGCATCGACGGCACCGCCACCGTCGGCGTGCGCAAGACGGACGACACCGGCAGCACCGACATCTTCGTCGCCGACTCCGAGGACGCCCACATCCTCAAGATGGTCCGCGACGGCGACGAGGAGGAGGGCACCGTGACGTTCAGCGACTTCAACAAGGAGTTCGACTTCTCCGCCCCCTCGGACACGGTCAACGCCGACGAACTGGGCTGATCCGACCGGCTGTTCCACGTGACGGGCCGGGTGCCGGAGGTGGACGACCTCCGGCACCCGGCCCGCCGCCGTGCCCGGCCGTTGTTCCCGACCGCTGTTCCCGGCCGCTGTTCCCGCTGCGGTTCCGGCTGCCGTTCCCGGTGCCGGGAGGCCCGGCGCGGACGCCGGTGCGAGGCGGTGTCCGCGCCGCGTACTAGCCTCTGGAACCGTGCCCGCCCGACTCCGTCACCCCGAAGAACTCAAGCGACTGCTCGGCATCCCGTTCACCGCCGAGCAGATCGACGCCATCACCGCCCCGCCCGCGCCACAGGTCATCGTGGCGGGCGCCGGGTCGGGCAAGACCACCGTGATGGCCGCGCGGGTGGTCTGGCTGGTCGGCACCGGGCAGACCGAGCCCGAGCGGGTCCTTGGCCTCACCTTCACCAACAAGGCCGCCGCCGAACTCTCCGAGCGGGTACGGCGCGCGCTGCGCCAGGCCGGAGTCCTCGAAGCCCCCGGCGCGCCCGCGCCGAGACCCGCCCCGGGCGATCCGCCCACCGAGGAGGCACCGGGCGAGCCCGAGATCTCGACCTACCACGCCTTCGCCGGCCGGCTGATCACCGAACACGGCCTGCGGATCGGCGTGGAACCCGCCTCCCGGCTCCTCGCCGACGCCTCCCGCTTCCAGCTCGCCGCCGAGGTACTGCGCGCCGCGCCAGCCGAGTTCACCGCGCCCACCGGCGCCTCCACCGGCAACCCCCGCCGCTTCACCGCGCTGGTCGAGGACCTCATCGCGCTCGACGGCGAACTCTCCGAACACCTCGTCGACCCCGGCGCCCTCCGCGACCACGACGACTCGCTGCTCTCCGCCCTCTCCCGCGTCAAGCTGTCCAACGCCGCGCTGCGCCGCGTCCCGGAGACCGCGCGCGGCCGGCGCGAACTCCTCGCCCTGGTGGAGGAGTACCGCGCCCGGAAACGCTCCCGCGACCTCATCGACTTCGGCGACCAGATCGCGCACTCCGCCCGTCTCGCGCGGGACGTGCCGGAGGTCGGCCGCGCCCTGCGCGAGCGCTACTCCGTCGTGCTCCTCGACGAGTACCAGGACACCTCGGTCGCGCAGCGCATCATGCTCGCCGGCCTGTTCGGCGCGGGCGCGGGCGCCGACGCCGGGCACGCGGTGACGGCCGTCGGCGACCCCTGCCAGGCCATCTACGGCTGGCGCGGCGCCTCCGTCGCCAACCTCGACGACTTCCCCGGACACTTCCCCCACGCGGGCGGAACGCCCGCCGACCGCTACACCCTCACCGAGAACCGCCGCAGCGGCGGCCGTCTCCTCGAACTCGCCAACGGCCTCGCCGCGCCCCTGCGGGCCCGGCACCCCGGCGTCGAACCCCTGCGGCCCGCCGACGGCGCCGAGCACTCCGGCCGGGTCCGCTGCGCCCTGCTGCCCACCCAGGACGAGGAGTTCGACTGGCTCGGGGACCACCTGGCCCATCTCGTCCGGACCGGCACCCCGCCCGGCGAGATCGCGGTGCTCTGCCGCACCGCGGCCGACTTCTCCGAGATCCAGCGGGCCCTCGTCGAACGCTCCGTCCCGGTCGAGGTGGTCGGTCTCTCCGGACTGCTCCACCTTCCCGAGGTGGCCGACCTGGTCGCGGTCTGCGAGGTCCTGGCCGACCCGACGGCCAACGCCGCGCTGGTCCGGCTGCTCACCGGCCCGCGCTGGCGCGTCGGCCCCCGGGACCTCGCGCTGCTCGGCCGGCGCGCCCGGGCGCTGGTGCGGCGGGAGGCGGAGAGCGGCGCCGACCGGCTCAGCGGGGCGGTCGAGGGCACCGACCCCGCCGAGGTCGTCTCCCTCGCCGACGCACTCGACACCTTCACCGGCGCCGCCTCGCGCGGCCGGGACCACGCCGGGCCCCCGGGGCACCCCGGTGCCCGTTCCCATGCCGGTGGCGACCACGGCCGTCACGACGGCTTCGACGACGACCTCGCCTTCTCCGACGAGGCCCGTGTCCGCTTCGCCCACCTCGCGGCGGAGCTGCGGGACCTTCGCCGCTCCGTCAGCGACCCGCTGATGGACGTGCTGCACCGGGTGCTCGCCGCCACCGGCCTGGAGGTCGAACTCTCCGCCTCCCCGCAGGCGCTGGCCGCCCGACGCCGGGAGACCCTGCGCGCGTTCCTCGACATCGCCGCCGACTACGCCGCCGGCGGGCACAGCACCGCCGTCGACCGCGACGCCACCCTCCCCGCCTTCCTCGCCTACCTCAAGGCCGCCGCACAGCACGACAAGGGGCTCGACGGCTCGCTCCCCGGCAGCGAGGACACCGTCAAGGTCCTCACCGCCCACAAGGCCAAGGGCCTGGAGTGGGACGTCGTCGCCGTCCCCGGCCTGTACCGCACCGGGTTCCCGCAGACCCGCGCCCAGGACTCCTGGCTCAAGCACTCGCACACCCTTCCCTTCCCCCTGCGGGGCGACGCCGCCACCCTGCCCGGCGTCGAGGAATGGACCTCCGCAGCCCTCGGTGACTACGACTCCGAGGCGAGCGGCCACCGTGAGCTGGAGGAACTGCGCCTGGGCTACGTCGCCTTCACCCGGCCCCGCTCGCTGCTGCTGGGCTCCGCCCACCGATGGGGCCCCTCCCAGAAGAAGCCCCGCGTCCCCTCACCGTTCCTGACCGCGCTCCGTGACCACTGCGAGGCGTCGCCGGAGCACGGCGAGGTCGAGAGCTGGGCCCCGGCACCGGCCGACGGCGACGTCAACCCGGCGCTCGACGGCGCACGGGGCGAGCAGCCCTGGCCGCTGCCGCTCGGCGTGGAGGCCGCCGCCCGCCGCCGCGAGGCGGCCGAACTGGTCCTGAGCGAGCTGCGCGGCCTCGGCGACCCCGGCGCGATGCCCTCTCCCCGCCGGGGCGCCGACGCCCCCGGCCGGTCCGGGTCCGAGCCTGCGCCTGACCCCGCGCCCGGGCCCGGGCCTGCGCCTGAGTCCGAGCTGAGCCCGGAGGAGCAGCGGGCCGTCGAGTCCTGGGACCGCGACCTCGACGCCCTCGCCGGGGAGCTGCGACGCTCCCGCGAGCGCGTCCGCGACGTCGTTCTGCCCGCCTCGCTCTCCGCCTCCCAGCTCCAGTGGCTCGCCGCCGACCCCGAGGGCTTCGCCCGCGAGCTGGCCCGGCCGATGCCGCACCGGCCGCGCCCGGCCGCGCGGCGCGGCACCCGCTTCCACGCCTGGGTCGAGTCCCGGTTCGAGGCGCTGGCCCTGCCCATGCTCGGGCCGGACGAACTGCCGGGCGGCGAGGACGACGACCCGGACATCCGCGACGAGCACGACCTCGAACAGCTCAAGGAGTCCTTCGAGCGCGGCCCCTTCGCCGACCGCACGCCCTACCAGGTGGAGGCCCCCTTCCAGCTGAGGCTGGCCGGCCGTACCGTCCGGGGCCGGATCGACGCCGTCTACCGCGAGGGCGACCGCTTCGAGATCATCGACTGGAAGACCGGCCACAACCGGGACGCCGACCCGCTCCAGCTCGCCGTCTACCGGGTCGCCTGGGCGGAACTGCGCCGGATTCCGCTCGCCCGCGTCACCGCGGCCTTCTACTACGTACGCGGCGGCGAGCTGGTCCGCCCCGCGGTGCTCCCCGACCGCGCCGGCCTGGAACAGATCCTCGCGGGGGAGGTCTCCTGGGCCCTCAACATCCCCGGTTAGGCTCGACGCATGCCCCGCAACCCGGACAGTGCCGTCCCCCCGATCGTTCTCACCGACACCGCCGACATCGACCGGGCGTCCGGCCACCGCCAGGACGAAGCGTGGCTCGGCGCGGCCTGGAGTCATCCCACAACCAGGGTCTTCGTCGTGTCCGGCGGTCAGGCGCTGATCGAGGACACCGAGGACGGCCGCGCCGAACTGGTGATGACCCCCTCGTTCGACGCGCCCGTCACCGAGGCGCACCGCTACTTCCTGGGCGTGGACGACGCCGGGGTCCGCTACTTCGCCGTCCAGAAGGACTCCCTGCCCGGCCGGATGGACGACGCGGCCCGCCCGGCCGGCCTGCGCGAGGCCGCCGTGCTGCTCGGCGAGCGGGACGCCGCACTGATGGTGCACGCCGTCGCGCTGGAGAACTGGCAGCGGATGCACCGCTTCTGCTCCCGCTGCGGCGAGCGCACCGTCATCGCCGCCGCCGGCCACATCCGGCGCTGCCCCGCCTGCGGGGCCGAGCACTACCCCCGGACCGACCCGGCGGTCATCATGCTGGTCACCGACGACGAGGACCGTGCGCTGCTGGGGCGGCAGATGCACTGGCCGGAGGGCCGCTTCTCCACCCTGGCGGGTTTCGTCGAGCCGGGGGAGTCCGTCGAGGAGGCGGTGGTGCGGGAGGTCTCCGAGGAGGTCGGGGTGCGCGTGGAGGCCGTCGAGTACGTCGGCAGCCAGCCGTGGCCCTTCCCGTCCGCACTGATGCTCGGGTTCCACGCATCGGCCGGCGGTGACGGCGCCGTGATCCGGGTGGACGGCGAGGAGATCTCCGAGGCCCGCTGGTTCTCCCGCGACGACCTGCGGGCCGCGATCGAGAGCGGGGAGATCATGCCGCCCTCGCGGATCTCCATCGCCGCCCGCCTGGTCGAGCAGTGGTACGGCAAGCCGCTGCCCCGTCCCTGACCTGCCGCGCCCGCCGCCCCGCCCCGTCGGGGCCGGGGCGGCGCCGGACGTGAAGCCGCCCGCCTCCCGCCGGGTGCGGGCGGGAGACGGGCGGCGTTCGCGCGTGGGGGTCAGGCGCCGAGCTTCTGCTTGACCTGTGCCACGGACGGGTTGGTCATCGTGGAGCCGTCGTCGAAGAGCAGCGTCGGCACCGTCTGGTTGCCGTTGTTGGCCTTCTCGACCAGCGCCGCGCCGTCCGGGTCGTGCTCGATGTTGACCTCGGTGTACGGGATGCCCTCCCGGTCCATCTGACGCTTGAGTGTGCGGCAGTAGCCGCACCAGGTGGTGCTGTACATCGTCACGGTGCCCGGCATCGCGATGACGCTCCTTCGCGGTCGTTGTGCGGGTGGCTGCTCCCCGCGGTCGCGGGACGGCCGGCCCGTCCCCGGACGTGGGGACAGCCATCAGGAGAACATGCCCGGTCCGCCGCGCATTCCACCCGTCCGGTGCCGTGGACGGGACGGGCGGCGGGAGACGGGTCGGAGGTGGCGGGCGGAGGCGGCTGCCCGGGGGTACTCCTGTGATGATCGGACCGCCGTTGTGGACGACGCGACCCGCCCTGTCCGCCGGGCCTGGCAGCATGGTCCGGGTGACAGCAGCGACGCCCTTCCCGGACAGCCCCATCCCCGCGTCCGCGCCCGAGCCCGGACCGGCCCCCGCCATGGCGTTCGGCGCCCCGTCGTTCGCCGAGCCACCGGCCGACGCCGACGCGGTGCTGGACGGCCTGGACCCCGAGCAGCGCGAGGTCGCCACCGCCCTCGCCGGGCCGGTCTGCGTCCTCGCCGGCGCCGGTACCGGCAAGACCCGGGCCATCACCCACCGCATCGCCTACGGCGTGCGCGCGGGCGTGCTGCCACCGATGAGCGTCCTCGCCGTCACCTTCACCAACCGCGCCGCAGGCGAGATGCGCGGACGGCTGCGCCAGCTCGGCGCCCGGGGCGTCCAGGCCCGGACCTTCCACTCCGCCGCCCTCAAACAGCTCCAGTACTTCTGGCCCAAGGCCATCGGCGGCGAGACGCCGCGGCTGCTGGAGCGCAAGGTCCAGCTGGTCGCCGAGGCGGCGGCCCGCTGCCGCATCCGGCTGGAACGCGCCGAACTGCGGGACCTCATCTCCGAGATCGAGTGGTCCAAGGTCACCCAGACCATCCCCGAGGAGTACCCGGTCGCCGTCGCCAAGTCCGGCCGCGACGCCCCCCGCGACCCGGCCGAGACCGCGCGGGTCTACGCCCAGTACGAGCAGCTCAAACAGGACCGGGGGATGATCGACTTCGACGACGTGCTGCTGCTGACCGTCGGCATCCTCCAGGACCGCCCGGACATCGCCGAGATCGTCCACCGGCAGTACCAGCACTTCGTCGTGGACGAGTACCAGGACGTCAGCCCGCTCCAGCAGCGGCTGCTCGAACTCTGGCTGGGCGGACGCGACTCCCTGTGCGTGGTCGGCGACGCCAGCCAGACGATCTACTCCTTCACCGGCGCCACCCCCGACCACCTCCTCGACTTCCGCACCCGGCACCCGCAGGCCACGGTGGTGCGGCTGGTCCGCGACTACCGCTCCACCCCCCAGGTCGTCTCCCTGGCCAACGGGCTCCTCGCACAGGCCAAGGGGCGCGCCGCCGAACACCGGCTGGAACTGGTCTCCCAGCGTCCGGGCGGGCCCGAGCCCGTCTTCACCGAGCACACCGACGAGCCGGCCGAGGCCGAGGCGACCGCACGGCAGATCCGTGACCTCCTCGGCTCCGGCGTGCCGGCCAGCGAGATCGCGGTGCTCTACCGGATCAACGCCCAGTCCGAGATCTACGAACAGGCCCTGACCGACGCGGGTGTGCCCTACCAGCTCAAGGGCGCCGAGCGGTTCTTCGAGCGCCAGGAGATCCGGCAGGCCGGGCTGGCGCTGCGCGGATCGGCACGCGCCGCGGGCAACGACGCCGCGGTGGACGACGCGGTCGGCCTCGCCGAGCAGGTGAGCGCGGTCCTCGCCGGTGTCGGCTGGAGCCCGGAACCGCCCGCCGGCTCCGGCGCCGCCCGGGACCGCTGGGAGTCCCTGCGGTCCCTGGTCCGCCTCGCCGAGGCCCTGGCCGCCGCCCGGCCCCGCGCCACCCTCGCCGACTTCGTGACGGAACTGGAGGAGCGCGCCCACGCCCAGCACGCGCCCACCGTCGAGGGCGTCACCCTGGCCTCGCTGCACACCGCCAAGGGACTGGAGTGGGACGCGGTCTTCCTCGTCGGGCTCACAGACGGGATGCTGCCGCTCTCGCACGCCAAGACGCCGGAACAGATCGAGGAGGAGCGGCGGCTGCTGTATGTGGGGGTGACCCGGGCACGCAAGCACCTCTCACTGTCCTGGGCGGTGGCCCGCACCCCCGGTGGGCGTGCCGGGCGCAAGCCCAGCCGCTTCCTGGACGGCCTGCGTCCCGGCTCCACGGGGCGCCCGGCCCGCGGCGGCTCGGGCGGAAGCGGCTCGGTGGAGCGGGGCGGCGGCGGCCGCAAGCCGCGTGGTCCGGTGCCGTGCCGTGTCTGCGGCCGGACGCTGACCGAGGCCGCCGAGATGAAGCTCCGCCGCTGCGCCGACTGCCCTTCCACGATGAACGAGGAGCTCTACGAACGGCTGCGGGACTGGCGGATGACCCAGGCCCGCGAGCTGGGCCGCCCGGCCTACGCCGTCTTCACCGACGTGACGCTGATGGCCATCGCCGAGGAGGAGCCGGACACCGAGCGTGGTCTGGCCCGGATCTCCGGTGTGGGCCCCCACAAGCTCCGCCAGTTCGGCGAGGACGTCATCGCCCTGTGTGCGGGCCGCCACCCGGACGAACTCGCCGCCGCCGCCAACGACTCCGCCGACGACACCGACAGCGATACCGACACCGACAGCGATACCGACGCCGACGCCGCCGCCGGGGGCGCGAGTGACGGCGAGCCCGATCCGTTCGACGACTTCCTCGCGTCCGCCGGTTCCCCGGCCCCCTCCGGGCCGGAGGAGCCCCCGTCCGCGTAGCCGAGGGCGAACCGGGCCGGGTCGCACACGATCCGGCCCGCGCCGGGTGACGCGGCCGCGCGCCCGCGCGGCCCGGAATCGGGCTTTCTGCCTGCTCAGAGCGGGTGTCGAGGCGCCGGCACGACCCGGCCCGCGGGCCGGTCGAGCAGATCCGGGAAAAACCTCGGAAAAATAGTTTGCGCCGGACGGAGAGATCCGCATAGCGTGCTTCACGGCGACGGAAGAGGTTCCTCTTCTTCCCGAGTCATGCTGTACTGAACGAGCACCACGAGCCGCGACCGGTAACCCCGGTCCCATACGACGCCGAAGGGAGGCGAGCCAAGTGTCCACGATCATCACAGCGACTGGTCATGCGGTGGCCGCCTCCTGCCTGTACGCGCGTAGCTCCGTCATCGGTGCCGCCCCGTCGGGTGTCGTCGCAGCCGCAGGCGTGCGTGGCGTGGCTCCTGCCATGTCCGCGGTCGTGCGAGAGCGCGGCAAGGGCATCCACGTGGCAGCCAATGTGGCCGACGAGCGGGCCGAGGCCCGTGGCTTCGCGGCCACCGACGACCAGCTGTTCGGACAGCAGAAGACCCAGCTTCTGACGATGTGGGCCCTCCGCGGGCTCAATCCCTGGAGTGATCCAACCTGATCTGTGAGATCAGGTCGGCACCTCAGGGCCGCGGAACCCCACCAGGGATCCGCGGCCCTTCTGTTTTCCCAAAACAGAGAACGACCGACACACGACGAGACGAGGACACACCACCGTGCGACTCGCAGCCACCGCCCCGTCTTCGCCCGACCTGACCTCACTTCCAGATCCGGAGAACCCCGTGACCCCGCTGTACACCCTCAACGAGCTCGACGAGGCCATCGACCGCCTCGGCACGGACGTCCCGTGCCGTAGCTACGACCCCGAGGTCTTCTTCGCCGAGTCCCCGGAGGACGTGGAGTACGCCAAGTCCCTCTGTGGCACCTGTCCGCTCCGCGAGGCCTGCCTGGCCGGCGCCAAGGACCGGCGTGAGCCCTGGGGCGTCTGGGGTGGCGAGCTGTTCGTCCAGGGCGTCGTCGTGCCCCGGAAGCGTCCGCGCGGCCGCCCCCGCAAGAACCCGGTCGCAGCCGCATGAATCCCGGAACGATCGGCGCCCCCGCGCCGCACACCCCCCACCTGGACACAGACATGAGCACACGGCACCACCACACATCGAACGAACCGGCGCCGGCAGACCCGCGCCACCCCCAGAACAGGAACCGAGAAATGGAACTCATGCCCGAAGCCCTGGCGCGTTCGCATATGAGCGAACGCCTGCGGCAAGCGGAATCCCAACGACTGGTCACGGCGGCCCGCCTGGAGCAGCGTTCGCGCCGCCTCCAGCGGCGGGCGGAGCGCGCGTCGCAGCGCGCCCGGCGCGCCCTGGCCAAGGTGGTCATGTAGCGGAAGCCGGAGCGGCGTCGACGACGCCGCTCCGCCCCACGGGAGTTGACGCCCCGACCTCACCACGCACGGCCCGGCCCGGGACCTCCCGGCCGGGCCGTCGGCCTGTCCGGGGGCCGCGCTGCTCCGGCACTCTCGCTTCGGCCACACCGGTCGCAGGCGGCCCACTCGCCCCGCCGCCCGCCCTGCTCGCTCCGCCCGCTCCGCCGCCTGTCCCGGCCGCACCGCCACGCACCCCGCCGCCTCCCGCCGTGTCGCCGGTGACTCCGCCTGTTTCGGCGGAGTCACCGGCGACACGGCGGGAGGC
>NZ_BHZI01000026.1 GCF_004305975.1 Streptomyces otsuchiensis
GTGAGCGCCCGCCCGCGCCGCCGTCCCACGCCCCCGCCTCAGCGCGGGCGGGCGCTCACAGGCTCCAGACCAGCGTCTCGTCCGCCGCCAGCCAGTGGACCTCCGCCGGCTCGGTCTCCTCGGGTATGAGGAAGGTCCGGCAGTCGTAGAACGACTCGCCGCTGGGCAGTTCGCCCGCGTTGATCGCCGTGGCGTCGTCGCAGCCGTTGGGCATGCCGAGTTCGATGTAGCTCTGGACGTTCTCGCCCCAGCCCTCGTCGTCGGCGAGCAGCAGCTTCAGCGTGGTGCGCTCGGAGGGCTGCAGCATGGCGATGTCCTCGCCGTCGGCGTGGTCGAACATCAGGTGGACGTGGACGGGCCGCATCTCCTCGACGTCGCTGGTGAACAGCTCGGGGTCGATGTCCTCGGGCTCGCCCACGTGCACGTCGGTGGCGGTGACGACGAGCATCGCCTCGGAGGCGCCGTTGGTCCACCGCACGGCTTCGCTGCTGTCTCCGACATCGAGGCTGATGACGCCCGGCTCGGAGTCGGAGCCGCCGTCGGAGCCGTCCCCCGCGTCACCGTCATCGTCACCGTCGTCGCCCTCGGCCGCGCCGCCGTTCTCCTGCTGGGCGGTGCTCTCCCCGGTGCCGTCCGAGCCGTCCCCGTCGTCGCCGGAGCCGTCCCCGGAGCCGCAGGCGGTGAGGGCCAGTGTCAGTGCGGCGGCCGGTGCGGCGGCCCTCAGCCATGCTGTGGAGCGGGTCATGCGGTCTCTCCCCGTGTCGGGTGGCGGATGTGCGCGGGGCCGACGTCTCCGTCGGCCTCCTGGACGCTCGTGCCCGGCCGGGGGCGGGGAATGCCGAGGATCGTGAACAGGAGCAAACGGTGACGCCGTCGTTGCGCGACCGCTACAAACGATGCGGGGTTCGCCACCGGTCCGACCTGTGGTGACGCCCGGTCGCCTCCGTTCGGTAGCCCCCGTCGCCGTCGGAGTGACCCGTTTCGATCGGGAAGGCACGCCGAGGGCGGGACGCGAGCACCGGCCCGCGCGCCACGGGCCGCGCCGTGAGCGTCAGCCGTAGACGCGCCGCATCGCGTAGTCGGTCATCTCGTCGACGGCCTTGGCGTCCAGTACCAGCCGGTGCTCGCCCTCCATGTCCAGCGCGAAGCCGTAGCCGTGCGGGAGCAGGTCCAGCACCTCGCCGCCGGTGACGGTGAAGTACCGGGACTCCTTCCCCGCGTACTTCCGCAGCTCGCGCAGGGAGGTGAAGAGGGGGATCACGGGTTCCTGGGTGGTCTGTACGGCGAGGAAGCCGGGGGTCTCGCCGCGCGGGCAGTAGACCTTGGCGCTCCAGAAGATGTCCTGGAACTCCTCGGTGGCCAGGGCGCCGGAGGTGTAGGCGCGCAGTCCGTCGACGAGGGTCAGCGGGGCGGCCGGGGCCGGCTGGTGCTGTGCGTGCTGCTGCTGGTGCTGCCCGTGCCCGGGGTGTTCCCCGTGCTGCCCGTGCTGCCCGTGCTGTTGGTACTGCTCGGGCTGGGCGTACGGCGACGGCTCGCCGTACCCGGTGCCGGGTGGCTGCTGCGGGGCGCCGTAGGGCGGCTGCCCGTGCGGTGCGTGCGGGTCCTGCGGGTGGCCGCCGTACGCGCTCTGGTCGTAGCCATACATGGGGGAGAGCGTACTGACTCACACTTGGCGGACTATCTCTTGCTTCTTATTACCGATGGGTAGCATGATGGTGGTTACCAACCGGTACACGTCGCGCTGCCCGCCCCGGCAGTCACCCGATCACTACGGAGTCGTCTCATGGGCCACTACAAGTCGAATCTCCGCGACATCGAGTTCAACCTGTTCGAGGTGCTGGGCCGCGACAAGGTCTACGGCAGCGGTCCCTTCGCCGACATGGACGCCGACACCGCGCGGAACGTCCTCTCCGAGATCGCCCGCATGTCGGAGAACGAGCTGGCCGCCTCCTACGAGGACGGCGACCGCAACCCCCCGGTGTTCGACCCCGAGACCAACACCGCCCCGGTCCCGGCCTCCTTCCGCAAGAGCTACCAGGCGTACATGGACGCCGAGTGGTGGCGCCTGGGCATCTCCGAGGAGCTGGGCGGCACCGAGGCGCCGCGCTCGCTGCTGTGGGGCTTCGCGGAGACCATCCTCGGCGCCAACCCGGCGGTGTGGATGTACGCCTCCGGCCCGGCGTTCGCCTCCGTCATCCAGGACGAGGGCACCGAGGCGCAGCACAAGGTCGCGCAGCTGATGATCGACAAGCAGTGGGGCTCCACCATGGTCCTCACCGAGCCGGACGCCGGCTCCGATGTCGGCGCCGGCCGCACCAAGGCCGTCCAGCAGGACGACGGCAGCTGGCACATCGACGGCGTCAAGCGGTTCATCACCTCCGGCGAGCACGACATGTCGGAGAACATCGTCCACTTCGTCCTCGCCCGCCCCGAGGGCCACGGCCCGGGCACCAAGGGCCTCTCCCTCTTCGTCGTGCCGAAGTACGACTTCGACTGGGAGACCGGCGAGCTGGGCGAGCGCAACGGCGTCTACGCCACCAACGTCGAGCACAAGATGGGCCTGAAGGTCTCCAACACCTGTGAGCTGACCTTCGGCGCCAACGGCCCGGCCAAGGGCTGGCTGCTCGGCGAGAAGCACGACGGCATCCGCCAGATGTTCAAGATCATCGAGTTCGCGCGGATGATGGTCGGCACGAAGGCCATCGCCACCCTCTCCTCCGGCTACCTCAACGCCCTGGAGTACGCCAAGGAGCGCGTGCAGGGCCCGGACCTCACCGAGTTCGCCAACAAGGCCGCGCCGCGCGTCACCGTCACCCACCACCCCGACGTGCGCCGCTCGCTGATGACGCAGAAGGCGTACGCGGAGGGCATGCGGGCGCTGGTGCTCTACACCGCGACCGTCCAGGACGAGGTCATCCTCAAGAAGGCCGCGGGTGAGGACTCCTCCGCCGCCGAGGCCAAGAACGACCTGCTGCTCCCGATCGTCAAGGGCTACGGCTCCGAGCGCTCCTACGAGCAGCTGGCCCAGTCCCTGCAGACCTTCGGCGGCTCCGGCTACCTCCAGGAGTACCCGCTGGAGCAGTACATCCGGGACGCCAAGATCGACACCCTCTACGAGGGCACCACGGCCATCCAGGGCCAGGACTTCTTCTTCCGCAAGATCGTCCGCAACCAGGGCGCGGCGCTTAACGGCCTGTCGGAGGAGATCAAGAAGTTCCTCGCCGAGGCGCCGGGCGGCGACACCCTCGCCGACGCCCGGGAGGAGCTGGCCGCCGCGGCCGGCGAGCTGGAGGCCCTGGTCGGCGTCCTGCTCACCGACCTCGCCGCCACCGAGACCGACGTCAAGTCGCTCTACAAGGTCGGCCTCAACACCACCCGCTTCCTGATGGCCTCCGGTGACGTCGTCGTCGGCTACCTGCTGCTGCGCGGCGCCGCGGTCGCCACCGAGAAGCTCGGCTCCGCCTCCGCCAAGGACAAGCAGTTCTACGCCGGCAAGATCGCCGCGGCCCGGCACTTCGCCCGCGAGGTCCTGCCGAACGTCGCCGTCGCGCGCGGTGTCGCCGCCAAGACCGACCTGTCCCTGATGGAGCTGGACGAGGCCGCGTTCTGATCCGGCGCCCTCGCCCCGCCCGCCCGCGGCCTCGCCACGGGCACCGCTGAACGACCGGCCGACGGGCCGGCCGGCGCACCCCGCGTCGGCCGGCCCGTCGTCGTGCGCGGACGGCGCGCCCTGGCCCGTCGTGCGGACGGCGCGGAGGGCCAGCGCGGGCCGAACGCGCGGTGTGCACGGCCGGTCGCGCTGCGAACAACCCCCAGGCCCGTCGGCCCCCGGAAGGGCCGCCGTCCGTATGCTGGGCGGCATGACCGTGCTTCCCCGCTTCGACCGCGACCACACCGACGGCCTGGCCGGCTTCCTCTCCGCGTCCCCGTCGCCCTACCACGCGGTCGCAGCAGCCGCCGAGCGGCTGGTGAAGGCCGGGTTCCGGGAAGCGCGGGAGACCGACGCATGGGAGGGCGGCTCCGGCGGCCGTTTCGTGCTCCGCGGCGGCGCGATCATCGCCTGGTACGTGCCCGAGGGCGCGAGCCCCGCGACACCGTTCCGGATCGCGGGCGCGCACACCGACTCGCCCAACCTCCGCGTCAAGCCGGTCCCGGACACCGGGCGGCACGGCTGGAAGCAGATCGCCGTCGAGGTCTACGGCGGCACCCTGCTCAACACCTGGCTCGACCGCGACCTCGGCCTCGCCGGGCGGCTCTCGCTGCGCGACGGCGGCCACACCCTGGTCAACGTCGACCGGCCGCTGCTGCGCGTCCCGCAGCTGGCGATCCACCTCGACCGCCAGGCCAACGACGGCCTGAAGCTGGACCGGCAGCAGCACATGAAGCCGATCTGGGGCACGGGCAACCCCACCGAGGGCGAGCTGATCGCGTTCCTCGCCGACGAGGCCGGGGTCTCCGCCGCCGACGTCACCGGCTGGGACCTCATGGTCCACAGCGTCGAGCCGCCCGCCTACCTGGGCAAGGACCGCGAGCTGCTGGCCGGCCCGCGCATGGACAACCTGCTGTCGGTGCACGCCGCGACCGAGGCGCTGGCCGCGCTCGCCGCCAGGAGCGACGCCGGGGAACTCACGCTGCCCCACATCCCGGTGCTGGCCGCCTTCGACCACGAGGAGAACGGCAGCCAGTCCGACACCGGCGCCGACGGACCCCTGCTCGGCAACGTGCTGGAACGCTCCGTCCTCTCCCGCGGCGGCGGTCACGAGGACCGCGCCCGGGCCTACGCCGGCTCGGTCTGCCTCTCCTCCGACACCGGCCACGCGGTGCACCCCAACTACGCCGAGCGGCACGACCCCGACCACCTGCCGCACGTCAACGGCGGCCCCATCCTCAAGGTCAACGTCAACCAGCGGTACGCCACCGACGGCAGCGGGCGCGCGGTGTTCGCCGCCGCCTGCGAGCGCGCCTCGGTGCCGTGGCAGACCTTCGTCTCCAACAACGCGATGCCCTGCGGCACCACCATCGGGCCGATCACCGCCGCCCGGCACGGCATCGCCACCGTCGACATCGGCGTCGCGATCCTCTCCATGCACTCGGCCCGTGAACTGTGCGGCGCGGACGACCCGTACCACCTCGCCAACGCCCTGACCGGCTTCCTGGCCGGCTGAGCCGACGGGCCGCGTCGCGCCGCCCCGCGTCACGCCCCGCACCGCCTCGCCTCGCCGTCGCCGCGCCGGACGTCGCCCCCGTCCAACAGCGGCCTGTCGTAAAGGCGTTGCGGACGTTGCAGGTGTGACGGCGGACGACGGTGTGCCGGGAGCGTCCGGGGCCCGCCGCGGTGGCACTCCGGCGCGTGAAATCGGGGATTCCCGCAGCGCACGCGGCGCTGCCCGGGGTGGCCGAGGACAGGTAACTTCCCGCGCACACTTGCGACGCAGCTCGAACTGACGCCGTTGTGCGCCCTAGGATGAGCACACACGCAACCCGGCACACTCACCGCTTCGAGGGGTCCTGTGAGCGAGCGACCAAGCCTTCAGCCGTCCATCGACGCCTGGACGCAGTCCATCGAGGCGATATCGGAGCTGGTCTCGCCCCTCGCCGAAGGCGAGTGGAACCGTCGCACGGAGTGCCCCGGCTGGTCGGTCCGTGACGTGGTCTCCCACGTCATCGGCCTGGAGACCGAAGCCCTGGGCGACCCCCGTCCGATCCACAGCCTGCCCCGCGACCTCTACCACGTCACCGACGAGACCAGCCGCTACATGGAGGTCCAGGTCGACGTCCGCCGGCACCACACCGGCCCGGAGATGACCGGCGAGCTGGAGTACACGATCATCCGTCGCTGCCGCCAGCTGCGCAACGACAAGCGCTCCCCCGACCACACCGTGAACAGCCCGGTGTTCGGGCAGATGACCCTCGAAGAGTTCCTGCGGCGGCGGGCGTTCGACCTCTGGGTGCACGAGCAGGACATCCGCCGCGCGCTCGACAAGCCCGGCAATCTGGACTCCGCCGGCGCCGAGATCGCACGCGACACCATGATCGAGGCGCTGCCCCACGTCATCGCCAAGAAGGCGGCGGTGCCGCCGCGTTCGGCCGTGGTCTTCGACATCGGCGGCCCGCTGGAGTTCCTGCGCACCGTCCGCGTCGACGAGGTCGGGTGGGGCAGCGTCTCCAGCAGCCCGTCGCTCGGGCCGATCGCGACCTTCACCACCGACTGGGAGACCTACGCACGGATGGCGTGCGGCCGGATGCGCCGCCGCCGGGCGGCGGACCGGCTGAAGGTCGAGGGTGAGCCCGATGTCACCGACCGCATTCTGGCCAACTTCTCCATCACGCCCTGACGTTCGCCGCAGGGCGGCGGACCGGCGGTGACCGCGGTGGAGCCGCCGACGGCGTAGGCCCCACCGACGGCGTGGGCCCGCCGACGAAGAGGACACCGACGACGAAGAGGACACCGACGGCGAAGGGCCGTCGGGCGAACTTCGGTTCGCCCGACGGCCCTTCGCCGTCATCAGCGGGTGCGACGCCCCGCCGGTGCTCCGCGGCGGGTCAGCTGCCGGGCTCCTTGCCGGTGGAGACGGTCAGCTGGATCTTGTCGTTGACCGGGTCGAACCGCTCGTAGGGCTTGGGCGACTGGTCGACGACCATGCCCTTACCCTTCAGCACCTCGTCCTTCATGATGTCGTTCTCGTAGTTCCACGCGCCGCTCTCCTCGTGAGCCTCGGTCCCGGCCCGCAGGCACTCCTTGACCGAGGAGACGTGGAAGTCGTAGAGCTTCGGCATCGTGACGGAGCCCGGGTGCTCGTCCTGGTCGTACCAGTCGCGCGCCTCGGTGCAGATCGCCGTCTCGATGGTCTTGTCCGGGTCGCCTTCCTTGAAGCGCGGCTCGCGCTCCTCGTCCTGCTCGTCGTCGTCATCGTCGTCGTCGCGCCCGTCATCGTCGTCGTCCCCGCCCGCGGCGTCCGGGTCGTCCGTGCCGGGCTCGGTGCCGGCGCCGGTGCCGGCGGTCCCGCCGCCGGCCTCGTTCGAGCCGTCGTCACTGTTGATCACCACCAGCGTGGCGAGACCGATGATCATCGCGATGGCGACCACGGCGGCCAGCGAGATCAGCAGCGTCTTGCCGCCGTTGCCGCCGCCCGATCCGCTGTTGGCCGGCGGCGGCCCCACGACGTAGGGCGGCGGGGTGTGCGGCCCCGGGTGCTGCGCCGCCGCCTGCGGGTAGCCGTAGGCGCCGCCCGCGGTCGGGGCGTACGGGGAGTGTCCGGGCGGCGGGGTCGGGTTGCCGAACTCCGGGAAGACCGAGTTGGCGACCGCCGCGCCGCTGGCGACCGGGCCGGTGGAGGTGATGTGCGGGGTGGAGTTGGTCAGCTGGTTCGCGACCCGCAGGCACTCCTCGCGCAGGGCCTGCGCGCTGGGGAACCGCTCGTTGGGGTTCTTCCGCAGCATCCGCGCGACCAGGGCGTCCAGCGCGGGCGGCACGGAGGCGTTGATCGACGACGGCGCCGGCGGCTCCTCCTGGACGTGCGCGTAGGCGATGGCCAGCGGCGAGTCCGCGTCGAACGGCAGCCGTCCGGTGAGCAGCTCGAACAGCATGACGCCGACCGAGTACAGGTCGGACCGGGCGTCGACGCCGCGGCCGAGGGCCTGCTCGGGGGAGAGGTACTGCGGGGTGCCGACGACCATGCCCGTCTGGGTCATCGCGGTGACGCCGGACTGCATCGCACGGGCGATACCGAAGTCCATGACCTTGACCACGTCACGCTTGGTCATCATGACGTTGCCGGGCTTGATGTCCCGGTGGACCAGGCCCATCTCGTGGGACATGTCGAGCGCCGAGCAGACGTCCGCGATCACCGCGAGCGCCTTGTCGGCGGGCATCGCGCCGAACTCGCGGATGTCCTCGTCCAGGACGTTCCGCAGCGGCTTGCCGTCGACGTACTCCATGACGATGTACGGCACGGGGAGGCCGTCGATGACGTCCTCGCCGGTGTCGAAGACCGACACGATGTTGGCGTGGGTCAGTTTCGCGACAGACTGCGCCTCGCGCTTGAACCGCTCCCGGAAGGAGTCGTCGCGGCCGAGTTCGCCGTGCATCGTCTTGACGGCCACCTGCCGGTCCAGCACGGTGTCGTAGGCGAGGTTGACCGAGGCCATGCCGCCGGTGCCCAGCAGGGTCTGCAGTTGATAACGCCCCCCGCCCACGGCTCTGCCAGAGTAGTCAGCTGGCTGCGCGGCGTGCTCGTTCATCAGTCTGCTCCCCCTCGGCTGCATACATCAGCGCCAAGTCTGCCTCAGCGTATGTAGGCGTCAAGCACGTTGTCCGTTCCGTGACCGCTTGGCTCGGGGCCTGTGACGGGACCGTCATACTCGACTCGGGCCCGTGACCTCGACTTGGCACCGCGACCCCACAACCGGTTTGATGGCGAAGCGAGACGCGACGACGGTGAGGACCGATGGCACAGGAGCATGGCGCTGCGGGCGACGGCGGGGACGAGCCCGAGGCGGCCCACGGCGACCGGCCCGAGACGTCGGGGACACCTGACACAGCGCGGAACCCCGAGGTCGCGGGCGGTGCGGACAACCCTGACGACCGGCCCACGGAGATCGCCGGACGGCCGGTCGACGGCCGCGCGGAGGCCCCCGGCGCAACCGGAAAGGGCCGCTCCGGCGACGACGGCGAGGACCGCGGGCCCGGTGCGGCGAGCCCCGCTGGCACCCCGGAGCGCGCCGCCGGAGGCTCTCCCGAGCCCGACGGCACCCTGAGCGACGCACATCACACCCCGCAGGCACCGCCCTCCCGGCCGACCGCGTCCGGCTCCGGCAGCGGCGGCCTCGACCCGGTCGACGACCCCAAGCAGTGGGGCCGCAACGGTCTCGTCGGCGAAGGCCGCTACCGGCTGACCCGCCGCCTCGGCCGCGGCGGCATGGCGGACGTGTTCGCCGCCGAGGACGTCCGCCTCGGCCGGCTGGTCGCCGTCAAGCTGCTGCGGCCCGACCTCGCCGAGGACGCCGTCGCCAAGGCGCGCTTCACCCGCGAGGCGCAGTCGGTGGCCGGGCTCAACCACCACGCGGTGGTGGCGGTCTACGACTCCGGCGAGGAGGACACCGGCGGCGTCGTCGGGACCGTCCCCTACATCGTGATGGAGCTGGTCAACGGCCACACCATCCGCGAGCTGCTGATCAACGAGGACGCGCAGCCGGTCGAGCGGGCGCTGACCATCGTCTCCGGGGTGCTGGAGGCGCTGGCCTACAGCCACCAGCACGGCATCGTGCACCGGGACATCAAGCCCGCCAACGTCATCATCACCGACACCGGCTCGGTCAAGGTGATGGACTTCGGCATCGCCCGGGCGCTGCACGGGGTGCAGTCCACGATGACCCAGACCGGCATGGTCATGGGCACCCCGCAGTACCTCTCGCCCGAGCAGGCGCTCGGCAAGGCCGTGGACACCCGCTCCGACCTCTATGCCGTCGGCTGTCTGCTGTACGAACTCCTCACCCAGCGCCCGCCGTTCACCGGCGAGTCACCGCTGTCGGTGGTGTACCAGCACGTCCAGGACCTGCCGCGGCTGCCCTCGGAGGTCTCCGAGCTGCCGCCGCCGGAGCTGGACGGCCTGGTGATGCGCTCCCTCGCCAAGGACCCGGACGACCGGTTCCAGACGGCCGAGGAGATGCGCTCCCTCATCCAGTACGGCCTGCGGATGCTGGAGACCCACGGCAGTCACACCGGCGGCCTGTGGAACACCGGCGCCGCCACCTCCGACACCCCGCCCCTGGGCCGGCCGGGGGTCGGCCCCGCGCCCACCCAGGTCGGTCCGCCGCTGCTGCTCGGCCACCCCGGCGGCGACGACACCCCGCCCGGCGGCAGGCCCCCGGTCGATCCGACCACCAACCGGCTGCGCTACGTGCTGATCGCGCTGCTCGCGGTCTGCGCGGTCGTGATCGGCGTCTTCATCGCGGTCAACGCCTCGGACGACGGCGGCGGGCGTGAGAACCAGCCCCCGCCCGTCCCGGCCCCGGAGACGCAGGACCCCCCGGAGCCGGAGGACGAGCCCGAGGACGAGCCGGAGGACGAGCCGGACGACACGCCGACGGAGCGGGACTGGAACGAGACCTCCTCCACCAGCGGCAACTCCTCGTCGCCGTCCTACGGTTCCTCCAACAGCGGCAGCCCCGGTCAGGGCACCTCGGAGGGCACCGACCCCGGTGACGACGACGGCACCGACCCCGGTGACGACTCGGGCGGCGAGACCGACCCCACCACCGAGCCTCCGCCGACCGACCCGGACCCGTCCGACCCTGACCCGGCCGATCCGACCGACCCGACGGACCCGACCGACCCGACGGCGCCCGACCCGACGGCACCGGACCCGACCGACCCGGGCGGCGCGACGTCCCCGGACCCGGGCGGTGCGAACGCCGGAGCCACCGGCTGACGCCGGGCGCCGCGCAGCGGACATGACACAGGCCGGTGGTTACGGAAAGTAGCCACCGGCCTCTGTCATGTCCGCTGCTACGGAAAGTAGCGAAGCGGGCTCCGGCGGGCCGGCCCGGGTGGACATCCGTGCAAACGCGGAAGCGCGTGCGCGCGTCCTGCGAACTCCCTTCGGGGCAACCCTTCGGAGGGCTGTGCGAAACGCCGCGAGACCCGGAAGGCAGCAGGTGGCACGGGGTGCCGTGCCGTTCTGAGGTGGGCACGCCAGCCGGGCCGCGCGGCCACCCGCGCTCACCCGGCGACCCACCGGAAATCGTTCATTATCATCCCGGCTGCCTCGTAGTCATGTGAACGCAGAAGGTAGCGGAAGGTGATCTACGATGCGCCACGTGTCGCCCACCAACGCCCCGCCCGCCGCCCGCACTCTCAGCATCCTGACGCGCCGTTACGGCGCAGGGGAGCCACTGTCGTGCGAGCCGCTCGATCGCGGCCTGCTCAACCGCGGATACCGGCTCTCGACGACCAGGGGGTCGTACTTCCTCAAGCACCACCTTGACGGTGACCCGCAGACCGTGCTGCCGCTGGCGGCCCGCCACCGCGCCACCGAGGCCCTCGCCGCCCGCGGCCTCCCGGTCGTCGCGCCGCTCGCCGACCGCGCCGGGCGGACCGTCGCCTCGCTGGACGGCCGCAGCTACGCCCTCCACCCGTGGGTCGACGGCCACCACCGGGACGGCGGCGAACTGTCCGTCCCCCAGTCCCACCGGCTGGGAGACCTGCTGGGACGGGTGCACGCGCAGCTGGAGCACGTCATAGGGGCGGACCGGGACGTGGACGCGTTGCCCGGAACCATCTCCGCCGGCGCCTTCGCGCCCGCCCGCACCGGCGCCGCCGGTTCCGCGAGCACAGCCGGGGCCGCGCCCGGGACCGCGCTCGGGACGGCGCTCGGCACAGCGAGCGCCGCCTGGCCCGCCGACCGCGGGCGTGCGCGCCGGCCCGCGGACGGACCCGTGCCGGCGCCGCGCGCACCACACGGGCCGGCTCCCTCCTCCTGCCGCGCGGGCGCAGCCGGGCAGCGCCTCCTGCCCTCCTCGCCCGTCGCCGCAACCGAGACGGCCCGCACCGAGGACACGCTGTGCCTGATCGACCAGCTGCTGGCCCGCATCCGACGCACCTCCCGCCGCAGCTGCTTCGACGAGCTGGCCGAACACCGGCTGCGGGAGCGCCGCCGGATGCTGTACGACCACGGACACCGGCGTCCGGACCGTGCCCGGATCCCCGCCTCGGGCTGGGTGCACGGCGACTTCCACCCCCTCAACCTCATCTACCGCAGCGCGAGCCCGGTGGAGCCGCTGGCCATCATCGACTGGGACCGCCTCGGTGTGCGGCCGCGCGCCGAGGAGGCGGTACGCGCCGCGGTGATCTTCTTCCTGCGGGCGGACGGCGGCCTCGACCTCCCCAAGGTCCGCGCCTACGCCCGCGCCTACCGGCAGAGCACCGGCGCCGGCGCCGACGAACTCGACGCGGCCACGCGGCGGGTGTGGTGGGAGCGGCTCAACGACTTCTGGATGCTGCGCTGGCACTACGAGCTGCGTGACCACCGTGCCGACCCGCAGTTCGCCGCGTCGTCGGCGCTGGTGGTCTGGTGGACGCGGCACGCGGTGGCCGTTCGGGACGCGTTCAGCGACTGAGGCGCGCCGCCTCGTCGGCGTCGCCGGCGTCGCCGGCGGTCTCCGCGTCCGTGGCGGTGTCCGCGTCCGCGTCCGCCGGGTGCCGGACGGTGGCCAGCATCGGCTCCAGCCGGGCGTAGAGCGTGCCGGGCGGGTCCTCGACGGCCGCGGTACCGGCCCCGCTCGCCGTCCCGCCCGGCTCCGCCGCGGGGGGTGTCGCGCCCGTGGCGTCGGGCACGCGGGCCGGCCGTTCTCCCGAACGGTCGAACGCCGCGCGTTCGGCGTCGGTGGGACGCACCGTGGTCACCGTGCCCACCAGCTGGACGCCGAGGGCCTGTTCGGTCCAGTCGGCGGCCGGGTGCGCGTGGTAGGCGAGCACCGTGCCGTCCAGCACCCGGGACTCGATCTGCCCGGCCGGGATGCGCAGCAGCACGCTGCCGCGGGTCACCAGGTGCTGGGCCAGCAGAACGAAGGGCAGGGCACGCCGGGTCACCGCGGCACGGCCGTGCGAGGCGTGCGGCAGCAGCCGCAGCGCCTCGGCGAGCTGGTCGGAGGGGCGGTGCGCGGACATGCCTCTCACCCTGCCGACCTCCGGGCGCCCGTTGGGGCAGGGAAAGTCCCTGATCGGTGGACGATGGTCCCGGATTAACCAGGCGCTTGGTGCACGGGGTTACACAACGGACATCACGCGCGCCCGGCGCGCGCGCCTCCGCGTCGCCCCGTTCCGTCTCCCTTGCCGCCCGCCCTGCCGCCTCCGCGTGCCGCCGGTCACTGCTCCGGGCGCGGGCGTTCCGCCTGGATGCGGGCGACGTAGGCGGCGGCCTGGGAGCGCCGGGCCATGCCCAGCTTGGCCAGCAGGCTGGAGACGTAGTTCTTGATGGTCTTCTCCGCCAGGTGCAGCCGCTCACCGATGGCGCGGTTGGTCAGCCCCTCGCCGATGAGGTCCAGGATGCGGCGCTCCTGGTCCGTCAGATGGGACAGCCGGTCGTCCTGCTTGCCGTCGCCGTCGCGCAGCCGCTCCAGGACGCGCTGGGTGGCGACCGGGTCGAGGAGGGACTTCCCGGCCGCCACGTCACGGACGGCGGAGAGGAGTTCGGTGCCCCGGATCGCCTTGAGGACGTACCCGGAGGCGCCCGCCATGATGGCGTCGAACAGCGCCTCGTCGTCGGCGTAGGAGGTCAGCATCAGGCAGGCGATGTTCTCGTCGCGGGAGCGCACCTCCCGGCAGACCTCGACTCCGCTGCCGTCCGGCAGCCGCACGTCGAGGACGGCGACATCGGGACGGGCGGCGGGGATGCGGACCAGGGCGTCGGCCGCCGTTCCGGCCTCCCCGACCACCTCGATGTCCTCCTCCAGGGACAGCATCTCGTGCACGCCGCGTCGGACCACCTCGTGATCGTCCACGAGGAATACCGTGATTTTTCCGTCTTTCGGCACACGGCCAGTGTCACACAGGGAGCACAGCGCCGCCGCTCTTCCCGTAACCCGGTCGGCCGGGTTACGGTGCGCGTGTCCTTCGACGGCTTGCAAGGCTGTGACCAGCGCCGTTCCCGCGCCTCCCCGAATTACTTGGGCATCCAGGTATTTTCGCAGGTCAGGGACGCTTCGCTGGACGCTGGCGCAATGGGTACCGTGCTGTTTAGCGGGCCATCGAACGCGACACGACAGTCACGCTCGGTACGTCCGCCGCGCACCCACCCCGTGCGCCGTACGGACCGGGCGAGCCGCACTGGCCCACCCGGAAGACCCCGGGGGCCGGACCGACGGAGGAGCACACGTGACCGTGGAGAGCACTGCGCGCGCGAAGACGCCACGCAGCGGCGTGAAACGCACCGCCACCAAGACGACCAAGAAGGCAGCCGCGAAGAAGGCGCCCGCCAAGAAGGCGACGGGCGCCAAGGCCGCCGCCAAGAAGGCCGCCGCCAAGGCGCCCGCCGGTCGTCCGGAGCCGGAGATGGTGCAACTGCTGACCCCCGAGGGGGTGCGGGTCGAGCACCCGGACTACACCATCGACATCGACGCCGACGAACTGCGTGGCCTGTACCGCGACATGGTGCTGACCCGCCGCTTCGACGCCGAGGCCACCGCCCTGCAGCGACAGGGCGAGCTGGGCCTGTGGCCGTCGCTCCTCGGCCAGGAGGCCGCCCAGATCGGCTCCGGCCGCGCGCTGCGGCCCGACGACTACGTCTTCCCGACCTACCGCGAGCACGGCGTCGCCTGGTGCCGCGGCGTCGACCCGGCGCAGCTCCTGGGCATGTTCCGCGGCGTGAACAACGGCGGCTGGGACCCCAACAGCAACAACTTCCACCTCTACACCATCGTCATCGGCTCGCAGGCGCTGCACGCCACCGGCTACGCCATGGGCGTAGCCAAGGACGGCGCCGACACCGCGGTCCTCGCCTACTTCGGCGACGGCGCGACCAGCCAGGGCGACGTCGCCGAGGCGTTCACCTTCTCCGCCGTGTACAACGCCCCGGTCGTCTTCTTCTGCCAGAACAACCAGTGGGCGATCTCCGAGCCCACCGAGCGCCAGACCCGCGTGCCGCTCTACCAGCGGGCCGCCGGCTACGGCTTCCCCGGCATCCGCGTCGACGGCAACGACGTCCTCGCCGTCCTCGCCGTGACCCGCGCGGCCGTCGAGCGCGCCCGCACCGGCCAGGGCCCGATGCTCATCGAGGCGTTCACCTACCGCATGGGCGCCCACACCACCTCCGACGACCCCACCCGCTACCGCTCCGACGACGAGCGCGCCGCGTGGGAGGCGAAGGACCCGATCCTGCGGCTCCGCGCCTACCTGGAGAACGAGCAGCTCGCCGACGAGGCGTTCCTCGCCTCGATCGACGAGGAGAGCGACACCATGGCCAAGCGGGTGCGCGAAGCCATCCGGACCATGCCCGACCCGCCCGCGATGTCGATGTTCGACAACATCTACGCCGACGGCCACGCGCTCGTCGACGAGGAGCGCGCCCAGTACGCCGCGTACGCCGCCTCCTTCGCGGACACCGACGAGGAGGGCAACTGACATGGCACCCGGTGAGAAGCTCCCCATCGCCAAGGCGATCAACAGCTCGCTGCGCACCGCGATGGAGAACGACCCCAAGGTCCTCATCATGGGCGAGGACGTCGGCAAGCTCGGCGGCGTCTTCCGTGTGACCGACGGCCTGCAGAAGGACTTCGGCGAGGACCGGGTCATCGACACCCCGCTCGCCGAGTCCGGCATCGTCGGCACCGCGATCGGCCTGGCGCTGCGCGGCTACCGGCCGGTGGTGGAGATCCAGTTCGACGGTTTCGTCTTCCCCGCCTACGACCAGATCGTCACCCAGCTGGCGAAGATGCACGCGCGGGCACTGGGCAAGATCAAGCTGCCCGTCGTCATCCGCATCCCCTACGCCGGCGGCATCGGTGCGGTCGAGCACCACAGCGAGTCGCCCGAGGCGCTGTTCGCGCACGTCGCGGGACTCAAGTGCGTCTCCCCGGCCAACTCCTCCGACGCCTACTGGATGCTCCAGCAGGCCATCGAGTGCGACGACCCCGTCATCTTCTTCGAGCCCAAGTCCCGCTACTGGGGCAAGGGCGAGGAGATCAGCCGCGGCGTACCCGGCCCGCTGCACCAGGCCCGGGTCATCCGCGAGGGCACCGACCTCACCATCGCCGCCTACGGCCCGACCGTGCGCACCGCGCTCCAGGCCGCCGAGGCGTCGGCGGAGGAGGGGCGCTCCATCGAGGTCCTCGACCTGCGGACGATCTCCCCGATCGACTTCGACACCATCCAGCGCTCGGTGGAGAAGACCGGCCGGCTGGTCGTGGTGCACGAGGCGCCCGTCTTCTTCGGCTCCGGCGCCGAGGTCGCCGCCCGGATCACCGAACGCTGCTTCTACCACCTGGAAGCCCCGGTGCTGCGCGTCGGAGGCTTCCACGCCCCGTACCCGCCGGCCCGGGTCGAGGAGGAGTACCTCCCCGGCCTGGACCGGGTGCTGGACGGCGTCGACCGCGCCCTGGCGTACTGAGAAGGCCGAGGAGAGTCGTGACGATGACCGCACAGCGCTTCCGCGAGTTCAAGATGCCCGACGTGGGCGAGGGACTCACCGAGGCGGAGATCCTCAAGTGGCATGTCAAGCCCGGTGACACCGTCACCGACGGCCAGATGGTCGTCGAGGTGGAGACGGCCAAGGCCGCCGTCGAACTGCCCATCCCCTACGACGGCTCGGTGGCCGAGCTCCTCTTCGAGGAGGGCGTCACCGTCGATGTCGGCGCCGTGATCATCACCGTCGACACCGACCCGGGCGCGGGTGACCCGGCGCCGGCGCCCGCTGCCGCACCTGCTTCTGCCGCCGCGCCGGCTTCCGCGCCGACGCCTGCCGCCGAATCCGACGGTGGGGGCGAGGAGGAGGCCGGCAAGCGCCAGCCCGTCCTGGTGGGTTACGGCGTGGCCACCGGCACCGCCAAGCGCCGGCCGCGCAAGAACGCCGACGGCGGCGGCTCGGCCAACGGTGCCGCGCAGGCCGCGCAGGCGGCCGTCCAGCGCGAGCTGAACGGCGCGGCGGCGCCCGTGGCTCCGCCTGCTGCCGCACCGGCCGCCGCGCCCGCGCAGACCGCCGGCCGGCCGCTGGCCAAGCCGCCGGTCCGCAAGCTCGCCAAGGACCTCGGCATCGACCTGGCGACCGTCACCCCGACCGGCCCCGAGGGGACCATCACCCGGGACGACCTGCACGCCGTGCACCGGGCGGCCTCCGCCCGCGCGGAGGCCCCGGCCCCGGCCGCGGGCGGCACGGTCAACGGCGCCGCCCCGGCGGTGGAGCCGCAGTCGCTGACGTCGATCCGCGAACGGCGCGTCCCCATCAAGGGCGTGCGCAAGGCGACGGCGGCGGCGATGGTCAACAGCGCCTTCACCGCCCCGCACGTCACCGAGTTCGTGACCGTGGACGTCACCCGCACCATGAAGCTGGTCCAGCAGCTCAAGGAGGACCCGTCGATGGCGGGCCTGCGGGTCAACCCGCTGCTGCTGGTCGCCAAGGCCCTGCTGGTCGCGATCCGGCGCAACCCGGACGTCAACGCGGCCTGGGACGAGGCGAACCAGGAGATCGTCTACAAGGACTACGTCAACCTGGGCATCGCCGCGGCGACCCCGCGCGGGCTGATCGTGCCGAACATCAAGGACGCCGGCGCCAAGACCCTGCCCGAACTCTCGCAGGCACTGTCGGAGTTGGTGTCCACCGCCCGCGACGGCAAGACGGCTCCGGCCGACATGCGGGACGGCACCGTCACCATCACCAACGTCGGCGTCTTCGGCGTTGACACCGGCACCCCCATCCTCAACCCGGGGGAGTCGGCCATCCTCGCCTTCGGCGCGGTCAAGGACCAGCCCTGGGTCCACAAGGGCAAGGTCAAGCCGCGCAAGGTGACCACGCTGGCGCTCTCCTTCGACCACCGCCTGGTCGACGGCGAACTGGGCTCCAAGGTGCTGGCGGACATCGCCGCCATCCTGGAACACCCCAAGCGGCTCATCACCTGGGCCTGACCGTCCGCCCGCGCGGCCTCGACACCGCGCGGGCCGTCGGGAGAACCACGCCACCCGGACGGGGCCGGACACGCGGCGACGCCGCACGTCCGGCCCCGTCCGGCGCGTCCGCACCCTGTTCCCGGTGACGCCTACCGGCCGTCCGGTGCGCTGTCCCCGTCCCCGTCTCCCTCCCCGCGTCCGGCCTTCCGGCGCTGCGGCGGGCGCAGCGAGCGGAGGGCCAGTCCCGTGCGTGCCAGGGCCAAGGCGCCGCACAGCAGGGCCAGTCCGTGCAGCGACCAGGCCACGTCCGGTGCCCAGAGGGCGACCCGCGACGGCGGAACACCCCACGCGGAGGGCAGCCACCACAGCGCCGCCGCCCCCACCACCGCGGCCGGCACGACCCAGGCGGCCAGGTGGAGCAGCGTCCGGCGAACGGAGGTGTCCGGCGCGCCGGTGCCCCGTGCCAGGGCTGCCACCGTCCGGGCCAGCAGCACCAGGAGTAGCAGCGCCAGCAGCGCGAAAGCGCCGAGCAGCACCGGGTAGAGGCCGTCGCCGCCGCTCACCACGGGTTGCTCGCCGTGCAGGAGTGCGGCCAGACCGAACGCCGTCTCCAGCAGTGCGGTTTCCTGGAACGAGCCGTAGGCGTTCTGGAGCAGCACCACGGCCTGTTCGCGTTCGGGCAGCAGAACCAGCGAGGTCTGGTAGCCGGGTACGGCGCCGCCGTGCCAGACGGCGTCACCGTCCGCCCGCACCCCGATGTCCGCCAACGGCCACCGGCGCCAGCCGAGTCCGTAGCCGCGCTCCTCGCCGGTGGTGATTCCCGCGTGGTGGGCCTTGGCGCGGTGCGCCGGATCGAGCAGCGGCGCGCCCCCGGCGGCTCCGTGGTCCCCGTCGGGGTTGACGGTGGCGTCCTCCCGGGCGTTGCCACCGAGTTGGGCGCGGGCGTACGCGGCCAGGTCCAGCAGGCTTCCCCCCAAGTAGCCGTATCCCGTGCCTGCCGGGTCGTACGGGGTGTCGAAGCCGACCGGCCGGCCCAGGACGTAGCGGTGGCCGGGTGGCAGCCGCTCGGCGGCGTCCGGCGCGGTGGCCACCGTGGTGTCCATCCCGAGCGGTCCGAGGACGTGTTGGGTCAGGGCCCGGTCCGCCGGGGCGCCGGTGACCTGTTCGACGACGGCCGACAGCAGCAGGTAGTTCAGGCTGGAGTAGCGGTGGTCCGCCCCGGGCTCACCCTCGGCCGTCACCTCGGCGAGCGACCGGGAGACCGTGGTCGCGTCGCGCCCGGGATCACCGCTGTCGGTGAGGTGCAGACCGGCGGGCAGACCGCTGGTGTGCAGCAACAGGTGCCGCACGGTGATCCGTTCGGCGCCGGGCTCCTTCAGCTCGAACCACGGCAGATGGTCGGTGACGGGGTCCTCCAGCTCCAGGTGACCGGCGTCGGCCAGCCGCAGGACCAGGGTGCCGGTGACCGGCTTGGAGACCGACCCCCACAGGAACGGTGTCCGCTCGGTGACCGGTCGGCCGTCGCCGTCGGTGCCGAGGACGGCTGAGTGCTCGACGCCGTCCGGCCCCACCACGGCGAACGCGGCGCCGGGCACGCCGGTGGCGTCCAGCCGCTCGTGGAGGAAGGTGTCCAGCGCGTCGTGCTGCCCGGTGGCGCGCGGCTCGGCGGACGGGCCGCCCGGGGGCTCCGTCAGTGGCGTCGACGTCAGCGGCGTCGACGTCAGCGGCGTCGACGTCAGCGGCGTCAACGTCAGCGGCGTCAACGTCAGCGTCGCGGCCGCCAGCAGAGGCAGCGCGCGACGAAAAAGTATGTGCATACCAAAAACCTTAGCGGTACGGCTGTACTGTTGTCAGGTGCCGAAAGTCGTGGACCATGACCAGCGCCGCCGGGCCATCGCGCGCGGCTTCCAGCGCCTGCTCGCAGCCGGGGGCCTCGGACGCACCTCGTTCGTGCGGGTCGCGGAGGAGGCGGGCACCTCGGTCGGCCTGATCCAGCACTACTTCGCCGGCCGCGACGACCTGCTGCGATTCGCCTACGAGGACTGTGTCGCCGCCCTCGACCATCGCGTCGACACACGAGTGCGCCAGGGTGAGGCCGACGGCCTGCCGATCTCCGAACTCCTCACCACGGCCCTGGCCGAACTGCTGCCGCTCGACACGGAGCGGACCGTCGAACACCGGGTCCGGCAGAACCTGCTCACCGCCTCGCTCAACGTCCCCTCGCTCGCCGAGGTCGCCCGCGCGGCCGAGGACCACCTGTGGCGGCGGGTGTCCACAGCTGTGGAGAACGGCAAGGAGTGCGGCGAGGTGGAGTCGGCCGTGGACGCGGGTGCCGCCGCCACCACGCTCCTGGCCGTCACCGACGGTCTCGCCGCCCGCCTCTCACTCGGCTCGGACGCTCACGAGGGCGGCGGGGAAGGTCACTTTTGCGGCGGGGAAGGTCACAGCGGCGACGGTGACCGTCACGAGGCGGACCGCGACGGTGACAAGCGCGCCGACGCGACTGCCCCACCGGTGATCCCGGCGGCGGTGCTGCGGCCGGTCGTCGGCCTCTACTTCACCGGCAGCTGCCGCCACCACCAGCCCCCGCAGGCCGCCGACCAGCCCGTTACCGCCCCGGGCGCCTGACCCGGGGCCTGACCCGGGCACCTGACTCGCCACCGCGAGACGCCTCCCGTCCGTGCCGGCCACCTCCGCGCGCCCCGCACGACGTGGCTCTGCTGTGACGGTTCAGCCATCGGAAGGTGACAGCCGATCCCTAGACTCCCCAGCGATGACCAGTGATCCCGACGGGTATCCAGCCCGCCGGGACGAACCGCCGCCCACGGGCCGCGGGGCGAGGGGGACGCACATGTTTCGCACGCGCAGTCTGGGAGTGGCCGCTGCGGCGCTGGCCGTCCTGGCGGTGACCGCCTGCGGTTCCGAGGAGACCGGGGCCAAGGGGGGCGACTCCTCCGAATCGGCCGGCGGCAAGGGCGGCGACGTCGGGGAGGCCGACGAGGCCGACGCGCCGGACACCGACGAGGACGCCGACGACACGGGCGAGAACGACGAGGACGGCGACGACGCGGGCGAGGACGAGCAGGTCGGCGAACTGCCCGACTCCTACGACTTCACCCCCGGCCCCGACCGGGTGCCGAAGAACGCCGAAGAGGCCCGCGAGCTGACCAGCAACGCGCAGCTGACCCCGGACACCTGGCAGGACGGCATGGTCGCCAACGAGCCGTACGTCAACGCCGGTACCTTCACCTACCTCGGCGACAACTGCGTCTGGGACCGCGGCGAACTCCCCGACACCGTCCTGGACTCCCTCACCCACCGCATCAACATCCCCGCCGCCGACGGCAAGGGGCTCGTGCAGACGGCCGTCACCATCAGCGTGCACACCAGCACCGAGGAGGCCGAGATCGCGATGGAGGACGCGGTCCAGGAGAGCTTCCGCTGCCCCGACCAGGAGCTGGGCGGAGGCCAGCGGCTGAGCGGCCTGATGTCCATGCCGATGGCCGACGAGGAGGTGCTGAACGCCGACGCCTCGATGTTCGAGGCGGGGCAGTTCTCCACCGACGCCGACCCCGGGCCGCACGACTTCGTCTGGTCCAAGTCCCGCATCGGCATGGTCACCACCGCCGTCTCCGTGAAGGGCGCCGAGGGCTACGAGATGACCGAACTCCTCATGATCGCCGCCGAGGGCGCGGCCTGGGTCCTCTACAACGTCGAGCTCGAACTGTCATGACCCACGGGCAGGACGCGGGCCGGGGGCGCGGGCGGGCCACGGGAACTACCGGCGCCACCGGCATCACCGGCGCCACCGCCCTGGCCGCCCGAGCCGCCCGAGCCGTCCGTGTTGCCCGAGCCGTTCGTGTTGCCCGTGCCGCCCGAGCCGCCCGAGGAACGATGCGCTGATGCAGCCGCTACATCCGTCCGACCCCGCTTGGGTGTCCGGCTACCGCATGCTCGGCCGGCTGGGCGCCGGCGGCATGGGCATGGTGCTGCTCGGCCGTTCGCCCGGCGGCACCCTGGTCGCGATCAAGCTGATCCGGGCCGAGTACGCCGACGACGTCGGGTTCCGCGCCCGGTTCCGCCGCGAGGTCGCCATCGCCCAGCGGGTGCGCAACCGCTGGGCGGTGCCCGTCGTCGACGCCGACACGGAGGCGCCCGCGCCGTGGCTGGCCACCGAGTTCGTCCCCGGACCGCCCCTCAACGAGGCCGTCGCCAACCACGGCCCGTTCCCCGAACACGGTGTCCGCGCGCTGGGCACGATGCTCGCCGAGGCGTTGGACGCCGTGCACGAGGCCGGTCTCGTGCACCGCGACGTCAAGCCCGGCAACGTGCTGCTCGGCCTCGACGGGCCCCGCCTCATCGACTTCGGCATCGCCCGCGCCATGGACGACACGGTGCTGACCGCCACCGACGTCGTCATCGGCTCACCCGGCTTCCTCTCCCCGGAGCAGGCCCAGGGCCGGCCGATCAGCCCGGCCAGCGACATGTTCTCGCTGGGCTGTGTCCTCGCCTACACCGCCAGCGGCCAACGCCCCTTCGGCAGCGGCCCGGTGGAGGCGATGCTCTTCCGCACGGTCTACGACCCGCCGGACACCTCCGGGGTGCCCGACGCCCTGCGCCCCGTCGTCGACGGGCTGCTGGAGAAGGACCCGGAGGCACGGCTCGACGCCGAACAGCTGCGCTCCGCGTGGACGTTGGAGGAGAGCCCCGAAGGTGGCTGGCTCCCTCCGCCGGTGACCCGGCTGATCGCGGAGCGGTCGGCGGAGATGCTGGCCCTGCCCGCCGCCGACCGGACCGAGATCGTCGGCGGCTCCGGAGCCGGCACCGGAGCGGGTGCCGGGTTCGGCGCGGGCGTCAGCGGCGGCTTCGGACCACCCATCGGCACCCTCAACGACGCGCTCACCCAAGGGCCCGGCACCACCCCCGGCACCCGCCCCGGACCGCCCGGACCGCCCGAAGGACCACCCACCGGGCCGCGCCGCCGCAACGTGCTCATCGGAGCCCTCGCCACCCTGGGCGTCATCGGCGGCGGTGTCACCGCGGCCGTGCTGCTCAACAACGAAGCCGACCCCGGCTCCGGCGACGGGGACCAGGCAGGCCCCGGCGGCGAGGGACGCGGCCGACCCGCCACCGACCGCCCGCTGCTCGTGCTCGGCGTCCAGGGCGACCTGGAAGGCGACCTCGCCGACATGGCCCAGGCACAGGTCCGCGGAGCCCAACTCGCCGTCGACCAGCTCAACTCCGACACCGCGCACCCCTTCCGCTACCAGCTGGAGACCGTCGACGACGGCGGCACCGCCGACGGCGCGGCGACGGCCGCGGCCACCCTCACCGAGGACGCCCGCGTCGTGGGCGTCCTCAGCGCCACCACCAGCGAGGCGCTCCGGGCGTCCCTCGACACGTACTACCAGGCGCGGCTGCCGCTGCTCACCGTCAACGACGGTGCGCAGATCATCAAGGACTCCGTCTTCGTCTCCGCCCGCACCGGCAACGCCCTCCAGATGACCGACGTGATGACCTACGTCACCGCCGACGAGGACGCCCCGGCCGTCGGCCTGGTGCAGACGGCCACCGACTACAGCCGCGAAGTCACCACCGCCTTCGGCACGTTGCTGCGGCGGGGCGGACGCACCGTCCACCCGGTGACCATCCCCACCGGCACGGCCGACCACCGCGCACCCGTCCGCCAACTGGTGTCGAAGCAGCCCGACTTCATCGTCTTCGGCGGCGACTGGGAGGAGCTGATCCCCTTCGCGCAGGCGCTCGACGAAACCGGATACGACGGCAGACGCATCGCCACCCACGACGCGTTCGACCCCCGGTTCCTGGAGCGTGCGGGGAGCGCCGCCGAGGGATGGATGTTCGTCGCCGCCGTCGTCCACCCCGAACAGCTCGACTCGGCAGCCGACTTCGTCACCGCCTTCACCGACGCCTTCGACGAGGACCCGCCGCTCTACGCCGCCGAGGCGTACGACGCGGTACAGGTGCTGGCCGCCTGCGCGCGCGGCCTCCACGAGGAGAAGGAGCTGGACCGGGTCACCCGCCAGGACATCGTGCCCTCGATCCGCCAGACCCGGCACAAGGGCGTCACCAAGACCTTCAGCTTCGAGCCCGCCAACGGCAACTTCACCGGCAAGGGAGCGTTCTTCTACCGCGTCGAGGACGGCGAGTACCTCCTCCTCGGCACCGGTGTGCCCGAGGACTGACGGCCGCCGGGCCCTCCGTCCCACACCTCGTCCACGGGCCCGCCGTCCGCCGTCCGCCGTCCGCCGTCCGTCCTCCGCCGAGTGGCCGAGACGGGCGGCACCGCGCATCGTGGAAGGTGCCGCAACGCAAACCAGCGGCCGGGCGGTCGCGCGCACCGAACCTGACGCCGCGCGCCCCGGCCCCACAGCGCAGGAGGCAGCCATGCGCGTACTCGTCGCGGGCGCCACCGGAGTCGTCGGCCGACAACTGCTGCCGCTCCTCGCCACCGCGGGTCACCGCGTCACCGCACTCGCCCGCACCCCGCAGCGCGGGAGCGACATGGAACGCACCGGAGCGGACGTCGTCATCGGCGACGCACTCGACGCCGACGCCGTCGACGCGGCGGTCGCCGAGGCCGCCCCGGACGCCATCGTCAACATGCTCACCGCCATCCCCGCCGCCATCAACCCACGACGCATCGGCAAGCAGTTCGAGCTGACCAACCGGCTGCGCACCGAGGGCACCGTCAACCTGCTGGCCGCCGCTGGGCGGCACGGCGTCGGCCGCACCATCGGCCAGGGAGTCGCGTTCGCCTACGACCCCGACGGCGGCGACGGCCCCGCCGACGAGGACGACCCGTGGTGGCCGGCCGGCCCCGGCCAGTTCGCGCCGATCCTCGCAGCCCTCCGCGAGCTGGAGGCACGGGTGACGGCCGCCGACGGCCTGGTCCTGCGCCTCGGTCACCTCTACGGGCCGGGCACCGCTCTCGCGGCCGACGGCACCCTCACCGCCGCCGTCCGCAGAGGCCGCGTCCCGCTCATCGGCGGCGGCACGGCCACCTTCTCGTTCCTGCACACCCACGACGCCGCCACAGCGATCCTCGCCGCCCTGGAACACCCCCGGGCCACCGGCGCGCTCAACATCGTCGACGACGACCCGGTGCGTGCCGACGTCTGGCTGCCGCACCTCGCCGAACTCCTCGACGCCCGCCCGCCCGCCTCACTGCCCGCGCCTCTCGCCCGACTGCTGGTCGGCAGCTGGGGCGTCGACTACATGACCCGCCTGCGCGGCGCCAGCAACGCCCGCGCCCGCGACACCCTCGCCTGGCGTCCCGACCACCCCACCTGGCGCGACGGCTTCGCCCAGGAACTGGCCCCCACCGCACACCCCGCCGCCCACTACCACTGACCCACACCCGGCCGCGGCACCACCGGCACGTCAGCGGTCGGTGTCCCTGGGATGCCGGGGCGACGCGTACACCAAGTGGACGGTTCGGTTGGTCCGGTCCACGAGATACCGCACACGGCCGCCGGCGGTGACCTCGTACTCCCACTGCGGGTAGCTGGTCCCGCCTAAGGAGGCGGTGGCGAGGCGTCCGCGGAGCTGATGCTGGCGGTCCGGGTCCGCCATGTCTGTCGGCGCAGCGCGAAGGGCCTCGTAGCAGCGACGTGCGTTACCCGGAGCTTCCGTGCACAGATCGCCCCAGCCCTTCGCCGCGTCACTGGTGGTGAACCGCAGCCGTCATTCGGTTCCGACAGGGGGCGGGGCGACGTCATCGCCGCGCTTGGGGCTCATGGCGCGGGCACCTCGCCGTAGTCCTCGTCCGGCAGAGCAGCGGTGAGCTGTGCGGTCAGCTCCGGGTCAGCGAGAATGCGGGCGGTGGCACGCCACTCGACGATGACTCTGTGCAGATTGGCGTGTACACCCAGCTCGGATACATCGCTGGTCGCGTGGACCAGTTCGACCACGAACTCACGCACCTCCTCGGACGACAGGTGCCGAGTCCACGGAAAGACCTCGGGCAGTGCCAGCAGAATGGCTTGAGCACCTTCATCACTGCTGATCAGAGCGGTGAAGAGCCGTGCCGTGACATCGGCGGTCTCTTCGCGGTGCCGGTCATGACGCTCTGTGGTGAGGTAGAGGTCCTCGCCGTCACGTCGTGTGACATGGACGCGCTGAGCGCGCTCGACGGTATCGGCGACGCGCCTGGAGTTCTTCGACAGATCGGAGAACGAAACGGTCATGCTGGACATGGCTCCACGTTAAGTCGGAATGTGTTCCGAAGTCAAGATGGCTGCGTCCTGATGGGTGACGGAGCTTCGGGACAGGCCCGCGAGTCTGGGGACTGGCCGGCGGCCGCAGGCGCCCGCCGCCGGTCATTGACGCCGGTGCGACGGTGGCCGAGTCGAGGTCGGGACACGGTCGTCCCTCCGCGGCTGCGGTCCCCGGCGCGCGGCCTACCGCTCGTGCACGCCAGCTGCCCAACTCGCCCGGAAATCAAGCTGATTCCACCTTTCCGGCGAACGCCTCGCCGCACCCGGATAGCGCCGGGGCGTGCGGGCATTGATCGCTCGGGCCGGGCAACGTCCGGCCGTGCGGGGCGGACTGCCGGGGAATCCCGGCCTCCGTACCGCGGGGAACGGTCACAAGAGAGGTGACTGAATCATGCGTGCAGAGGCCACCCAGAGGGTCGCGCTTGTCTTCTCACTGCTGGACGCCAACGGCAACGGAGTCCTCGAAGCCGCCGACTTCACACTCATGGGCGACCGTGTCGTCGCCGCCGCGCCGGCCTCCTCGGATGAGGCGAAGGACGCGATGCGCGCCGCCTTCGAGCAGTACTGGACCACGCTGGCCGACGAGTTGGACACCGACGGGGACCAGCTGATCAGCTTCGAGGAGTACAGCGCCTGCGTGCTGTCCCCCGAACGGTTCGACGCGACCGTCACCGCCTTCGCCGAAGCACTCGCCGCCCTCGGCGACCCGGACGGCGACGGCCTCATCGAACGCCCGCTCTTCATCGACCTGATGACCGCCATCGGCTTCCAACCCGCCAACATCCAGGCCCTCTTCGACGCCTTCGAACCGACGGCGGAGGACCGCGTGGCGGTGCCCACCTGGGCCGAGGGGATCAAGGACTACTACGCCCCCGACAAGGCCGACATCCCCGGAGACCTCCTGGTGCCGAGCGCGACAGCCTGACAGCGTTCCGTTCCGAGGATCCATCGGTCGCGAGGAGGGCGGTGCGGCCGGATTCGGCCCAGCCGGCGAGCCGCTGCCGTCCTCCTCCGGTTCACTCGTTCGGAGCTCTCCGACGAGCGGCGCCGCCCACGCGCTGCGAGCGTTCGTGTTCCCCCCTTCGGCCCATTCGAAGGGGGGAACATCCGCACGTTCCGAGAAGGTGGCCGCCGATGACCGACACCGCACCCAGCGAACCCCTCTCACCCGGCCGGGCGGCGACCGGGCGCCGGGCCGGCCCGCTACTCGCCGTCCTCGTCGTCGCCGTCTGCCTTGCCGCCGGCCAGTTGCTGGCACGGGTGGTCCTGCGGTTCTCCGGCGTCGACGGAGACTCCCTCGCGGGGCTGGGACTGTTCAACGTGGTCGCCTTCGCTCCGACCGCGGCGCTCCTGGTCACGTGGGTGGTGTACGGCGAGCGGCGTCCCTTCGCCTCACTCGGCCTGCGGGGTGGCGACCGCTACCGGAAGATCGCCGTCGGGGTCGGCACGGCGCTGGTCGGCCTCGTCGCGCTGAACGTCGCACTGAGCGCCCTCGGCTCGGACACGGGCGCCTCCGGTGAGGGGTCCGGGCCATCGGTCACGGCCTGGCAGATGGCGCTGCTGCTGCTCACCTTCGCCGTCCAGGCGCCCACGGAGGAACTGCTCTTCCGCGGCTACCTCCTCCCGGCCCTCCGCGAACGTTGGGGGGTCGCGGCGGGCGTGCTGCTCAGCTCGGCGCTGTTCGCCGCGGCCCACATGGCCAACCAGGGCGCCACCGCCGCGTACGCGCTGCTGACCTTCCTGCTGGGTGTCGCGCTCGCGCTGTGGACCCTGGCGGACGGGAACCTGTGGCGGGCGTGTGCCTTCCACACCGTGTGGAACTGGGCGCCCGCCGTCCTCAGCTCCGGCGACGGCGACGGCGACAACGGTGCCCAGGACGCGGCGGCGCTGGACGGCGGAACGCTGACGCCCGCCGCTCTCGTCCTCGCGCTCATCGGACTGAGCGCGCTGTGGGCGTACCGGCGCGGCGTCGTGCGGGTGAGCGCCCGATGACCGCCTCCGCCAGCCGCGCGGCCTGTCGCAGCGCGGCCCGTCGAGAGGTGATGCGGTGATCACCGCCCTGGCCTTCGCGCCCTCCGCGGTCTTCTCGGCCGCCTTCCTGTGCTCGGTGCGGCAGGACCGCAGGATGTTCCGGAACGCCGTCCTGCTGGGGCTGGTGGCGATCAGCGCGGCGGTGGCGCTGCTGTTCGTCCGCCCGCGCCACGCGGAGTTCCTGCTGGCCCTGTACTTCCTCGTGACCGTGCTCGGTGGCCTGCTGCTGTCGTTCTTCATGGTGGCCAACGGGTTCGTCATGATCCGCAAGGAGGGCCTCCGCCCCGCGAACCTGCTCTCCCTGCTGCTGGGCCTGACGATCGTCGCCGTGCTCTTCCTCCTGGAGAACCTCCGGCAGTCGGGGTCGCCCGCGGCCGCGACTTCGATGGGAGTGCTGCTCCTGCTGAGCGCCTATGTCGCCTTCCTCTTCGTCTGCTTCCTGGGCTACGCCTTCCTCTACGGACGCGTCCGGGTCCGTGGCGACGTCGACTTCGTCGTGATGCTGGGCTCCGGGCTGCTCGGGGGCGAGCGGGTGCCTCCGCTGCTCGCCTCCCGCCTCCGGAAGGGGCTGGAGATCCACGACCGCCAGCTCCGCCGGGGCGGAAAGGCCCCCGTGCTGCTGACCTCCGGCGGCCAGGGGGCGGACGAACGGGTGGCGGAGAGCACGGCCATGGCCCGCTGGCTGGTCGACAACGGCGCGCCGCCCGCCGACGTGCGGGAGGAGGACCGTTCCCGGACCACCGACGAGAACCTCCGGTACAGCCGCACGATCATGGCCGCCGACGACCCGGGCTACCGCTGCGTTGTGGTCACCAACAACTTCCACGCGTTCCGGGCAGCGCTCACCGCGCGGAGGGCCGGGGTGAACGGCCAGGTCCTCGGCTCCCCGACAGCCCGCTACTACTGGCCGAGCGCCACCATCCGCGAGTTCGTCGCGATCATGTCGCAGCACCGCGTCCTCAACCTCGCCATGGGCGTTCTGCTGACCGTCCTGGCCGTTCTCCTCAGCTGGCCGGCATGGCGCTGAACAGACGGCCCGGCGCAGCGGTAGGCGGCGGTGCGGGGGGTGGCGCGGCCGGGGCCGCCCGCCGGGGGTGGCCCTCCGCGCGTGGCGGCGTTCCGCCGTCCTGAGTCGGCTGCGGGAGCGGACGCGCGGCTGCTACCTGCTGGGACGTAGCAACCACCACCCAGGCTCGAAAGATGTGGAGTCAGCTGCGCGCTCCCCATGGACGTCCATTCGGAAGGCATCTGAGTCTGGACACCGGGAAACCGAGTGGCGTGGAGTGAGATCGGCGTCTCGATCGGCGCGGTGAACGGTCTCGAGCAGGGTATCCATCGGCACCAGGAGTGCTGGAAGGAGACGTTCGGGGAGGAGGGTCTTCCGCCGGGTGTAGCAGCCGGGGTACCAGCCGCTTACCGGGCAGGCCGCTGAAGACCAGGACTCATGTGCTGGTGGGCAGGCAGGAGATGCATGGCGCCAAACGGCCAAGGCGTCTTCGCGGCGGTGGAGAAGGAGGCGGGGCCTTCTTGGAGGTGAGTGAGTACGCCGAGGAGGAGGGTGTGCGAGACGGCCAAGAGGGGGCCGTGGCGCCCAGCGGTGTGGTGGAGGAAGGCGGCGCAGTGGCGGGCGCGGGTGTGGAGGTCGGTGAGGCTTTCGCCGTCTTCGCAGCGTAGGCAAGGGTTGGCGAGGCGGCGGGCTCGCCAGGCTCGGTAGGCCGACGGGTAGGTCTCGGCCGTGCGGCCGAGAACGATGCTCGGGGCGCGCCATTCGGCGAGGAGACCGGAGGTGGCCACGATCGGCAGGCCCGTGAGGTGCGAGACGAGGGTGGCGGTCTGACGGGCGCGGGGGATCGGGCTGGTGACGATCGCGGTGACGCCCTCAGGGAGGGGCAAGGAGCGGCGCACCTGCTCGCGGCCCTCCTGCGTGAGGGCGGCTTCGTGCGGGGCGTGGTAGCCGGGGCGGTGACCTTCGTAGGCGCCGTGGCGCATGAGCCAGATGTCAGCCAAGGATCCAGCCTCCGTCGACGCGCAGGGTCTGGCCGGTGATGAAGCCGGCGTCCTCGGCGGCGAGGAAGGCGACGGCCGCGGCGATGTCCTCCGGGCGGCCTCGGCGCTGGACGCACTGGCGGGCGAGCTGCCGGGCGGTCATGGCTTCCGGATCGTCGACGACGGTGTCCTCAGCGGGGACGCGGATGGAACCGGGGGCGACACAGTTCACGGTGATGCCGGCAGGGCCGAGTTCGCGCGCGAGGGCACGGGTGAGTCCTTCGAGGCCGGCCTTGGCGCTGATGTAGCCGGCGAGGTCGTGACGGCCCGCCGTGGCGAGGACCGAGCCGATGGTGATGATCCGGCCCCAGCCGGCGGCCGTCATGGCAGGCGTCAGCTCGTGGGCGAGGAGGTAGTGGCTGGTCAGGTTAGAGGCCAGAGCCTCGTCCCAGTGAGCTGGCGTTGTCTCCGTCCACGGGCGGCGCGGGTAGGCGCCGGCGTTGCTGACCAGGATGTCGATCGGACCGAGCCGCTCGTGGGCCTGGTGGCAGAGGGCGCGCGCGGCCTCGGCATCGCGGAGGTCGGCTGCCAGGGAGATCGCGGCGCCGCTGCTGCCGGTGATGTGGGCGGCGAGCTCGGCTGCGGCCGGGTCGTCGTCGAGGTGCGCGAGGGCGACGGTGGCGCCGTCGGCAGCGAGACGGCGGGCGATGGCCGAGCCCAGGCCGCCGGTGGCTCCGGTGACCAGGGCGGTGTGGCCGTTCAGGGGGCCGGGCATGGAGACTCCAGCGGGCAGAAGTAGGTGGTGGGGTCGAAGGCGGGGCTCATGGCCTCGGCAAGACGGGCGAGCAGGACGAGCCGGTCCTCGGAGGCCAGGTCGGCCAGGTTGTAGACGCCGAGGATGCGCATGGCGAGGTAGGGGCGGAGCAGGTTCGCCAGGCCCTCGCCGGGCCAGAGACAGTCCGCGACCGGTCGTACGAGCTTGTTCCAGTACGCGGTCACGGCGGCTCGCCGAGGTACAGAGAGGCGCGGCGTGTAGTCGATGTGGATGGTGCTGGTGGTGTGGTCGACCGCCGCTCGTCGGATCTCGGGGGTGTTGGCCGAGACGTGGGTGAAGGTGGCGGGGTGGTCGGCGAAGGCGGTTGGGTTGTAGGTGGGTACGAGCCAGCCGCCGAGAGCGGAGGCGTACCAGAGGAAGTTGGCGAACTCGCCGGGGATGCTGTTCATTCCCGCGGTGTCGTAGTCGAACCAGGCGAGCGGATGGGCGAGGTTGACGTCGGTGGGGTCGCCCTGGGTGAGGGCCGCCCAGACCGGCTCTGCCGTGGCGAAGTGCGAGCGCAGCCAGCGGAGGGTGGCGGCCCAATCCAGTTGGCGTCGACGGCCGTTGATCTTCAGGGCGTAGGTGTCGAGGCGGGATACCGGGATGTCGACGAGGCCGTCGGCGATCAGGAAATCCTTGCCGGCGTAGTACGTGTCAAGTCGGCCGCCGGGGGCCGCACGGTCCCAGTACAGCTTGCGGACGACGTGCGCCGGATCGGCTGGCCACGCTGTTGCGAAGATGACCTCCTGATACGCGGCCGTGAGCTGGTCCATGTAGGTGTGGAGGTGGCCGGTCGGCTCGTCCGTGTTGAGGAGGTCGAGCAGAAGTCCCTGGTCGGTGCCGCCGGGGGCCGCACGGTCCCAGTACAGCTTGCGGACGACGTGCGCCGGATCGGCTGGCCACGCT
>NZ_BHZI01000027.1 GCF_004305975.1 Streptomyces otsuchiensis
GGTCGGGCGCGGGGGCGGACGGGCGCGCGGTGGGGTTCAGCACCCGTCGTCGGCCATTACGGTGTCCCCATGAACGAGCGCAGCCAGCACTTCGAGACCCTGGCCATCCACGCCGGGCAGGAGCCCGACGCGGCCACCGGCGCGGTGGTCCCCCCGATCCACCAGGTGTCGACCTACAAGCAGGACGGCGTGGGCGGCCTGCGCGGCGGCTACGAGTACAGCCGGTCCGCGAACCCGACCCGCACCGCCCTGGAGGAGAACCTCGCGGCGCTGGAGGGCGGCCGGCGTGGCCTCGCCTTCGCGTCCGGCCTGGCCGCCGAGGACTGCCTGCTGCGCACCGTGCTGAGTCCGGGCGACCACCTGGTGATCCCGAACGACGCCTACGGCGGCACGTTCCGGCTGATCGCCAAGGTCGTGGAGCGCTGGGGCGTGCAGTGGTCGGTGGCGGACACCTCCGACCCGGCGGCGGTCCGCGCCGCGCTGCGGCCGGAGACCCGCATGGTGTGGGTGGAGACCCCGTCGAACCCGCTGCTGGGCATCACCGACATCGCGGCGCTCGCCGACATCACCCGCACCGCGGGGGTGCGGCTGGTCGTCGACAACACCTTCGCCAGCCCGTACCTGCAGCAGCCGCTGGCGCTGGGCGCCGACGTGGTGGTGCACTCGACCACCAAGTACATGGGCGGCCACTCCGACGTGGTCGGCGGCGCGCTGGTCGTCGCGGACTCCGCGCTGGGCGAGGAACTTGCCTACCACCAGAACGCGATGGGCGCCATCGCCGGGCCGTTCGACGCCTGGCTGGTGATGCGGGGCATCAAGACCCTGGCGGTGCGCATGGACCGGCACTGCGCCAACGCCGCGCGGATCGCCGAGATGCTGGCGGCCCATCCGAAGGTCAGCCGGGTCCACTACCCCGGTCTGGAGTCCCACCCGGGCCACGAGGTCGCGGCGAAGCAGATGCGGGACTTCGGCGGCATGGTGTCGTTCCAGCTGACCGAGGGCGAGCAGGCCGCCGTCGACGTCTGCGACCGCGCCAAGGTCTTCACCCTGGGCGAGTCGCTGGGCGGCGTGGAGTCGCTGATCGAGCACCCGGGCCGCATGACGCACGCCTCGGTGGCGGGCTCCGCGCTGGAGGTCCCCGCGGACCTGGTGCGGCTGTCGGTGGGCATCGAGGCGCTGGACGACCTGCTGGCCGACCTCAGCCAGGCCATCGGCTGACCCGGAACACACCCCGAACCCCCGGGCACCGCGAACGTCCCTGCGGTGGAGGGCTGTTGGGGACGGACGCGCGGGTGTTCGGCGCGTGCCGGGTGGACGCACGGACGGGGCCGCCGGGAGTGATCCCGGCGGCCCCGCCGCCGTGTGTGGGTGGGGCCCGCAGCGGAAGCGGTCCCACCCCGTCACCGGCGCGCGCCGCCGCGGGCGGTCGCGTCCGGCCGGGCCGTCAGCGTGCTCCGGGCCGGGCGGCCGGGTCGGCGGGGCCCGTCTGCCAGTGGGCCACGGCCTCGTTGAACCGGATCAGTTGCTCGTGGAAGCGCTCCCGTTCCTCGTCGGTCCAGCCCGCGGTGAGGAGGGTTATGAGCTTGCGCCGGGAGGCGCGCACCTCCTCCAGCCGGGCGCTGCCCCGCTGGGAGAGACGCAGGACGACGGCGCGGCCGTCGTCCGGGTCGGCCGAACGGTCCACCAGCCCGGAGTCGACCAGCGGGGCGACCTGCCGGGTGACGGTGGATGAGTCGATACCCATGCCGGAGGCAAGGGACTTGACGCCGGTGGGGCCGGCCTGGTCGAGGCGGCTCAGCAGCAAGTAGGCGGCCCGGTCCATGGAGTTGCGGGCCGGTCCCATCCCGCCGAGACGCGTCTGCTCGGCGCGACGGGCGAATACCGCCACCTCGTGCTGGAGTGCGTCCAGCAACGGGTCGGAGGTCTCGAAAGGTGCGGTGTCTTGCGTGACTTCAGGGGTCATATGAGGGGTACCTGGCATCGATGGAGTGAAGGGTCAGGCGTGGGGGGTGGCGCGAGATGCGGCACAGAGTACGCGGAGCGACGACGCGCGGGGACCGTTGTCCCACCCGTCCTAAGGCACCGTTCGATAAAGACCTGTACTCCGCGGTAGCTCACCGTGTCGGTGGCTCGGCGTCGTGCGGGGGCCCACGGGGCGTGGGCAGGCCGGGGCGGGTGGCCGGGCTCCGGGGCGCCGGGTGGCCGTGGAGGACCACACGCGGCTGAGCCGGGTGCGCGGCGGGCTGCCAGACTGGGCGCATGGCTGCGAACCTCCCCGAGGACACCTCTCCCTCTCTCCGGCTTCCTACCCTCGACGACGTGCGGGACGCCCAGAAGACGCTGACGGGTGTCGCTCGTGTAACGGCGATGGAGGGCAGCCGGTTCCTGACCCGCCTGGTCGGCTCCCCGGTCCAGATGAAGTGCGAGAACCTGCAGCGCACGGGCTCGTTCAAGCTCCGCGGGGCGTACACCCGGATAGCCGGGCTCACTCCGGAGGAACGATCCTGCGGGGTGGTCGCGGCGAGCGCGGGCAACCACGCGCAGGGGGTGGCGCTGGCGGCCTCGCTGCTCGGCGTCGCCTCGACGGTCTTCATGCCGGTCGGCGCGCCGCTCCCGAAGGTCGCCGCGACCCGCGAGTACGGGGCGACGGTACGCACCCACGGCCAGGTCGTCGACGAGACGCTCGCCGCCGCCCAGGAGTACGCCCGCGAGACCGGTGCCGTCTTCATTCACCCTTTTGACCATCCCGACGTGGTGGCGGGGCAGGGCACCGTGGGCCTGGAGATTCTGGAGCAGTGCCCGGAGGTCCGGACCGTCGTGGTCGGGATCGGCGGCGGTGGCCTGGCGGCCGGCGTGGCGCTCGCCGTGAAGTCGCTGCGCCCGGACGTGCGGGTGGTGGGCGTCCAGGCGGAGGGCGCGGCGGCCTACCCGCCGTCGCTTGCCGCCGGACGGCCGGTGTCGCTGGAGCGGGTGGCGACGATGGCCGACGGCATGAAGGTCGGCCGCCCCGGCGACGTCCCCTTCCGGATCGTCGGCGACCTGGTCGACGAGGTCCGCACGGTCTCCGAGGACGCCCTCTCCAGCGCGCTGCTGCTCTGCCTGGAGCGGGCCAAGATGGTCGTGGAACCCGCCGGGGGATCGCCGGTCGCCGCGCTGCTCGCCGAACCGGAGGCGTTCGAGGGCCCGGTCGTCGCGGTGCTCTCCGGCGGCAACGTCGACCCGCTGGTGCTCCAGCGGGCGCTGCGCCACGGCATGGCCGCGGCCGGGCGGTACCTCTCGCTGCGGCTGCGGCTGCCCGACCGCCCCGGGGTGCTGGCCGCGCTGCTCGGCGAGCTGTCGCTGGCCGACGCCAACGTGCTCGCCGTCAACCACGTGCGGATCGACCCGGGCCTGGCGATCGAGGAGGCCGAGGTGGAGCTCCAGCTGGAGACGCAGGGGCCGGTCCACTGCGAGAAGGTGCGCACGGCGCTGCGGTCGGCCGGGTACATCGTGCTCGACTGACTCACTCATCACTGATCACTGATCGCTGACTCACTGACTCGCTGACTCACTGACCGACTTGTCGGGCCCGGCGGTCCTCTCTCGCGCGGCGGTCGGCCTCGCGGGGTCGCCGGAGCGCGCTCGCGAGGCGTCCGTCATCACTACCCATCACCCGTGCGGGGCCGTCCACCGGCCTGTGCGCCGGGTGGCTCGTCGCTGCCCTGTCGCGCCGGGACGACCGGAAACCACGCTGTCGCGGCCGGAATCATGTCGCGTCCGAAGACGCGATACATCGCGATAGTCTAAGGTGGCGGCGCGCCCTGCTTGGGGCGACGCTGAATGCAGCAACGTCAACACGAGCGGGCCACGTCACCACGCGTTCCTCCGCACCGGCCGTGCCCGGGCCGGCCGGCGGAACGGCGGCCCCGGACGGCCCCGGCGCGAGCCGGGCCGACCGGCGACCGTCCCGAACCCCGGTGCCGCCCCACGGCGGGCGGACCCGGACGAGACCCCAGATCGGGAGAAACCATGCCAGGCGCCATCTACGCCGAAGGTCTGGTGAAGACCTTCGGCGATGTCAAGGCACTGGACGGCGTCGACATCGACGTCCCAGAAGGCACCGTCCTCGGCCTCCTCGGCCCCAACGGAGCCGGCAAGACAACCGCCGTGCGCGTCCTCACCACCCTGATCCAGCCGGACAGCGGCCGGGTGGAGGTGGCCGGTATCGACGTGCTGAAGTACCCGAACACGGTGCGCCGTTCCATCGGCCTCTCCGGCCAGTTCGCCGCCGTTGACGAGTACCTGACCGGGCGGGAGAACCTCCAGATGGTCGGACAGCTCTACCAGCTGTCCGGCCGGGACGCGAAGAGGCGGGCCGGCGAACTGCTGGAGCGGTTCGGCCTCGCCGACGCCGCCGACCGCACCGCCAAGACCTACTCCGGCGGCATGCGCCGCCGCCTCGACCTGGCCGCCGCGCTGGTCGTCAGCCCGCCGGTGATGTTCATGGACGAGCCCACCACCGGGCTCGACCCGCGCAACCGGCAGGCGCTGTGGGACGTCATGCAGGAACTGGTCGCCGGCGGCACCACCCTGCTGCTGACCACCCAGTACCTGGAGGAGGCCGACCATCTCGCCCACAGCATCGCCGTGGTCGACCTCGGCCGGATCATCGCCCGGGGCACCTCCGACGAGCTGAAGGACGCGACCGGCGGCGACGTCGTCGAGGTCGTCGTCCACGACCGCGCGCACCTGCCGGCCGCCCGCCGGATCATGGACCGCGTCGGTGACGGCGAGGTCAAGGTCGAGGAACACACCCGGCGGCTGACCGTCCCCGTCGACGGCGGCGCCAAGGTGCTGGCCGAGGTCATCCGCGAACTCGACGCCGAGAGCATCGAGATCAACGACATCGGGCTGCGCCGCCCCACCCTGGACGACGTCTTCATCTCCCTCACCGGCCACGCCGCCGAGGACCAGGTACAGGCGCCGGTCAAGGGCGCCACCAAGGACGGGGGCCCGGACGCGCCGACGGCCGCGGCCGGACAAGGCACCGGCGAAGGCACCGGCGAAGGCACCGGCGAAGGCGGCGACGCGGACGGCGGCGAGGGCGGCGACGCGGACAAGGAGCAGTCGAAGTGACGATCACCCAGGAGAACCCGGCACCCGTGCCGCCCCCGACGAGCGACACCTCCATCGGCGTCGCGCAGGCGGCCCGCGACTCCCTGGTCGTGGCCAAGCGCAACCTGCTGCGGATGATGCGCATCCCCGAGGTCGTCATCTTCGGCCTGGTGCAGCCCATCATGTTCGTGGTGCTGTTCAGCTACGTGTTCGGTGGATCGATCAACATCCCCGGAGCGGGCCTGGACGCCTCGTCCTACCGTGAGTGGCTGATGGGCGGCATCTTCGCGCAGACGGTCACCTTCGCGACCGCCGGTGCCAGCGCCGGCATCGCCGAGGACATGCAGAAGGGCATCATCGACCGCTTCCGGGCGCTGCCGATGGCGCGCGGCGCGGTGCTCACCGGCCGTACCTTCGCCGACCTGGTGCAGACGGCGCTGACCCTGGTGGTGCTGGCCATCGTGGCGTTCATCGTCGGCTGGCGGTTCCACGACGGTGTGGTCAAGGCGTTCGCCGGTTTCGTGCTGCTGCTCCTGCTCGGCTACTCCTTCACCTGGATCGGGGCCCTGATCGGCCTGTCGGTGCGCTCCCCGGAGGCGGCGACCTCCGGTGGCCTGATCTGGCTCTTCCCGCTGACGTTCATCTCGGTCGCGTTCGTGCCGTCGGAGAACATGCCGGGCTGGCTCCAGCCGGTCGCGGAGTGGAACCCGTTCTCCGCGGCGGTGGTGGCGGTCCGTGACCTGTTCGGCAACCAGCCGGACGGCTATGTGGCGCCCGACGCCTGGCCGTTGCAGCATCCGGTGCTGGCCACGGTGATCTACTGCGTCGTCATCATCGCGATCTTCCGCACGCTGGCGGTGCGCAAGTACAAGCGCGCCACCGGCTGACCGGCCACCGTCCGCCGTCCACCGGCCCCCACCGTTCCGGCGCCCCCGCGCACCGTGCGGTGGGGGCCGGTGGCCGTGTGGCGTGTACGCGGCACAGAGGGGGTGCGCGTCGCGGCCCCGGCCCGTACCCTCTGTGCAGCACCGACGACCGGACGGACCGGCGACGCGCGGTGCCCGTGGGCAGGGGTGGGGCCCGCGGCGAGGTCCACGCCCGCCGCGACACGGGCAAGCGACCGGCGCACTCGCGCCCGGAGTCCGCGCGACCACGGGCGCCGGTGCGTGCGAACACCAAGAATGCCCAAAGCCCGGCGCGGCGCCGCGTCACCGGGCCGAGCCGGGGTAACGCCTACCCCGAGCAGAGATCGCCGACGGCCGCACCGGGCGGCACGAGGCGCCGGCGCTGGGAGGGGAAGCGGATGACCGTGCTGTCCGAGATGAGAGACCGTCACCGGGCGGAGGTCGAACGCCTCCTGACAGCCGCCGTGCAGGCGGAGGTGCAACGCTCCTCCGGAACCGTCGACGGCGCCCGGCTGCTCCAGCGAGCGCAGGGCACCCTCGACCAGATCGTCCGTCCCGCCGCCGAGGAATGGGCCGACTACCGGCAGGCGGAACGCGACAGCGCGCCCCGCCGCCTCCGCGAACGGTTCGACGCCAGGGCGATCGGCGGAGCACTCGGCGCCGCCACCGCGGCGGCGCTGGCCACCCTGTTCTTCGTCGCCACCGAATCGTCCCCCGGCCACGCCGCCGCCGGCGCCGCACTCGTCGCCGTCGCCGCCGTCGCCGGGTTCCTCCTCCAGGCCGTCGTCGCCCATCTGTGGAGCGCCGAGTCCCACGCCGGCAGCCGCAACCAGCCCGGCGGAGTCGAACAGCTCCGTCTCGCCTGGCTCACCGCCGTCGAGGTCCGGGGTATCCGCCCGTGGATCGAACGGGAGCGCACCGTCGTCACCCACATCCCGGGCGTCCCGCGGCAGCAGCCCGCCAAACGGGCCGCGCCCACCCGTCGCACCAACCGCAGCGAGGCCGCCCGCGCCCGGAACGTCCTCGCCCGTTCCTTCGAGCAGCTCCCCGACCGCGGATCACCGCTCATCGGCCGGCGGCAGCAGCTGAGCCAGATCACCCAGTGGGTCAACCGCGACCGCGCCCGCACCGACACCCGCCCCACCGTCGTGGTCCTCCACGGACCCTCCGGCTCCGGCCGCACCATGCTGGCCCGCTGGGCCGCCGACGAACTCCGCGAACTCTTCCGCGGCGCCAGCCTCGCCGACCTGCGCGGCGAGAGCGTCGACCCGCTGCCGACCCGCGACGCCATCCTCCACCTGATGAACCGTCTGGGCGCCCCCCAGGACCAGCTGCTCTTCCGCGAGGGCACCGGCCGCCGCGGCGAGGACGACGACGGGCAGCTCGCCCGGCTCGTCGAGCGCTACCACCGCCACCTGACGGGCCTGCCCGTCGTGATCATCCTCGACGACGCCACCGACGCCCGCCAGGTGCGCACCCTCATACCCGAACGCTCCGGCTCGCTCGTCCTGGTCACCTCCGCCGAACCCCTCGCCCTGGAGGACGCGCCCGCCTCCGTGCACCACCTGGAGCTGGGCCCCCTCGACACCGGCGCCGCCGTCGAACTGCTGCGCTCCTCCCTCTCAGAGCCCGCCCCCGACAGCCTGCCCGCCGACGACGACCCCGGCTGGCGGCGACTCGCCGACGGCTGCGAGGGCCGCCCCCTGCTGCTGCGGATGCTCGGCCCCAACCTGACGCTGCGCGGCCCCGGTGCCCTGGCGGACGACCTCGCCGCCCAGGGCCCGCCCGGCAGCCTCGACGCCGGCGACCGCGCGCTGCGGATGCGGTACGCCGAACAGCCCGAGGAACTACGGCGGCTGCTGCGCCGTCTCGCCCTCGCCGGCCGGGCCAGCCTCGGCGCCCGCGCCGCCGCCGCGCTGCTGGACACCACCCAGCGCGAGGCCGCCCGCCACCTCGACGACCTCGCCGGCGCCGGCCTCATCCGCAACGTCCGCGGCAACCGCTACCGGCTGCACGACCTGGTCCGCCGGTTCGCCCGCGCCCGCCTGTGGGAGGAGGAGGACGCCACCGACCGCGCCGCCGCCCAGGAACGCCTCATCCGCAGCTACGCCGAACTGGCCGACACCGTCATCCGGCTCGTCGACGGCAACACCTCCACGCGCGCCGACATGCTGCCCGCCGCGGCGGGCGGCCACGGCTTCGCCTCCGTCAGCGCCGCCCTGCGCTGGCTCGACGACGAGAGCAGCTTCATCACCGCCACCCTGCGGCACGCGGACGAGGGAGTCGACCGGCAGGCCGTACAGCATCTGCTCGGCGCCCTGTGCGACTACTGCCTGCTGCGCGGCGACCTCTACCGCCTCGGCGAACTCAACGAACTGACCCAGTCCGTCAACCAGGGACTGCTTACCCGCTCCGTCACCTGGCGCACCGGCGTCGCCGAACGGCAGCTCGGCGAACTCGACAAGGCCCACTCCACCCTCTCCCGGGTCGTCAACCTCTACCAGGAGGCCCGCAACCAGGCCGGTGTCGCCCGCGCGCTCCGCGACCTCGGTATCACCCTCCAGCACCAGGGCCATCTGCCCGAGGCCGTCGCCAAGCTGACCGAGGCCCTGGACCTCCAGCCCCGCGACACCCTCCCCGGCGACCGCGCCTGGACCCTGCACGCACTGGCCGCGGTCGAACGCGAACGCGGGCGGCTCACCACCGCCGGGGAACTGCTCGCCGAGTCCCTGGAACTGCACCGCGACAGCGGCTCCGTCCACGGCGAGGCATGGGCGCGGCTCCACCTCGGCCAGAACGCGCTGCGCGGCGGCTCCGTCGCCGACGCCGAACGCGAACTGCGCGTCTCGCTGGAGCTGTACGAGCGCTCCCGTGACGTGCGCGGCCAGGCATGGGCCCTCACCCAGCTGGGCACCGCCCGGGTCGCGGACCGCGACAGCGCCGCCGGCGTCGAGCAGCTGCGCACCGCGCTCGCCCAGCACCGCGACAACGGCGACGCCCGCGGCGAGGCATGGACCCTCTTCCACCTTGGCCAGGCACAGGAGGACTCCGGCAACCTCGGCGGAGCCATGCGCACCCTGGAGCGGGCCCGCAACATGTTCAACCGGATGCCCGACCGGTACGGCGTCGCCTGCGCCCGGCACCACGAGGCACGCGTCACGCGCGACCTGCGCGCCGAGAGCTCCGGCTCACTGCGCAACAGCGGGTTCGCCCGCCAGCTGCTGACCGCCGCCCGCCGCGACTACCAGCGCGCCGGCGTGGTCCACGGGCAGGCGTGGACCTGCCTGGAGCTCGCCGTCATCGACGGCGGCAACGACCGCGCCGACCGCGCACTGGAACTGACCGCCGACGCGCTGAAGCTCTTCACCGAGGGCTACGGGGAGGGCCGTCCCGACGGCCGCGGGGCCGAATGGGCCCGGTTCCTGCGCTGCACCCTGCTGCCGCTGGCCTCACCCGGCGGTCCGGAGGTCGGGCAGGCGGTCGCCCAGCAGGAGATCGACGAACTGCTCCGGGAGGAACACCCCCGCCGGGACCCCCGGCTCACCGACGCGGTGCACAGCTTCTCGCTGATGCTCGGGCGCGGCCAGGGCCTGGACTCCGGCTGGACGGCGTGGCGGCTGGGCATGGTGCCCAGCCGGGGTGCCTCCGACGTCCTCGGCGTGGCAGGCGCGGACGGTGTGACCGACGCCACCGGTGTGGCCGGGGTCACCGGCTGAGACGGTGCCGGGGCGGCGCCCCGGCATGCCGCGACGGCGCAACCCACGGCACGCCGAAACCCTCCGGCGGCCTGGTCGTCCTCCCGTTCTCACGGGACGACGGCCGGCCGGCGGAGGGTTTCGCCGTGCCGCGTCAGCGGCGGAAGCGCGCCGCCGGGCGCGGGCACCGGATCAGGACCGGTCCTGATCCTTGATCTCGATCCGGTTCAGCTGGCGGGTCATCGACTTCAGCAGCATCCACACGGCGAGACCGAGCACGGCGAAGACCACGAAGCCGAGCGCTCCGGGCGTCACCGTGAACTCGTCCAGCTCCCGGGCGAGAGAAAACGGGTCAGTCATATCAGTCATTGTCACGGACGCCCGCGAAGAGGTCGGACTCGGGGAGGGTGGTCTCCACCACGCTCTTCGCCAGCTCGTACTCCTCGGTCGGCCAGACCTCCTGCTGGAGAGCCAGCGGCACCCGGAACCAGCCGCCGTCCGGGTCGATCTGGGTGGCGTGCGCCAGCAGGGCCTTGTCACGGACGGCGAAGAAGTCACCGCACGGCACGTAGGTGGTCAGCTCCCGCTCCCGGCCGGCGTCGTCCCAGCGCTTGAGCCACTCCGCGTAGGGCGACTCCAGGCCGCGCTCCAGCAGCGCCTCGTGCAGGGCGACGGTGCGGGGGCGGTTGAAGCCCTGGTTGTAGTAGAGCTTCGAGGGCTGGAAGGGCTCCCCGGCGTCCGGGTAGCGCTCCGGGTCCCCGGCGGCGTCGAACGCGGCCACCGAGATCAGGTGGGTCATGATGTGGTCCGGATGCGGGTAGCCGCCGTTCTCGTCGTAGGTGGTGATCACCTGCGGACGGAAGGAACGGATCAGCCGCACCAGTGGCTCCGCCGCGACCTCCACGTCCTGGAGCGCGAAGCAGCCCTCGGGCAGCGGCGGCAGCGGGTCGCCCTCCGGCAGCCCGGAGTCCACGAAGCCCAGCCACTCCTGCCGGACCCCCAGGATCTCCCGGGCCTGCTCCATCTCCCGGGCGCGCACCTCGTGGATGTTCTTCTCGATGTAGGCGTCGCCCTGGAGCTTGGGGTTGAGCACGGAACCGCGCTCACCGCCCGTGCAGGTGGCGACCAGGACGTCGACGCCCTCGGACACATACTTCGCCATGGTCGCGGCGCCCTTGCTCGACTCGTCGTCGGGGTGGGCGTGCACTGCCATGAGCCGCAGTCGCTCAGTCAAGGCTCGATCCTCGTCATCTTGGTCCGCCAATCGCCTTCTATAGTGACTGATGGGAGTGACAGCCCATTCCCGGCCCAGGGCCGGAGCGAGGCCGCGCACCACCCCGACCCGCCCCCAGCGAGACCGAGGACCGCCACCATGCCGACCGCAGGCGACCAGCACGCCGCCCCGGAACACCGGGACGCCGCCGCTCCGGCCGGCCGGTACGGCTCATCGGGGTCCCGTCAGGACCGTGGGCTGAAGATCACCGGTGCGGTACTCGGCGCCCTGCTGCTGACGTTCATCGGCTGGGCCGGGATCAGCTACATCGGGGGACAGACCGTGACCGGGGAGCTGACCGGCTTCACCGTGCTCTCCGACACCGAGGTCGAGGTCACCGTCCAGGTCCGCAAGTCCGCCGGGACCGGCGCGGTCTGCACCGTCCGTTCGCAGGCGTTCGACGGACTGGAGGTCGGCCGGGCCGACTTCAGGTTCGAGGAGGACGGCGACACCGTGCACCGCGCCCACACGCTGCGCACCACCGCGCGCGCCACCAGCGCCGAACTCCTCAGCTGCGACGCCGCCGGCGACTGACCGCCGCGCCCGCCCACCACCTCACCTCCACGCACACCCGCCCCACCCGCCACCGCCCTCGGCGGGGGAGCGCGCCGCGCCGAGCGGACGGCCGTGCGCCCGTCGTCCGGCATGAACGAGCAGGTCAACAGTGGTGAACACTTCCGTCGGGTTTGCTTGCGAATCCGGAGGGTAATCCTTTCGCAACTCGATCGGCGTTGGTCTATGATCGGCGTTTCGCCCACCCTGGATGGCTCAGCCGCAGGGTCGGGCATTGTTTTTATTCCCGCCAGTACCCGAGGAGCACCTGTGACCCAGACCAGCGACAACGTCACCTGGCTGACCCAGGAGGCGTACGACAAGCTCAAGGGTGAGCTGGAGTATCTGACCGGTCCCGCTCGTACGGAGATCGCCCGGAAGATCGAGGCGGCACGCGAGGAGGGCGACCTCAAGGAGAACGCCGGCTACCACGCCGCCAAGGAGGAGCAGGGCAAGCAGGAGGCCCGCGTGCGCCAGCTGGAGCAGCTGCTGCGCACCGCCGAGGTCGGTGCCGCGCCGCCGGACGACGGTGTGGTCGAGCCCGGCATGGTCGTCACGGTCTCGTTCGCCGACGACGATGACGACACGCTCACCTTCCTGATGGCCTCCCGCGAGTACGCCTCCGAGACCATCGACACCTACTCGCCGCAGTCCCCGCTCGGCCAGGCGGTCAACGGCAAGAAGGCCGGCGACCGCGCCGAGTACGAACTGCCGAACGGCGGCGTGGCCAAGGTCAAGATCGTCGAGGCCAAGCCCTACGTGGCCGGCTGACACACACCCCCCGCCCGGCCTGCGGGCCGGGCCCCCCGGCCCGCAGGCCGCCCGCGGACACCTCGCCCCGCCTCTCTCCGTCGGCCGCGCGCGGTGCCCGTCACCGCCTGCCGGCCCCGGCCGCCTCTCACCCGAAGAGACCAGCCGCTCGCCTGCCGCTTCCGGGCCGTGCCCGGGCCCGGTCGAGGCGCCCCACCTGCCGCTCGCCGGCGCCCCGTCCCGGGCGATCACGCCGCCCGTCCGCCCTTCTGCGCTTGTCCCCACCGCCGAGCTGGCACAGCCTGATCATCTGGCCGCCGCGTCCCGGAGGGGCGCGCCGAGCAGGTGGAGGGCGTATGGCGCAGGATGACGACGGCCCGACCGACGACCCCTGGGCGGCGGCCACCGACGAGGAACGCACCGCCCGGGCGCTCGTCGGCCCGACCGGGCTCGTCACCCACTGGAACGAGGGCGCACGGCGGCTCCTCGGCCGTACCGCACAGGAGACGGTCGGCCGTCCCGTCGCCGAACTGCTCGCCGAACCGGACCGTGCCGTCACCTTCGGCCCGCTGCGCGACCGGCCCCGCTGGAACGGAACCCTCGACCTGCGGCATCGCGACGGACGGCGAGTGGCCGCCCCGGTGGTAGCCCATCGCCTCGACGCCCAGGACTGGCCGCACCGCGGATGGCTGCTCGTCAGCGCGCTGACCGGTGCCGAGCCGGTCGACGCGGCCGACACGCTCTCCTGGGCGGGTTTCGTCCACGCGCCCACCGCCCTCGCCCTGTACGACGACGACGCGCGGCTGCGCCGTGCCAACCGGGCGATGGAGCAGATCATCGGCCTGAGCGAGGCCGAGATGGGCGGCCTGCGGCTGTCGGAGATCGGCGGCAAACCGTCGAGCATGGAACTGGAGCAGCAACTCCGGGCCGTCGTCGCGACCCGGCTGCCGCGCGACGTCCGCACCCGGCTGCGCACCGGCGGCGAGGCCCGCGAACACGCCTGGCTGGGCCGGATGGCGCCGGTACCGGACCGGCAGGGCCGCTTCGTCGCCACCGTGCTGTCCGCCATCGACATCACCGAGGAGGCCGAGGCACGCAGCCGGCTCCAGTTGATCAACGACGCCAGCCGGCGGATCGGCAGCACGCTGGAGGTCGGCCGGACGTCACAGGAACTCGTCGACATGTGCGTGCCGCCACTGGCCGACTTCGTCAGCGTGGACCTGCTGGAGGAGCCCCGACTGCCGACGGCCTCCGCGCCGGAACCCGCCTCCGACGGGCTCCGGCTGCGACGCTACGCCCACCGTTCGGTCCTGGCCGGGGCACCCGAGGCGATGGTGGCGATCGGCACGGTCTGGAACCACCCCCTGACCGCCGCCTCGGTGCACGCCCTGCTCTCCGGGGAGGCGGTGATGATGCACCGGGGCGACCCGGAGTTCCGCGCGTGGGCGGAGCAGGACCCCCTTCGCGCCGAGCGCGCCGACGCGCTCGGCGTCCACTCCACCCTGGCGGTGCCGCTGGTGGCGCGGGGGACGACGCTCGGCGTCGCGATGTTCGTCCGCTACCGCCGCCCTGAACGGTTCGTGCCGGACGACGCCCTGCTGGCGCGCGAGATCGTCTCCCGCGCGGCCATCGCCGTGGACAACGCCCAGCGGTTCACCCGTGAACGGGACACCTCTCTCGCCCTTCAGCGCAGCCTGCTGCCGCGCACGATCCCGCCGCTCAGTTCCGTCGAGGTCGCGTATCGCTACCTGGCGGCCGCCGGCCGCAACGGTGTGGGAGGCGACTGGTACGACGTCATCCCTCTCTCCGGGGCGCGCGTGGCACTGGTCGTCGGCGACGTGGTGGGCCATGGCGTCCAGGCCTCCGCGACGATGGGACGGCTGAGGACCGCCGTGCGGACACTCGCCGACGTGGACCTGCCCCCGGACGAGCTGATCGCTCACCTCGACGATCTCGTCGTGCGCCTCGCGGAGGAGACCGGTACCGACGAGAGCGCGGGTGACATCGGTGCCACCTGCCTCTACGCGGTGTACGACCCGGTGAGCGGTGGCTGCTCCGTGGCCCGCGCCGGGCATCCCCCGCCCGTGGTCCTCGCCGCGGACGGGACCACGGTCACCACCCTGGAGCTGCCCGCCGGGCCGCCGCTCGGGCTCGGTGGCCTGCCCTTCGAAGTCGAGAAGTTCGACCTGCCCGAGGGCTCCGTCCTGACCCTGTTCACCGATGGGCTGGTGGAACGACGGGACCGCGACGTCGATGACGGCTACCGCCAGCTCCACCAGGTGCTCGCCCGGCCGGCGAAGGACCTCGACGCCGCCTGTGACGCGGTCCTGTCCGCGCTGGTACCGGCGAACGATCCCGCGGACGACGTCGCACTGCTGATGGCCCGGACACGCCGGTTGGCCGCCGACCACGTCGTCACCTGGGAGGTACCCCACGAGGCCGCGGCCTGCGCCACCGCCCGCCGCGATGTGTCCGAGCAACTCGACCGGTGGGGCATGGCGGAGGCGGCCTTCGCCACCGAGCTGATCGTCACGGAGCTGCTCAGCAACGCCATCCGGCACGCCACCGGCCCCGTCCGGCTCCGTCTGATCCTGGACCGTGCGCTGATCTGCGAGGTCTCGGACACCAGCAGCACCTCGCCGCACCTGCGCCGCGCCGGAGGATTCGACGAGGGCGGACGCGGACTGATGCTGGTGGCGCAGCTCGCCGAACGCTGGGGCACCCGGCACACGCCCACGGGCAAGACCATCTGGGCGGAACAGCAGCGGCCCGAGGAGTAGCGGCCCGGGGAGTAGCGGCCCGGGGAGTAGCGGCCCGAGCAGCAGGGGCCCGAGGAGTAGCGGCCCGGGGCGTAGGGGCCCGGGGCGTAGAGACCGACCCGGGTCGACGCCTTCCACCGCCGCGCACACCGCGCGGAACCCTCGGTCGCCGCCGCCGGCACCCCGGGCGCCGCTGTCCACGGCTGACAGGCGCCCTTGCGGGCGGCACTGTTCGAGTCGAGACTTGGCCCCTCATCCCGGGAAGGGGACGCTCCATGGTCGAGCCGCTCACGGTCGGTGTGGAGGAGGAGTTCTTCCTGATCTCCCCGGACGGCGGGTCCGTCGAACCGTCCTCCCGGGAAGTGCTCGCGGCGGTGCCCGTCACCGGCCCGGTGCAGCTCGTCAAGCCGGAGTGCTCCACGGCCGTGGTCGAGATCGCGACCGATCCGCACAGTGACCTGTCCCTGCTGGGCGACAACGTGCGCTGGCTGCGCTCGGTCGCCGCCACCGCCGCGGAGTCGGCGGGCTGCGCGGTGCTCGCCTGCGGAACGGAACCGGTCGCCGGCCCGTACCACCCGCCGAGCGACGGCTCCCGCTTCCGCGGTATTCACCGCAAGTACGGCGACCTCGTGTTCGGGCACATGCCGTGCGGCCTGCACGTCCACGTCGGCATGCCCGACCGGGAGCACGCCGTGCGGGTGAGCAACCACCTCCGGCCGTGGTTACCGACCCTCCAGGCACTCGCCGGCAACTCCCCGATATCCCTGGGCGAGGACACCGGGTTCGCGAGCTGGCGGTCGATGTGGTGGGCGTACATGCCCGTCTGGGGCCCGGCCCCGCTGTTCTCCGGGGTCGACGAGTACAACGCCCTGCTCGACCGACTGGTCGCCACCGGGGTCATCCTCGACCGGAAGATGGCCTACTGGTTCGCCCGCCCCTCGGAACACGTGCCCACCGTCGAGGTGCGTGTCATGGATGTCAGCCCCACCAGCGACACCACGGTCCTGCTGGCCGGACTCGTCCGCGCACTGGTCGCCACCTGCCTGCGGGAGGTGGAACGCGGCACGCCGCCCCCCTCGGTCAGCGAGCAACTGCTGGTCGCCGCCCACTGGCAGGCCGCCCGGGAGGGCCTGGAAGGCGGCGCCGTGGACCTCACCACCGGACGCCCGGCGCCCGCCTGGACCACCGTGGACCGGCTGCTGACCCACATCACCCCGGCCCTCGCCGGCACCGGAGACCTTCCCCTGGTCAGCGGCCTCCTCGCCGACCTGCGCACCAACGGCTCCTGGGCCGAACGCCAGCGCGGGACCATCCGGCAGGGAGGCACCCCGGCCGACGTGGCGGCCCACCTGAGCTCCCTTTTCCTCAAGTAGCGCGCGACCCGGCGCGGTGGCCGGGAGGCACCCGTCGGGTAGCCCCGGTATACGCGATGCGACAGGTGTTCGAGGCTCGCATAGCATGGCCGCCACCGAGCGCGTCGGCACCACGGGTGCCATGACCGGACGTGCCCGGCAACCGCCCTGAGAGGTGGTCACGCCGCCCGGGCGCGGCACGCGGGGGCACAGGGTGCACGCGGGGAGTCACCTCGCGCCGTGATCCCCGGAACCCGAGGCGTGCCGTGGGAAGTTCGAGCATTCAGACTATTTCGACCATGGGGAACACGTGCGCGTACGTGGCAGGATCGCCGGCGTCGCCGGCGCAGCCGCTCTGACCATGCTGATGACCGGCTGCGGGGGCACCGGCGCGACCACCAACCAGGCCGCCGGAACCGACAGCGCGGCGGGCGCCGAGGAAGCAGGCGACGCGGGCGGTGCGGAAACCGAGGAGATCGCACTCACGGGCGACGGCCCGCTGGAGACGACCTGGACCGACGGCGACGACGCCGAGTACGGCGTCACCGTCGAGCCGGAGAGCCTCACCAGAGGCGACATCGCCGACCTGGAGAACATCCGGCTGCGCGAGGGCCAGGACCAGATGGTGCCCTACTACCTGACGTTCCGGCTCACCGCGAGCGGAGACGACCTGACCGCCCCGGAGGTCGAGGACGGCTTCTCCCTGGTCGGCCGGGACGGCCGTGGCGCCGAAGCCCTGAACATCATGTCCTTCGGGGGCGGCTCCGCGTACCCGGCCGCCTGCGACCGCCAGGCACCGGAACGCATCGTCGACGGGGCGGCGGTGAGCGTCTGCCAGATGTACCTGCTGCCGGCCGACGTCGAACCGCTGACCGTGGCCTGGACCGACCCCGTGGGCGAGCCCGGCGCCTGGCAGGTCGACGGCGCCGAGTACCTGGATGTGATCCGACCGCTGGGGACCGAGGTCGAGACGGTCTGGCAGACGGGCGGCGGCGCCGAGGACGTCCCCCTGACGGCCGCACCGGTCGAGATCGTCGAGGGCGACCCGGCCGACCTCTCCGACTGGGACGTGGACCGCGACAAGACCCCCTTCTACGTCTTCATCGAGTACACCAACAACGGCGAGCACGACCTCCTGCCGGACGTGAAGGCCGGACTCACCGTCTTCACCGCCGCCGGGCGCGAGGTGTCCAAACTGAACCTGATCGATGTCCACGGCCTCGGCGTCGCGCCCTGCCCGAAGGCGGAACCGAACGAGATGCTCAGGCCCGGCGCCGACGTCACCGAGTGCGCCGTCTACCTGCTGGACGAGGGCGAGATCCCGGCCACGGTCGCACTCGTCGGCCGCGGCGCGGGCGCCGGCCTGCACATCTGGCAGTCCGGCCTCGCCACCAGCTGACCGCCCAACGCCGCCCGCCTGCCCACCGCCGCCCGCCCCTCGCGCCGGGGGTGGGCGGGCCCGGGCTGACTCCCAGTCGCCCTGCCTGCTTACCCACGCGGACAACCCGGCCTGCTGGTTGCCGTGACGCGACGGCTAAGCGACCCTTCGCGACCCCTGAACTGCGGTGACGCGTGCCAGTGACAAGGTGCGCGGCGGGGGCGGCTGCGTGGTGTGGCGGAGCCGGTGCGCGAGTTCGCCCGGCCGTCCGTCGTCAGCGGTCGGTGAGCGGTGCGTGGAGCAGGTCACGGCCCCCGAGCGGCTCGGCGAGGTCGACATAGGCGGGCCGGGACCCTTGAAGGACCAATGCGCACGCCTGGCCCTCCCGGGGCGGCGTGTACGCGCGCAGCGGTGCGATCTCGACGTGCTCCGCCGTCTCCGTGACCAGCACCCCGATCGGCTCGTAATCGCAGGTGGGCTCCGAGTGGTACCAGAAGTGGACGCGCCGTCCGTCGTCGGAGAGTTCGTCGAACCACCACGGCCCGACCGACGCCCCGCTCCGGTCAGCCGGCGTGGCGGCGGGCGCGGATCGGCGCTCGCTCTGGGGCGGCAGTGGCGGGGTCCCCGGCGGCGGGTCGGCCACCATCGCGTCGGGTACGGGCGCTCCCGTGGCTGGCGGTACGGGCACGCGCTCCCGTGCCGCCCCGTCACCTGAGCAGGCTGCCAAGAGGAGAGGAGCCACCAGCGCCACGGCGGCCGCGGCGAGGCGGCGGCCGCGACGGGCACCCGCAGCGTGGGCCGGGTCCGCCATGCCGCGTGCCGATCGGCGTCCGGTCCGAGGGCCCATCACGCTGCTCCCTACTCGACGACGACCAGTGCGGTGCTGGTCACCCACGAATGACGCGGAGAGATCGGTGTAGAAGACGCGCCAGGCGCACTTGAGGTTCACACCGGTCTGCACGCCCGTGCAGGAAACCCTCGCTGTCCCTTGTGCCCGGTCATGAGGAAATGATCTTCCATCGCTGTCAGACGGCCCCAGGTCGACAGTGACGGAGAAGGGCGCAGCAGTCTTGATCGCGCCGGTGAACATCCCGCCGTCCCTGTACGCCTTCGTGGCGGCGTCGAGGACGTAGGTGTAGACGATCGGGACCCCGGTGGCTGCCTGCTCGATCCGCCAGTAGAAGGGGATGCCTGCCTTGGCGTACTGGTCCACCTTCACGATCCGGTCGGTGGTCTCCGAGCCGGGCGACACCACCTCCACGACGAGGAGTACGTGCTCGGGGCGGGTGGGCGTGAAGTCGATGGTCTCCGCCCGGTAGACGGTGACGTCGGGGCGGCGGTTGGTGAGGGGAACGTCCTGCAGGCGGACGTCGAAGTCCGTGTCGGCGTTCCAGTCCGGGCCCGCGGCGGCGTCCAGGGCATTGGCCAGGATTCGGGCCAGCCGGTTGTGGCGCTTGGACGCGCTCGGGCTCGCGACGACCATCCCGTCCACGATCTCGATGCCGGAGCACTGCTCCTCGGGCCAGGAGTCGTAGTGCTCCGCGCTGATCTGCGCATGCATCCACGCGGGCGCCACCCTCTCGGGGGTCATGGTGTACCTCCTTCGAGAGCCTCGGCAGGTCCCGCGCTGCTGCGCCCAGCCTACTGATTCGAGGTGCCGGGCTGACCGACCCCCGGGGGGAGCGCCGGGAAGGGTTCGACGCCGACTCCGAGGAGCAGGGAAGGAGCTGTCCACCATGTGATGGCCAAGTGCGATTCGGCCAAGCGGGGTGGGCTCACGAGGGTTTCGCTGGTTGTGCCGTGCGCTGTGAGAGCCTGGGCCGCATGAACCGGTTGGCTGGTGTGACCTCGCCCTACCTGTTTCAGCACGCGGACAACCCGGTCCACTGGTGGCCGTGGTGCGACGAGGCCTTCGAGGAGGCGAGACGGCGGGACGTCCCGGTGCTGCTGTCCGTCGGCTACTCCGCCTGCCACTGGTGCCAGTGCACTTGCTGAACCCATAAGTGCCTACCAGGCGTGACGTCATACAGTGATCTTATGAGCGCCGAAAGTGATGACCTTGACGCCCGTATCGACGCCTGGACACAGGAGCAGTTAGCCGCCTCACCTGATTGGCCCGTGGAGGAGTGGACGAGCGTTATGGCGATCCTAGAGCCGGACGACCGAGGCACCCCTCCTCGCGACAGGCCTGTTTGAGATGACCTGCCCGCCCGTCAACCTCGTTTCTTTCTGAGTGCGGAGTGGTGGGCACGGAACCGTGATTGCAGGTTTGCCGAGATTAGACGCACAAGCCTCCTCGTACCGGGGGTGGTCGCGCCTGGACATGCTGTCCGTACCTAGAAGTGCTAGTGCGTTGCTGCTTGTTCTAGCCTGGCCCCGCAGGGCAAAGGGGTGGGAGCAGGATGCCGAAGGTGCCTGAGAGCCGGCGCGTTGGGCATATGGCCGTGACTGAGCTGATTCCAACCTGCCTGGCGGGTAGTGCGGTTGGGCTGACAACGTGGTGAAGCCCCTGGTAGACGGGTTCACGACCAAGATTCCCTCGCCCCACCAGAGGCTTCGTGTGCTTGTCTACCCGTCCGGGCTGGACGCGTCCAGCTCTGCCCTGCGCCTGCTGTCGACCGAGCTACGCCGACGCCGGGTGGTGATCGGAACCCGCTGGCGACGCCTGAACACGGGGCGTCAGGCCCTGCTCACCCTCGCCCACCTCCGCAACGGCCACCCCTACGCCCAACTCGCAGCCGGATTCGGCATCGGAACCACGACCGCCTACCGATACATCGCAGAGGCCGTGGAGGTCCTGGCCGCTCTCGCTCCGAGCCTCGCCGAGGCGGCACGGACGGCCTCGGCGAAGGCGTTCGTGCTACTGGACGGCACGCTCCTGCCGATCGACCGCATCGCTGCGGACCGGCCCTTCTACTCCGGCAAGCAGAAGAAGCACGGGATGAACGTGCAGGTCATCGCCGATCCCTTCGGCCGGCTGCTGTGGGCCTCACCAGTTCTACCCGGCGCTGTCCACGACCTCCGCGCGGCTCGCGAACACGGCATCATCGAGGCCCTCACCGAGGTCGGCGTCGCGTGCTGGGCCGACAAGGGCTACCGAGGCGCCGGCGGCACGGTCCGCACCCCGTACTGGGGACGGTGGGAAACCCTCTCTCCAGGCCAGCAGGCGGTGAACCGGTCCCACGCGAAGATCCGCGCACTCGTCGAACAGGCCGTCGCCACCCTCAAGTCCTGGCGACTCCTCCGCAAGCTGCGGTGCCCAACCACCCGCATCACCGCCCTCGTCCAAGCCGTCCTCACCCTGCATCTGGCCAGCTCAGCAGCATGATGGAAAAGGCTCACTGCTGGTTTGGGAACGTCAAGGGGGCGGCTGCTGGGCTGGCATGGCGGACGGAGCGAGTGCGGCGAACCCATGATCCTCTGGCAGCAGACAGCGCGGAAGCGCACTGGCTCACGGGGCGCTTCAGTTCCACAGAGTGGTGCCGCCGACCGGTCGAGTGAACCGATTTTCCGGACGGTGAGGTTCCTTGGCGCTGCTACATCTGACGTTGCGCCCGTCACTTCAACGTCTCATCAATGTGGGTGAGCGGAAGGGGAGTGGAGGGGGGATCACGTCGAACTGCGTGTGGGGTGGCTGCTCACGTCGGCAACTGCTCGGGCGAAGGTACGGAAGGTCAAGACCCGCTCGGGGGCACCGAGGCCGCGTAGCGCGCACAAGAAACCGACCAGAAGGGCCAGGGGGTAGATGGCGCGCTGGAGGGTGAGTGCACCAGCGCAGATCACGGTAGGCAGCAGTGCCACGGTCACGATGTGAATCCTTCCGGGTCGACGGCGCACCGCCCGGTGCGCTGACCTCATACAAGGCCGCGCGGTGCCTGAACTCCGAGGCGCGTTGCGTGCCAAGGCGTTCAAAGTTCCTGGTCGAGCCGATGATGTCCGGACTTCCGGTCCGGATCGTCTACCGGTAGTTGTCGTCACGCCTCGTGCTCGCACCTGGGTCGAAGGAAGAGTGGTGGCTGTCCGTAAAGTCGGTTCCTTTGTCGAGCCTGAGGCGGATGGCCGCCTTTGCTGCCGCGCCAGAGCCGCTTGCGGATTTGATCAGCCCGCTCGGGAACATGCGCGGGATCCCTGGTGTCGCAGCCAGGTCCGGACTGCTCCGGAGGGTGCAGCCCTTGGTGCTTCAGCCGCGCCCAAGGGCCCCTCTCGCGTCCATCGCCGCGTGAACCACATGCATTCGTCGGTGTTCCGGCCTGCGACACCCAGGAGGGCCAACGGCCCAGCGCACCGTAAGCCAGGTGCATCCTGGTGGTCGATTCTCCGGAAAGCGGCCGAGTGCCAGGCCGTGGAGACCCTCTCTCGATGCCCGGCGGCATGCTGGTGAGCTTCTACAAGGGTGGAGTTCACCGGACCCTAAGGGCTGTCCCGTAAGTGCTGGCCACGGGTGAGATGATCTTGTGGTGTCTGGTGTGATCACGGCGTCGGAGCCGTCCTGGATAGCCCCGTTCACCGGGTTGAGCCCGCGGCAGTTCGGCAGGCTGGTCACCGCGCTGCGGCGCGAGGGCGCGGATCCGGTGCGCAAGGGCAGGCCGTGGAGCCTGCCGCTGGAGGACCGGGTGTTGCTGGTCGCCGCGTACTGGCGCACGAACTTGACCCTGCGACAGCTCGCCCCGTTGTTCGGGATCTCGAAGTCCGCTGCCGACCGCATCATCAGCCACCTGGGGCCGTCGCTTGCTCTGCAGCAGCGCAAGAGGTTCGCGAAGGGCACCGTGCTCATCGTGGACGGCACCCTGGTCCCCACCCGTGACCACACGGTCGCCGAGCAGTCGAAGAACTACCGGTACTCCACCAACCACCAGGTCGTCATCGACGCCGACACCCGTCTGGTCGTCGCGGTCGGCCGGCCGGTCCCCGGCAACCGCAACGACTGCAGGGCATGGGAGATCTCCGGCGCCAAGGACGCCGTCAGCCACACCACCGTGATCGCCGACGGCGGCTACATCGGCACCGGGCTGATCATGCCGCACCGCCGCCGAGCCGGGGAGGAACTGCCGGACTGGAAAGAAGAGTCCAACCGTTCCCACCGCCAGGTCCGAGCCCGCGTCGAACACGCCTTCGCTCGCATGAAGACCTGGAAGATCCTCCGCGACTGCCGCCTCAAAGGCGACGGCGTCCACCACGCCATGCTCGGCATCGCCCGCCTCCACAACCTCACCCTCGCCGGGTAGCAGAGAACAACGCCGGTCAACTGGCATGCCGTAGATCATTTACGGGACAGCCCTTAGTCAGTCGATGTAGCGGGACCGGATCCACCCTGGAGCAGCTGCTCGGAGAGGCGGTCCTTGGCCTTCTGGCGGAACGGGTTTGCAGACGGCTTGGGTGCGTTCCACCCAAGCCGTTTTGGTGGGACGTTCAGGCGATTCCAATCGGCGCGTTGCGGCCGTCATAGCGATGCCGACGTCGTAGGTTCCGGAAGGCAGTTACTGGGAGAATGTTCACTTGATATCGAACGATTTATCTAGCTCGTAAAAACGTAATGCTCGATCATGATCCATCGCTAAGGATCGGCACGCTGTACGCGATTCAGCGGGATCACGTCAATGTGTGAATCCTCGGGATGGGTCGCGAGGTGACACGTTTCCGAACTCCTCGAACCATCCTTCTGGCCGCAGGTCTCCAATTCCCATACGTTGGTTGAGCGGGTTGTCGGGGTGCTCCAGTCCTTGCATCATCGGGTCGTAGAGGAAAAGCACATCGTGGTCCTGGAAGAGCAGGTCCGAACAAACACCCCAGTCGTAGTCGCCCTGCTGTTCGGGGAGCCCTTGTGTGAACTCAGCCACCAGATCCGGCTCATCGCATGTCATCGCCGAAGCGCTCTCAAGAGCGAAGTGGAGCGCCAGTTCCTCCGCCGCGCAGCGAGGTTGGGGAGAGCGGCCGAGAGTGATGTCCTCGTTGAGATCGTCCAAGGCTCTTAGCACCCTGCGCCGCCAATGTCGTGGCTGGTTCCATGTGGAGGCTGGCAAGAGTGCAAAGAAGATCCCGAAGCTGTTCGGAGAGATTGGCTGGTCACCCAGTTCGTTCAACTCGGCGTGAGCCATATCGGCGAGGATCTCCAGGTTGCAGTTTAGGATGCGTGATGTGCGTGCCGTCATCTGCCACGGCTCTTCGTCCTCCTCATCCCATTCGACGTTCGGGCCCCAGGTTTCCGAACCCAGCTCGTGTCCCATTTCGGGCCGGTAGATTCCCGGTTGATTGAAGAACGCGATTGCAACCGCATCTCCGCCTTCTGCGGCGCGGACGTACCACTTATGAGCTTCGTCGTTTTGCCTGTGCCGCTGGGAAATTACACCCCGGAGTCGCATGGCAAGGGCATCTCCTTGATCGGCGGCCCTCTCGTAGCAGGCCATTGCTTCGTCCCATCGCCCTTCAATTTCATGGAGGGCGCCAAGGGCGCGGGCCTGCAACGGGGTTCCTGTCTCAGATACGGTCCGGTACCACGAGGACCAGGTGTGTTCGGGCCGTCTTTCGCGTTGTGTGAACCCAAGGTCGTGCATTGCGACGTGGTTACCGCGGGCCGCCAGCGGAGAGAAGCAGCGCTCGGCGAGCACCAGACGACCGAAGCGGAAGGCAGACCGTCCGACAGGTAGCAGCTCGCTACCGCCATTCGCGTGAGTGACCGCAGCTTCCCAAACCTCGTCGGGGATGGTGGTAGCTTCGACGGCACTGGCAACGGCGTCCACGAGGTAGTCGAATGGCCGCCAAGCCTCGGTGGTATCCGTGGCAACCAGCATTCCTGCCACACCGAACTGGGTCTCGGTTGCCCACACTAGAGCCTGCTCGGGGCTCTCAGCTTGGAGGCGTGAGGCGTCCCCGGCACTGAGATAGCACGTGGACAAATCCAGCAGGGTCTTGGCGGGCAGAGGGGTAGAGATGCCTGCCCGCGCAAGATCGATCGCCGCCTGAACCAGGGCTGCGCCACGGGGATGGCCTTTCGGCTGGCGTCGAGTCGTCAGGAATTCCTCGAGCAGCTTCGGGCCAGCTGCGAGGTATTCCGCGATGCCGTGAACCCCGTGGTGATGGGCTGCGTCAGCCAGACGGTTGTCGGAGTTTGGGTTCGCCAGGTGTGCGCGGAGCCTACCCATTTCCGTCTCGGACCACTGCCGGTCCAGTACGAGGGGCTCGATGAGGTTCAGTACCCGGGATCCGAGGCGGCGCACGGATGCCATGTCAGCGTCCATGCCTCGCAACGCGCGCTCACTGTAATTGCCATACATCTCGGAACGCATGGTGGCCATGACCACAACCCGTTGCTCTAGAAGCGCGGACAACATGCCTTGATCGAGGCCGCCGGGGAGGAGGAAGCGGTCGAGGTCGTCCAGCCAGAGCACCCACTTCCGGTGGCCGGGCCTCGGTAGGGATACATGCGCTAGCACGGGGCTCAGGTCGCTGGCTGCAGGTGGCGCAACGATCCAGTGATCGGGCAGTTCGCGTCGTACAGCCTCGAAAGCGCACCGAGATTTTCCGGCTGTGGACTCGCCGACCAGCAAGACGAAGCCTCCGGTCTCCCTTGCCTCTGCCAGCTGGGCTGAGACTGTACTGTCTGCGTCCCGCGGTACATAGGCCGGTAGTGGAGGAGCGCCTTCAAGGCGACTTGTTCGGTGTACGCCCAGTTCCAGAGGATCGGACTCAGCCACAGGGCGGATCGGGATCCGGACTGCGCCTACCGTGATCTGGCGCGATTCGTCCTGCGCCGGAGTGGGATTCTTTGCTCGCGCTGCGCGCAGTAGGCGATCCCAAACTGCCGCGTCGGCGAGTGGGGCAGGGAGAGCGATGTTTCGCTGCCGAGCCAAGCTGTCGACTGCCCTGAGAAACTCTCGGAAGAGCTTATTTGTCGGTGTGTGCTTCCCGCTTCGCCAATCGCTGATGCGCTGTACGGACAGGGAACTTCGCCCAAGGCGGTCCCTGCTGGCAGAGCAGATAGCGGCTGGCTTAGGGGAGCCAGCGGCAGCGAAAAGAGCCTCCAGGTGCTCCTGGAATTTGCGCTTTCCCTTGTGTTTCGTCACGGGGAATCTTCCGGCGCTGTCAGACGGCGCCCAGGTCGACAGTGACGGGGAACGGAGCGGCAGTCTTGATCACGCCGGTGAACATCTCGCCGTCCCGGTAGGCCTTGGTGGCGGGGTCGAGGACGTAGGTGTACACGATTGGGACACCGGTGGCGGCCTGCTCGATGCGCCAGTAGAAGGGGATGCCCGCCTTGGCGTACTGGTCCACCTTCACGATCCGGTCCGTGGTCTCCGAGCCCGGCGACACGACCTCGACGACCAGGAGTACGTGCTCGGGGCGGGTGGGCGTGAGGTCGATGGTTTCTGCCCGGTAGACGATGACGTCAGGGCGGCGGTTGGTGAGGGGAACGTCCTGAAGGCGGACGTCGAAGTCGGTGTCGGCGTTCCAGTCCGGGCCCGCGGCGGCGTCCAGGGCGTTGGCCAGGATGCGGGCCAGCCGGTTGTGGCGCTTGGAGGCGCTCGGGCTCACGACGACCATCCCGTCCACGATTTCGATGCCGGCGCACTGCTCCTCGGACCAGGAGTCGTACTGCTCCGCGCTGATCTGCGTATGCATCCACGCGGGCGCCACCATTTCGGCGGTCATGAAGTACCTCCTTCGAGGATGTGCTGCTGCTCGACTCAGCGTACTGCCCGCTTCCAGCCGGGCACCGGCTTTGGGTAGGGATAGACCCTCTAGCGTCCGGCAGGGCGAGCTGGGGGTGCAAAAGGGGCGATCCGCATTCACCACGTGATGGCGCATGAGAGCAAACCGGCCAAGTAGGGCGGGGGCTTGCGGGCCGAACCGGCAGGGCCGTGCCGGCGTGAGAGGCTGGTTCGTATGAACCGGTTGGCTGGTGTGACCTCGCCTTATCTGCTTCAGCACGCTGATAACCCGGTCGACTGGTGGCCGTGGGGGCCCGATGCGTTCGAGGAAGCAAGGCGGCGCGATGTGCCCGTTCTGCTGTCGGTCGGTTACTCTGCGTGTCATTGGTGTCACGTCATGGCCGAGGAGTCCTTCGAGGACGAGGAGACCGCCGCGTACCTCAACGAGCACTTCGTCTCGGTGAAGGTGGATCGCGAGGAGCGGCCCGACATCGACTCGGTGTACATGGACGCGGTCCAGGCGGCCACCGGGCAGGGTGGGTGGCCGATGACCGTCTTCATGACGGCGGACGGCGAGCCGTTCTACTTCGGTACGTACTTCCCGCCGGAGCCGCGCCACGGTATGCCGTCGTTCCGGCAGCTGCTCGACGGGGTGCGTACGGCGTGGGCGGAGCGGCGTGATGAGGTCGGGCAGGTCGCCGCGCAGATCACGGGGCAGCTGACGGGACGGGCCGTCGCCTACGACGCGCCACGTCCGCCCGAGGCGCCGCAGCTGGCCACCGCCCTGCTGGGGCTGACCCGGGAGTTCGACGAGCGCAACGGTGGTTTCGGCGGCGCGCCCAAGTTCCCGCCGCCGATGGTGCTGGAGTTCCTGCTGCGTCACCACGCGCGGACCGGGGCGGCCGGGGCGCTGGAGATGGTGGAGCGCACCTGTGAGGCGATGGCCCGGGGCGGTATCCACGACCAGCTGGCGGGAGGTTTCTCCCGTTACTCCGTGGACGCCCGGTGGGTGGTCCCGCACTTCGAGAAGATGCTGTACGACAACGCCCTGCTGTGCCGGGTGTACACGCGGCTGTGGAAGGCGACCGGTTCGGAGTCGGCGCGCCGGGTGGCGCTCTCCACGGCGGACTTCATGGTCCGGGAGCTGCGGACCGACGAGGGCGGCTTCGCGTCCGCGCTGGACGCCGACAGCGCGGCCGGCCCCGAGGTCGACAGCCCGCATCGCGAGGGCGCCTACTACGTGTGGACGCCGCGGCAGTTGCGCGAGGCGCTGGGTGAGGAGGACGCGGCACTGGCCGCCGAGCACTACGGCGTGACGGAGGAGGGCACCTTCGAGGAGGGTGCTTCGGTGCTTCAGCTCCCCGGCGAGGACGTTCCCGACATGGTGCGGCTGCGGCTCCTGGACGCGCGCGCGGCCCGTCACCGTCCCGGCCGGGACGACAAGGTGATCGCAGCATGGAACGGGCTGGCCGTGGCCGCGCTGGCCGAGGCGGGAGCCTGTCTGGACCGGCCCGATCTGGTGGCCGCCGCCTCGGGCGCGGCCGATCTGCTGCTGGCGCGCCATCTCGACGAGCGCGGGCGGCTGGCCCGTACCTCGCGGGACGGGGTGACCGGTCCCAGCGCCGGGGTGCTGGAGGACTACGCCAATGTGGCGGAGGGGTTCCAGACGCTGTACTCGGTGACCGGCGACGCCTCCTGGCTCGATATCGCGGGCACGCTGCTGGACGTGGTGCTGGAGCGGTTCCGTGACGCCGACGGCGCGCTGTTCGACACCGCCGACGACGCCGAGCGGCTGATCCGCCGGCCGCAGGACCCGACGGACGGGGCGACCCCGTCCGGCTGGACGGCGGCGGCGGGCGCCCTGCTCAGCCACGCCGCGCTCACCGGCAGCGCCCGGCACCGTGAGGCGGCCGAACGTGCTCTGGGGATCGTCACCGCGCTCGGCGAGAAGGCGCCCCGGTTCGTCGGGTGGGGGCTTGCGGTGGCCGAGGCGGCGCTGGACGGTCCGCGTGAGGTCGCCGTGGTCGGAGGGGACGAGGATCCGCGGACGGACGCGCTGCACCGGGCGGCGTTGCGGTCCCCGGCGCCCGGTGCCGTGGTGGCGCGGGGCGAGGAGGGCGGCGGCGGGTCCCCGCTGCTGCGGGAGCGCGCGGCCATCGGTGGTGTGCCCACGGCGTACGTCTGCCGGCACTTCGTCTGCGGGCTGCCGGTCACCGAGCCGGAGGCGCTGAGCGAGCAGCTGGCCGGAGCCCCGTCCGCCGGGGAGTGACGACGGCTCCGGTGGGGCGCGCTGCCCCTCGCCCGGTCCGTCGCCGCTTCGTCCCCCGCTCCGGGGGACGAAGCGGCGACGGTCAGCCGGACTGGTGGGCGGCCAGGAAGATGCCCACGTAGTGCGCCGCGAAGGCGGCCAGCGTCAGGGAGTGGAAGACCTCGTGGAAGCCGAACCAGCGGGGTGAGGGGTTCGGCCGCTTGATGCCGTACACCAGGCCGCCGGCGCTGTAGAGCAGGCCGCCGACGATGACCAGCACCAGCACGGCGATGCCGCCCGCCTGCAGGAAGTCGGGCAGGAAGAAGACCGCGGCCCAGCCCATCGCGATGTAGCAGGGTGTGTAGAGCCAGCGCGGGGCGCCGACCCAGAAGACGCGGAACGCGATGCCGGCCGCCGCCGCGGCCCAGATCCCCCAGAGCAGCAGCTGCTGCCGCCCGTCCTCCAGCAGCAGGATGGTGAGCGGGGTGTAGGTGCCCGCGATGATCAGGAAGATGTTGGCGTGGTCCATCCGCCGCAGCACGGCGGCGGCGCGCGGCCCCCACTCGCCCCGGTGGTACAGGGCGCTGATGCCGAAGAGCAGGCAGGCGGTGAGCGCGTAGATCGCGCAGGCCACCCGGACGCGGGGCGTGTCGGCGAGCGCGGTCAGCACCAGCCCGGCGACCAGGACGGCGGGGAACATGCCGGCGTGCAGCCAGCCGCGCAGCCGGGGTTTCACCGGTGTGGCGCCGACGACGGGAAGTGGCGTCATGCCTTCGGCGGCTTGGGCCGCAGGACGCGTGGTCATGAGCTGATGCTACCTACGCCTCCGTAGGTTCGGCCCTGGGGGCAACCCCCGGAACGCAGTGGTGCGTGCCACACCCGGCCACACCCGTACGGGTGACCAGGGGGTACTCCTTCCGAGTGGTGCTGCTCACCTGAGCGCGCACTGGACACAGACGAGAAGGCTTGGCACCATCAGATGAGCTTGGTCGGTACCGGATGAGCGCAGGCGGCGTCCGGATCGTTGCCCCCACGGGGTGAGAACACCTTCCGATAGAACAGCTCAGAACCGGATATACGTGCACTATCCGGTCAGAATTCTCGAACCCTCTGGAGCGAAACCGTGGCGCCCACCTCTACGGCTCCCATCAGCACCACCGCACCCACGCAGCACCGCGAGCTCGTCGCCTGGGTCGACGAGATCGCCGCGCTCACCCAGCCCGACCGGATCGTCTGGTGCGACGGTTCGGAGGCCGAGTACGAGCGCCTCTGCGAGGAACTGGTGCAGCGCGGGACCTTCACCCGGCTCGACCCCGTCAAGCGCCCCAACTCGTACTACGCCGCGTCCGACCCGACCGACGTCGCCCGGGTCGAGACGCGCACCTTCATCTGCTCCGAGCGCGAGCAGGACGCCGGCCCCACCAACCACTGGAAGGCCCCCGCCGAGATGCGGGAGATCTTCACCGGCACCGGGACCGGCCCCGACGACCGCGGCGGCATCTTCCGCGGCTCGATGCGCGGCCGCACCATGTACGTCGTCCCCTTCTGCATGGGCCCGCTCGGCTCCCCGCTGTCCGCCCTCGGCGTCGAGATCACCGACTCCGCGTACGTCGCGGTGTCGATGCGCACCATGACCCGCATGGGAGCGGAGGTCCTCGACCAGCTCGGCACCGACGGCGCCTTCGTCAAGGCCGTCCACAGCGTCGGCGCCCCGCTCGCCGACGGCGAGACCGACGTGCCCTGGCCGTGCAACGAGACCAAGTACATCTCGCACTTCCCCGAGGACCGCGAGATCTGGTCCTACGGCTCCGGCTACGGCGGCAACGCCCTGCTGGGCAAGAAGTGCTACGCCCTGCGGATCGCCTCCGTGATGGCGCGGGACGAGGGCTGGCTCGCCGAGCACATGCTCATCCTCAAGCTCACCCCGCCGAGCGGCCAGGCCCGGTACGTCGCCGCCGCCTTCCCGTCGGCCTGCGGCAAGACCAACCTCGCCATGCTGGAGCCCACCATCCCCGGCTGGACCGTGGAGACAATCGGTGACGACATCGCCTGGATGCGGTTCGGCGAGGACGGCCGCCTCTACGCGATCAACCCCGAGGCCGGCTTCTTCGGCGTCGCCCCCGGCACCGGCGAGCACACCAACGCCAACGCCATGAAGACCCTGTGGGGCAACACCGTCTTCACCAACGTCGCCCTGACCGACGACGGCGACGTGTGGTGGGAGGGCATGACCGAGGACGCCCCCCAGCACCTCACCGACTGGAAGGGCAACAGCTGGACGCCGGCATCCGCCGCGCCCGCCGCCGCGAGCAGCACCTGGTCGACATCGACGACCCTCGTCGGGACCGCCGAGCGCAGCGCCTCC
>NZ_BHZI01000028.1 GCF_004305975.1 Streptomyces otsuchiensis
CCTCTCGGGCGCCAACGGCCACCAGGGGCCCGCCCGGTTGGCCCGGCCCCTGGTGGCCGTTGGCGCCCGAGAGGTCGCCGCCCGAAGGGCGCCCGATCAGATCCCTGACCCGCGCCCGACCACCCCGGGTCAGCCCGGCCGCTGGCTCACCATCCGCACCCCGCGCTCCGGCCCTGCCACGGCCGAAGCCTGGTGCGTCTGCGGGTGGCACCTCACCGCACACGGCGCCGACCACGTCCACCAGCTCATCAGCTTGCACACCGACCACCCGGCCACCTGCCCCACCCGTCCCGAGGGGACCACCCCATGACCACCACCGAACCGATCGACGGCGCCGCCCTCCTGCACGAAGTGGAAGCCTTCCACCGCCGGTTCAACGTCTTCCCCTTCGAGGCGGCCTACGTCGCGGTCGCACTCTGGGACGCCCACGCGCACCTGCTGGACTGCTTCGACTCCACCCCGCGCTTGGCGTTCCTCTCCCCGGAACCGGGGTCGGGGAAGTCGCGGGCGCTGGAGATCGTGGAGACCCTCACGCCCTCGCCGATGGTCGCCGTCAACGCCTCCCCGGCCGCGCTCTTCCGCGCCGTCTCCGGGCTGGAAGGGCGGCCCACGATCCTCTTCGACGAGATCGACACCGTCTTCGGACCCAAGACCGCCGGGGACAACGAGGAACTGCGCGGCTTCCTCAACGCCGGCCACCGCCGCTCCGGCGTCACCTACCGGTGCGTCGCCGCCGGGGATACCCAGTCCGTGGTCGCCTTCCCGTCCTACTGCGCCGTCGCCGTCGCCGGACTCGGGGGACTGCCCGACACGATCATGACCCGCGCGGTCGTCGTCAAGATGCGCCGCCGCGCACCCAACGAGCGCGTCTCGCCCTACCGCCAGCGCATCCACGAAGCCGAGGGCAACAAGCTCCGCGACCGCCTGGCCGACTGGGCCCTCTCCGTCGCCGACACCGTCCGGGGAAGCTGGCCGACCATGCCCGACGGCGTCACCGACCGCCCCGCCGACGTCTGGGAACCCCTCCTCGCCGTCGCCGACGCCGCAGGCGGCGACTGGCCCGACCGCGCCCGCCAGGCGTGCGTCGAACTCGTCGCCGCAGCAGGGGAGGACGACAAGACCTCCATCGGCATCCGCCTCCTCACCGACCTCCGCGACCACGTTTTCCAGGGCTCGGACCGCATGCCGACCGCCGTCATCCTCGAAACCCTCAACGCCATGGACGACGCCCCCTGGGGCGACTACCAAGGCCGCCCCCTCACCCCGCGCGGACTGTCGAAGCTGCTGGGCGAATACGTCACCGCCACCAACCAGCCGATCCGCCCCCGAGGCATCCGCACCGCCGGCGGCACCCCCAAGGGCTACTACGCCGACGACCTCGCCGACGCCTGGCTCCGCTACTGCACCCAGCCCCAGGAAGCCGCAACATCCGCCACATCCGCCACACCGCAGGTCAGCACCCCCAAGACCGTGGCGGAACAACTCCCTGTGGCGGATGACACCCGCAACACCCACGACGCCGCAGTTCCGGGCTGACACACCACACCAACCAGGGGTGTGGCGGAACCAATCCGCCACACCCCAGCCATCCGCCACAAACCCACCCCCTCTGACCAGGGATGTTGCGGCGTGGCGGATGTTGCGGATCCCCAGACACGGACGACCACAACTCCACAGAGACCAGGGAGACACCGTGACCACCCCTGAAGCCCTCCTCACCGTGCCCGAGGTCATGTCGGCGCTCCGGCTCAGCCGCAGCAAGGTCTACGACCTGATCCGGTCGAAGCAGCTTCCGAGCTTCACCATCGGCCGCGCGCGGCGCGTGCCGGCCGACGCACTTACCGACTTCATCCGCTCCCGACAGAAGGACTCCGACTGGTGACGACGAAGAAGCGCAAGCCGAACGGCGCTGGGACGATCGGCCAGCGTAAGGACGGCCGCTACCACGGCCGCACCTACGTGACCGACCCGGAGGGCCGTCGCCATCGGGCAGATGTCTACGGGGCCACATACGACGAAGTCGACGCGAAGCTGTCCGAGCTGCGGCAGAAGGAACGCATGGGCGTCCCGACCGTCGCACAGCCGTGGAAGGTCGGCGCGTGGCTCACCTACTGGCTCGCCGAGATCGTCGAGCCGAACACGGAGCACAACACCTACCTGAAGTACGAAGGGAAGGTTCGGCTGTACCTGGTGCCTCACCTCGGCACCAAGTCACTGGTCAAGCTCAGCGTCGCCCAGGTACGGGACGCGCTGGCACGCATGAAGCGCGACGGCGTACCAGCAGCGACCCGAGCCGAGACGTTGCGGGTGCTGCGGAACGCGATCTCCCGTGCACGACGTGAGGAGATCGTTGTCCGGAACGTCGCCGAGCTGGTGGACATGCCGACAGTCGAGAAGCAGGAGCGGCAGCCGTGGACCGCGAAGGAGGGGATCACGTTCTTGAAAGCGACGCGTGAGCATCGGCTGCACGCGGCGTTCGTGCTGCTGCTCGGGCTCGGGCTGCGGCGAAGTGAGGTGCTGGGGCTGCGCTGGCAGGACGTGGACTTCGAGCGGGAGCAGTTCACGCCCACCTACCAGGTGCAGCGAGAGAAGGGCCGTCTCGTGCTGAAGAAGCTCAAGACCGACTCCTCGCAGGCCGCGCTGCCGCTGCCGGCGTTCTGCGCTGACGCCCTCCACCAGCGGAAGGAGGTTCAGCGGGAAGAGCGGGAGAAGTCGGGGGAGCACTGGCACCAGGCGCCGGGCGAGGAGCTGGTGTTCTCCGAGCGGCACGGCGGGCCCATCGAGCCACGGGGGTTCAGTCGGACCTTCGAGACTCTTGTCTCGAAGGCGCCGGTGCGCCGGGTGACCGTGCGGCTCGCCCGGCACACCTGCGGCACGCTGCTGGCCTTCCTGAAGGTGCACCCCAAGGTGGCGCAGGCGATCCTGCGGCATAGTCAGATCCGCATGACGATGGACATCTACACACACGTTGTGGATGACGACCAGCGAGCGGCGGCCGCGCTTCTCGCAGACCTGCTCAGCGGGTCCTCAGCAGCACCGGAGGGCGCCGCTGGCGTCAGTTGATGGCGTCAAAACACCCCTGACCGATACCGGTCAGGGGTGTTTGCGCTGGTGGGGCTAACAGGACTTGAACCTGTGACCTCATCCTTATCAGGGATGCGCTCTAACCATCTGAGCTATAGCCCCGCGCTGCTCGGAAAGATTAGCGCATGTGCGGCCCGGCGCCCAAATCGGTTCGGCGGCCCCGGCACCGGCCCCCGGGCGCCACGCCCCCACCGGGTCGGAGGCGGCCCCTGGATGACCGCCGAAGACCCGTGAAACACCCCGGGACGCCCCGGAAGCGCCCGTCGTACCGTCCTCACCACGGCGAACGGCCCGGCCCCCTGGCAGGGGGCCGGGCCGTCTTCCCGTCGCCGGGCCTGTCCGCTCCGCTCCGCCGGTGAGAGCGGCGGCCGCACCGCCGCCGCTGTCACCGGCGGACACGGTCACCGCCGGAAGCTGTCACCGCCGGACGCCGTCACTCGTCCTCGGCGAGCGTCAGCTCGACACCGCCGACGAAGCCGGCGGACAGGTTGTACATGAACGCCGCCAGCGTGGCCAGCGCCGTGGCCAGCACCACGTCGATCGCCGCGATGATCGCGGTGAACGTCAGGACGCGGGGTAGCGACAGGAACCCCTGGAGGTCGAACCCTCCCTCGTTCTCCGTCCCGGTCGCCTCGCTGATGGTGTCGCCGATGCTGGAGAAGACGCCCATGGCGTCCATCACCATCCACAACACCGACACCGCGACGATGGTGCAGATCCCGAGCGCGATGGAGAGCAGGAAGCTGACCTTCATCACCGACCACGGGTCGGCCCGGCCGACCTTCAGCCGCGCCTTCCGCACGCGGGGCACCGTCCGGGCCCCGGTGCGCGGACGGCGCTCCGTCTGCGGCGCGGTGGCCTGCGTGCCCCGCGTCTGCTGCGCCGGCGTCGAGATCCGCGCCCCGGACTGCGGCCGCAGCTGCGCGGTCTCGTCCGGCCGGGGGCCACCGCTGGTCCCGCCGTGCTCGGAGCCGCCGCCGGGCGGGGCTCCGGGCGGCGCCGGGTAGGCCTGTGGCGGCCGGTACTGCTGGTCCTGCTGGGGGTGTCCCTGGCCGCCTTGGGAATAGGAGTCCGTGGGCCTGGTCATCGTGGTCCCCCCACGAGTCGTCGCTGACCGGGAGCTGTCGCGCCCGGGGTCGGCGCCGGATGCGCCGTCCGTGATGGTGGTCGGTTCTGCTTTCGGGGAACTGTCGTCCCCCGCACCGCGGCCGGGGGTGCCAGGGGCTCCACTCACGGCTTACTCCTTGGTACGCGTGCCAGTCGGAACGAGCGTCACTGGCCGTCGCCGGCGTCGGTTGCCGGGTCGGTCGCGGTGTCACCGGCGTCGCCGGAAACGGCGGAATCCGGTGCCTCGGCGACAGGGGCCTGATCGTCCCCGCCGTCCTCGGCCTCGACTTCCTCGGCCTCCCGGCCTGCCTCGGCGTTGCGGGCGACACCGACCACGGCGTCACGCTTGCCGAGGTTGATCAGCGATACGCCCATGGTGTCACGGCCGGTCTCCCGTACCCCGTTGACCCGCGTGCGAATCACTCCACCGCTGAGTGTGATGGCCAGGATCTCATCCGTGGCCTCCACCACCAGCGCACCGACCAGTGAACCGCGGTCCTCGACGATCTTCGCTGCCTTGATCCCGAGGCCACCGCGGCCCTGCACACGGTACTCGTCCACGCCGGTCCGCTTCGCATAACCGCCGTCGGTGGCCGTGAAGACGAACGTTCCCGGCCGCACGACGTTCATCGACAGCAGCTCGTCGTCCTCGCGGAAGCTCATCCCCTTCACGCCGGAGGTGGCGCGGCCCATCGGGCGCAGCGCGTCGTCGGTGGCGGTGAAGCGGATCGACTGCGCCTTGCGGCTGATCAGCAGCAGGTCGTCACTGCTGGAGACCAGTTCGGCGCCGATCAGCTCGTCGTCGCGGCCGTCGTCCATCTGCCGCAGGTTGATGGCGATGACGCCGCCCGAGCGCGGGGAGTCGTAGTCCTTCAGCGGCGTCTTCTTCACCAGGCCGGACTTGGTGGCCAGCACCAGGTACGGGACCGCCTCGTAGTCGCGGATGGCGAGGATCTCGGCGATCTTCTCGTCCGGCTGGAACGCCAGCAGGTTGGCGACGTGCTGGCCGCGCGCCTCGCGGCCGGCGTCGGGCAGTTCGTACGCCTTGGCCCGGTAGACGCGGCCCTTGTTGGTGAAGAACAGCAGCCAGTGGTGGGTGGTGGAGACGAAGAAGTGGTCGACGATGTCGTCCTCGCGCAGCTTGGTGCCGCGCACGCCCTTGCCGCCGCGCTTCTGCGCCCGGTAGTCGTCGGCCTTGGTCCGCTTGACGTAGCCGCCGCGGGTGATGGTGACGACGATGTCCTCTTCGGCGATGAGGTCCTCGATGGACATGTCGCCCTCGAACGGCACCAGCTTGGAGCGGCGGTCGTCGCCGTACTTGTCGACGATCGCGGCCAGTTCCTGGCTGATGATCTGCCGCTGGAGCTCGGGGGAGGCGAGGATGGCGTTGTACTCGTTGATCTTCGCCTGGAGTTCGTCGTGCTCTGCGGTGATCTTCTGGTGCTCCAGCGCGGCGAGGCGGCGCAGCTGCATCTCCAGGATCGCGTTGGCCTGGATCTCGTCGATCGCCAGCAGCTCGCGCAGTCCGGTGCGTGCCTCGTCGACGGTCTGGCTGCGGCGGATCAGCGCGATGACCTCGTCGATCGAGTCCAGTGCCTTGAGCAGACCGCGCAGGATGTGGGCGCGCTCCTCGGCCTTCCGCAGCCGGAAGCGGGTGCGGCGGACGACGACGTCGATCTGGTGGGAGACCCAGTTGCGGATGAACGCGTCCAGGGAGAGCGTGCGCGGCACGCCGTCGACCAGCGCCAGCATGTTGGCGCCGAAGTTGGTCTGGAGGTCGGTGTGCTTGTACAGGTTGTTGAGCACGACCTTGGCGACCGCGTCCCGCTTGAGGACGATGACCAGGCGCTGGCCGGTCCGCGAGGAGGTCTCGTCGCGGACGTCGGCGATGCCGCCGACCCGGCCGTCCTTCACCAGGTCGGCGATCTTCAGCGCGAGGTTGTCGGGGTTGACCTGGTAGGGGAGTTCGGTGACGACCAGGCACTGACGGCCCTGGATCTCCTCGACCTCGACGACCGCCCGCATCGGGATGGAGCCGCGGCCGGTCCGGTAGGCCTCCTCGATGCCCTTGCGGCCCACGACCAGGGCGCCGCTGGGGAAGTCGGGGCCCTTGATCCGGGCGATGAGGGCTTCGAGCAGCTCGTCGGAGCCGGCGTCGGGGTTCTCCAGGCACCACTGGGCGCCGGCGGCGACCTCGCGGAGGTTGTGCGGCGGGATGTTGGTGGCCATGCCGACCGCGATACCGGCGGAGCCGTTGATCAGCAGGTTGGGGAAGCGCGCGGGCAGGACCCGGGGCTCCTGGTTCCGGCCGTCGTAGTTGTCCTGGAAGTCGACGGTCTCCTCGTCGATGTCCCGGAGCATCTCCATGGCGAGCGGCGCCATCTTGCACTCGGTGTACCGCATGGCGGCGGCCGGGTCGTTGCCCGGGGAGCCGAAGTTGCCGTTGGAGTCGACGAGCGGCATCCGCATCGACCAGGGCTGGGCCAGCCGCACCAGGGCGTCGTAGATGGAGGTGTCGCCGTGCGGGTGGTAGGTGCCCATCACGTCGCCGACGACGCGGGCGCACTTGTAGAAGCCGCGCTCGGGCCGGTAGCCGCCGTCGTACATGGCGTACAGCACGCGGCGGTGCACGGGCTTCAGGCCGTCCCGTACGTCGGGCAGCGCGCGGGAGACGATCACGCTCATCGCGTAGTCGAGGTAGGAGCGCTGCATCTCCGTCTCGAGCGTCACCGGCTCGACACGGTCACCGGACTCCGGCGCGAGCAGGGCTGCGGGAACCTCGGCGTCACCGGCGGGCACGGGTGTGGTGTCGCCGTCCGGGGTGGGGTTGTTGTCCTCGGCCATGGTTTAGCGTCCGATCCGTTCGAGCTGCGAGGCGTTACGACTTCTGGTGCGGCTGTGAGGCTGTGCGACTGTCCGGCTGGGTGCGGTGCGCGGCGTGCTCCCGGGCGGCCGGTGGTGGGCCGGCCGGGGCTCCGGTGAGGCGCCGGGTGGGGCGCCGTCCCCGCGTGCCGCGGGGTGGCCCGCCGGCGGCGCGCGGCGGCCCCCGGGCGCCTGCCCGGGGGCCCGACCTCAGATGTCCAGGAAGCGGACGTCCTTGGCGTTGCGCTGGATGAACGTGCGGCGGGCTTCGACGTCCTCGCCCATGAGGACGGAGAACAGGTCGTCCGCCGCGGCGGCGTCGTCCAGGGTGACCTGGCGCAGCAGCCGGTGGGCGGAGTCCATGGTGGTGACCCGCAGCTCCTCGGCGTTCATCTCGCCCAGACCCTTGAACCGCTGGATCGAGTCGTCGCGGATGCGCTTGCCCTGGCCGCGGCCGAGTTCGATCAGGCTGTCCCGCTCGCGGTCGGAGTAGGCGTACTCGAACTCGTCCCGGCCCCACTTGATCTTGTAGAGCGGCGGCTGCGACAGGTAGACGTGACCGGCCTCGACCAGCGGGCGCATGAAGCGGAAGAGCAGCGTCAGCAGCAGGGTGTTGATGTGCTGACCGTCGACGTCGGCGTCCGCCATCAGAATGATCTTGTGATAGCGGAGCTTCGCGATGTCGAAGTCCTCGTGGATGCCCGTGCCGAACGCCGAGATCAGCGCCTGCACCTCGGCGTTCTGGAGGACCTTGTCGATCCGGGCCTTCTCCACGTTCAGGATCTTGCCGCGGATCGGCAGGATGGCCTGGAACTGCGGGTCACGGCCGGACTTGGCACTGCCGCCCGCGGAGTCGCCCTCCACGATGAAGATCTCGCACTTGGCCGGGTCGTTGGACTGGCAGTCGCTCAGCTTGCCCGGGAGCGATGCCGTCTCCAGCAGGCCCTTCCGGCGGGTGAGGTCCCGCGCCTTGCGCGCCGCGACCCGCGCGGTGGCGGCCTGGATGCCCTTGCGGATGATGTCGGCGGCCTCGACCGGGTTGCGGTCCAGCCAGTCCGTGAGGTGCTCGTGGACGATCTTCTGGACGAACGTCTTCGCTTCGGTGTTGCCCAGCTTCGTCTTGGTCTGGCCCTCGAACTGGGGCTCGCCGAGCTTGACGGAGATGATCGCGGTCAGACCCTCGCGGATGTCCTCGCCCGCGAGGTTGTCGTCCTTCTCCCGCAGCAGCTTCTTGTCCCGCGCGTAGCGGTTGACCAGGCCGGTCAGCGCCGCGCGGAACCCCTCCTCGTGGGTGCCGCCCTCGTGGGTGTGGATGGTGTTGGCGAAGCTGTAGACGCCCTCGGTGTACTGGGTGTTCCACTGCATCGCGATCTCCACCGAGAGCATCCGCTCCTTGTCCTCGGCGCCGATGTCGATCACCGTGGGGTGGACCATCTCTCCCTTGCGGGAGTTGAGGTGGCGCACGAAGTCGGAGATGCCGCCCTCGTAGTGGTAGCTGACGTGCCGCGCGACGTCGTCGTCCTCGGTGCCGGCGGTGTCCGCGCCGACCGTCTGCTTCGCCGACTCCCGCTCGTCCGTCAGCGAGATGGTCAGCCCCTTGTTCAGGAACGCCATCTCCTGGAAGCGCCGCGAGAGCGTCTCGAAGGAGTAGTCGGTGGTCTCGAAAATGTCGCCGTCGGCCCAGAAGGTGACGGTGGTGCCCGAGGTGTCGGTCGCCTCGTTCTTCGCCAGCGGCGCGGTGGGCACGCCCAGCTCGTAGTCCTGGGTCCAGCGGAAGCCGTCCCGCCGGACCTCGACCGCGACCCGCTTGGAGAGCGCGTTGACCACGGAGACACCGACGCCGTGCAGACCGCCGGAGACCGCGTAGCCGCCGCCACCGAACTTGCCGCCCGCGTGCAGCACGGTCAGCACCACCTCGACGGCGGGCTTGCCCTCGGAGGGCACGATGTCGACCGGGATACCCCGGCCGTTGTCCACCACGCGCACTCCGCCGTCGGCGAGCAGCGTCACGTCGATGGTGTCCGCGTGACCGGCGAGCGCCTCGTCCACGGAGTTGTCCACCACCTCGGCGACGAGGTGGTGCAGGCCCCGCTCACCGGTGGAGCCGATGTACATTCCGGGCCGCTTGCGGACCGCGTCCAGACCCTCCAGGACCGTGATGGCGCTGGCGTCGTAGGACGCCTCCACCGCCTGGTCGGACACGCCCTCGGAGAGGGAGGTCACGGGGTCGTTCTCGTTGGGGCTGCCGGAATCGGCCACGAAGCGCCCTTTCTGGCACAGCACAGCACAGCTCCGGGCATTCCGGAGACGCCGTGTCACTCGACATGGTCCGCAAGAGGCGGTCCGCTCAGTCTACCGCCACCGCCGACAGTGATGGGGGTTTGCCGGGCCCTGACGGCACACCTGATGCCCTGAACCGGGCTCTACCAACTCCCCATATGGACACCCACCCCAGGAATCGCTCACAGAGCCGCACAGCGGTGAGCCGGTCCGCGACCACCAAACCGCCTCACTCCCTGACGAACCGGCCCATCCCGAGCCTCCGGCGACAGGCCGCCGGGACCGCGCGGGCCCCGGCACGAGTCAGCCGCGGGGGCCGGCGGGCGGCATCCGGAAGGGACGTGACACCGGTCACATCCCGCGGTGGGCGGGCACTCGGGCGTGTGCGGCACAGTGCGGCGCCGCCGGCGGCGCCCGGGAGGCCGTCCGGGAGTCGTCCGGGAGTCGTCCGCAGGGCCGCCCGGCACGCCCGGCCCGCGGTGGCGGCAGCCGCTCAACCGTAGGTGTCGCCCGGACCGCGGCTGCCCGGCGCACGCCACTGACCGGGCTTCTTCGGCGGACCACCGGGCCCGCGCACCTTGATCAGCTTCACCGCCGACGGCCCCAGCTCCGCGTTCAGCCGCGCCAGCAACTGCGGCGCCAGCAACCGCAGCTGGGTCGCCCACGCCGTGGAGTCGCAGCGAACCGTCAGCACCCGCTCACGCTCGTCGTAGCCCTCCGGCACACAGTGCAGCGCCACATCCGGGCCGACCACCTCCGGCCAGCGGCCCGACACCCCGCCCACCGCGATCGGCATCTCCCAGCCGCGCTCCGACTTCAGCCGCTCGAACGCCGCTCCCAGCGGCAGCGGGTCCCGGCCACCGGGCCGTGCGCCGGAGCGCAGCCCCGGCGTCCTCGCCCGCCGCGGCTGTACGGCGCCGCGTTCCCGTGCCCGCTGCCGCGCGGCGCGCAGCGCCACCCGCGCCAGGTCCACCCCGGTGGGAGGCGGCTCGGTCCCGGGCGTCCCGGCAGCGTCACCGCCGGACGCGTCACCGCCGGACGCGGACCCGGCACGGGAGCCCGGGTCCGGCCGCCCGGCGGACGGACCGCGCCGGGCACCGTCGTCAGCCACCGCTGACCTGCCCGTCGGCCACCCGGAACCGGCGCCCGGACAGCACCGACGGAACGTCCTCCTCCACGGCCGCCGTCACCAGCACCTGCTCGCCCGGCGCGACCAGCTCCGCCAGCCGCTCCCGGCGGCGGGCGTCCAGCTCGGCGAAGACATCGTCCAGCACCAGCACCGGCTCCGGGCCGTCCTCGGAGAGCAGCGAGTAGGCGGCGAGGCGCAGCGCCAGCGCCAGCGACCACGACTCGCCGTGGCTCGCGTACCCCTTGGCGGGCAGCCGGCCGAGCCGCAGCAGCAGCTCGTCACGGTGCGGCCCGACCAGCGTCACGCCGCGCTCGATCTCCCGTTTCCGCGCCTCGCCCAGCGCGGCCAGCAGCCGCTCGTACAGCGCCGCCGGGCCGAGATCGGGCCCCCCACCGACTGCCGGGCCGACCGCCCCGGCCGCGGCGTCCACGTCACCCTGACCGTCGTCGGCGCCCGCGTCCTCGCCGGACGCGGGCGCGGCGGTCGAGCGGTACTCCAGCCCCACCGGGCCGCCACCGGGGGCCAGTTGCTCGTACGCCTTGTCGGCCAGCGGCTCCACCTCGGCGACCAGCGCCAGCCGCTGCGCCAGCAACTCCGCACCGACGCGCGCCAGATGCTGGTCCCAGACATCGAGCGTGGAGAGGTCGGGCCCTTGCGAGCCGGAGGACCGGCCGCCGTGCCGACGGGCCATCGCCGCCGACTTCAGCAGGGTGTTCCGCTGCTTGAGGACGCGGTCGTAGTCCGCCCGCACCCCCGCCAGCCGCGGCGCACGGGCCGTGATCAGCTCGTCGAGGAACCGGCGCCGCTCCCCCGGATCGCCCTTCACCAGGCTGAGGTCCTCGGGCGCGAACAGCACCGTACGCACGATGCCCAGCGCGTCACGGGGGCGCACCTGCGCGGAACGGTTGATCCGCGCCCGGTTGGCCCGGCCCGGATTCAGCTCCAGTTCGACCAGCTGCCGCCGGTCCCCCTCGACCACGGCCGCGCGCACCACGGCGCGCTCCGCGCCGGACCGGACCAGGGGCGCGTCCGAGGCGACCCGATGGCTGCCCAGGGTGGCGAGATAGCCGATCGCCTCGACGAGGTTGGTCTTGCCCTGGCCGTTCGGCCCGACGAAGACCGTCACCCCGGGGCCGAGTTCGATCTCGGCACGCTCGTAGGAGCGGAAGTCGGCGAGCGAGAGATGGGTGACATGCATGGACGACGTCGGCCTTCCCGCTGACTTCTGCTGCTGCCCGAGGACCTGGCGGCCCCACCGCCCGGGAGGGCCGCACCGACGGCGCGGCCCTCCCGGGGACCCGGCGGGACCGGGCGGCTCACTCCTTGCTGGACTCGACCGCGTGACCGCCGAACTGGTTGCGCAGCGCCGCGATCATCTTCATCTGCGGCGAGTCGTCCTGCCGCGAGCCGAAGCGGGCGAACAGCGACGCGGTGATCGCCGGCAGCGGCACGGCGTGGTCGATCGCCGCCTCCACCGTCCAGCGGCCCTCGCCGGAGTCCTGCGCGAACCCGCGCAGCTTCTCCAGGTGCTCGTCGTCCTCCAGCGCGCGGACCGAGAGGTCCAGCAGCCAGGAACGGATGACGGTGCCCTCCTGCCAGGACCGGAACACCTCGCGGACGTCGGTCACCGAGTCGACCGCCTCCAGCAGCTCCCAGCCCTCGGCGAACGCCTGCATCATGGCGTACTCGATGCCGTTGTGGACCATCTTGGCGAAGTGACCGGCGCCGACCTTGCCGGCGTGCACCGAACCGAACTCGCCGGGCGGCTTCAGCGCGTCGAAGACGGGCTGCACCCGCGCCACGTGCTCGGCGTCGCCGCCGTACATCAGGGCGTAGCCGTTCTCCAGGCCCCAGACGCCACCGGAGACGCCGCAGTCGACGAACCCGATGCCGCGCTCGGCGAGCTGGGCGGCGTGCGCCTCGTCGTCGGTCCAGCGCGAGTTGCCGCCGTCGACCACCACGTCACCGGGCGAGAGCAGCGTGCCCAGCTCGTCGACGGTGGCCTGGGTGGCGTCGCCGGCCGGGACCATGACCCACACCACGCGCGGCGCGGGCAGCGCCTCCACCAGTTCTTCCAGGCTGTGGACGTCGGCGAGGTCGGCGTTGCGGTCGTACCCGACGACGGTGTGGCCCGCCCGGCGGATGCGCTCGCGCATGTTGCCGCCCATCTTGCCGAGGCCGATGAGACCGAGCTCCATCGAAAGGACCTTTCTGGTGGTCGTGCCGCTGCCGGGGCAGCGTTCCGTCCGACAGAGCCTACGCGGCGGCGGGGTACCGGCCTGCGGGCCGGTCGTCCGGGCCGGGCGTGGACGTCGACCGGATGTGCGGGTGCCTGTGCAGGGTGGTGGGGCGGCGGGGCTCCGCACCGACGGGAACGGCCCGCCGTGCGGCGGTGTGCCGCGCGGCGGGCCGGGCCGATCGCTCGCCGGGGTCAGCCGCTGAGCCGCACCGGCATGATCAGGTACTTGTACGCGTCATCCGCTTCGGCGTCCACGGCCGGGCGGCCGCTGAGCAGCGCCGGCTTGGTCGAGGTGGTGAACGACAGCTGAGCCACCGGGGAGTCGATCGCGCTCAGCCCCTCCAGCAGGAAGCCCGGGTTGAAGGCGATGGAGACGTCGTCGCCCTCCAGGCGGGCGTCGAGCCGCTCCACAGCCTGTGCGTCGTCGCTGGAGCCGGCCTCCAGGGTCAGCACGCCCTGCTCGAAGCTCAGCCGGACCGGGGTGTTGCGCTCGGCGACCAGCGCGACGCGCTTGACGGCCTCGACGAACGGCGGAGTCTCGATCACGGCGACCGAGTTGAACTCGGTCGGGAAGAGCGTCCGGTACTTCGGGAGGTCCCCCTCCAGGAGCCGGGTGGTGGTGCGACGGCCCGAGCCCTCGAAACCGATCAGGCCCTCGCCCGCACCGGAGCCGGCCAGCGCCAGGGAGACGGTGTCCCCGCTGGACAGCGACTTGGCGGTGTCCAGCAGCGTCTTGGCCGGGACCAGGGCGACAGCGGAGGTGTCGGCGGTCTCCGGCTTCCACAGGAACTCGCGGACGGCGAAGCGGTAGCGGTCGGTGGAGGCGAGGGTGACCGTGTCGCCCTCGATCTCGATCCGCACGCCCGTCAGCACGGGGAGGGTGTCGTCACGCCCGGCGGCGATCGCGACCTGGCTCACCGCGGAGGCGAAGACCTCGGCGGAGATGGTGCCGGCGGTCGTCGGCATCTCCGGCAGCGCCGGGTACTCCTCGACCGGAAGCGTGTGCAGCGTGAAGCGCGACGATCCACAGACCAGGCTCACCCGTACACCGTCTGTGGACAGCTCCACCGGGCGGTTGGGGAGGGCGCGGCAGATGTCGGCGAGCAGCCGGCCCGAGACCAGGACGGTGCCCTCCTCCTCGGTCTCGGCCTCGACCGAGACGCGGGCGGAGACCTCGTAGTCGAAGCCGGAGAGGCTCAGTGAGCCGTCCTCGGCCTTCAGCAGCAGCCCGGCGAGGACCGGGACCGGCGGGCGCGCCGGCAGGCTGCGCGCGGCCCAGGCCACCGCCTCGGCGAGCACGTCGCGTTCTACCCGGATCTTCACTTCAGCCGCCTCCTGCTGCTGTCGCTGGCCGCTCGTCTCTCCTGGGCGGCGGTCCTACTGCTGGCTCCTGCTGCTGGCTCCTTCGCAGGGCACCAGTCTGACGCACAGCACCGACAGTAGGCGCTCGGAGGAGTCAAGTCGCTGCGTGGGGGGTAGACCCGAGCCGGGCGCGGTTATGCACAGCACCCACTTCAAAACGATTCTGGCGCTCTCTATCCGTAGTGGTAGTAGTAGGGCCTGTGGAAACCGTGGATAACTCCGTTTTCCCAGGTCAGCACCGTTTTTTTATCCACCGGGCCTGTGTACGCGGCCGTGGATAAACCAGCCGCGTCTGTGGACGCCCGACGGCTGTGCACAGGCCGTCCCCAGGAAGCCCCGGTTTCTCCCCAGCTCTGTCCCCAGTTTCTGCGGCGTTCTCAACAGGCCCGTGGCAAGAGCCGTGTGAGCTGTTTCACTCCTTCCGGTGAGCGAGTGCGCTAGGTTGCCGAACAGTGGACAACCCTGTGGACAGGATGTGCACAACCGGCCCTCGCCTGTGGGCAGTCGGCGGGTCGCGGTGGACAACGATCGACGGCCCTCCTCGGTACCCAGGCGTTGTCCACAGTCTGTGGATTGTCTCGGTCCACACATCCACAGGGGTCTGACCTGGGTAGACGCCGACAGGGCCGCTGAGCTGTGGACGAGGTTCGGGACAACTCTGCGCGCGCACAGGGTGTGGAGGGAAAAAAGTCGGTGAATCTGTGGACGACACCCGTAACCCGGCAGTTAATCGAACAGGACGACGGCGCAGTTCGCCGGCGCTCGAACGGGCCCTCCCCGCCGGTGATCGGGCCTGGGAGCGGTTCCACCACTCCGGGGACGGCACACGCGACCGCTCGTGGGGTGCTCGCGGGTGGTGAAGAGCGCGCTGTGGGAGCGTCGTGGAGCGCTGCGAGGGCGTCTCGGACGCGTGGCGGGCCGTCCCGGGGCGTGCCGGACGGGAGAGCCCCCGGGCCGCCCGCGGGCAGGCTGAACCGCCGCTCGGCCGGTGGTCGGCGGGCAGGCGGGACGGAGCGTGGGTGAAGTGGTGAGTGAGCTGTCAGGAGTGGGCGCGGACGGGCGCCTCGGGACGGCTGGGACGCATGGCACGCGTGGCACGGGTGGGAGGCCTGGCAGGTCTGGGAGACGTACCGGGCCCGGGATCCGCCGCCCCGGGAGGCGGTCCGGAACCCCTGCTCAGCCGTTCTTGATGCGGTTGGTCAGCTCGGTGACCTGGTTGTAGATCGAGCGCCGCTCGGCCATCAGCGCGCGGATCTTCCGGTCCGCGTGCATCACCGTGGTGTGGTCACGACCACCGAAGTGCTGGCCGATCTTGGGCAGCGACAGGTCGGTGAGTTCACGGCAGAGGTACATCGCGATCTGCCGGGCGGTGACCAGGATGCGGCTGCGCGAGGAGCCGCCCAGGTCGTCGACGGTCAGCCCGAAGTAGTCGGCGGTGGCCGCCGTGATGGCGTCGGCGGTGATCTCCGGGGTGGCGTGTTCGCCGCCGGGGATCAGGTCCTTCAGCACGATCTCGGTCAGCCCGAGGTCCACCGGCTGCCGGTTGAGACTGGCGAAGGCGGTGACGCGGATCAGCGCGCCCTCCAGCTCACGGATGTTGCGGGAGATGCGGGAGGCGATGAACTCCAGCACCTCCGGCGGTGCGTTCAGCTGCTCCTGGACGGCCTTCTTGCGCAGGATCGCGATCCGGGTCTCCAGCTCCGGCGGCTGGACGTCGGTGATCAGACCCCACTCGAAGCGGTTCCGCAGCCGGTCCTCCAGGGTCACCAGCTGCTTCGGCGGCCGGTCGGAGGAGAGCACGATCTGCTTGTTGGCGTTGTGGAGCGTGTTGAAGGTGTGGAAGAACTCCTCCTGCGTGGACTCCTTGCTCGCCAGGAACTGCACGTCGTCGACGAGCAGGATGTCCATGTCGCGGTACCGCTTGCGGAAGGCGTCGGCCTTGCCGTCCCGGATGGAGTTGATGAACTCGTTGGTGAACTCCTCTGACGAGACGTACCGCACCCGGGTACCCGGGTACAGACTGCGCGCGTAGTGGCCGATCGCGTGCAGCAGGTGTGTCTTCCCGAGACCGGACTCGCCGTAGATGAAGAGCGGGTTGTACGCCTTCGCGGGTGCCTCGGCGACGGCGACGGCCGCGGCGTGGGCGAAGCGGTTGGAGGCGCCGATCACGAAGGTGTCGAAGAGGTACTTCGGGTTCAGCCGGGCGGTCGGCTCGGCCGGGCCGACGCCGCTGGAGGGAGCCGGGGCGCCGTGCAACGCGGGCGGTCCGCCGCCGGAGGGGCCGCCCGGGCGCTGGCCGTAGCGTTCGTAGCGCGGGCCGGGCACCGACGGCGTCTCGTAGCGGGGCTCGTACGCCCCCTGGTTCTGTTCGTAGCCGCCCTGCTCGTATCCGCCCTGGTCGTAGCCCGGCTTGTCGTACCCGGGCTTGTCGTAGCCCTGCCGCTCGTAGGGCTTCTGCTCGTAGCCGGACTTCTCGTAGCCCTGGTAGGGCTCGTACCCCTCGCGGACGTAGTCCTCGCGGCCGTACGGCTCCCGCTGGGAGGGCAGCGGATAACCGTCCTGCTGCGGCCAGGTCCGCGGCGCGTGCGGGTGGTCGGGGTAGGCGGGGCGGGCCACCGGGCGTTCGCGGCCGCCGTACTCCGGGCCGCCGCCGGGACCGTTCGGCCCGTCTCCGCGGTCCTCACCCCCGCCGCGCCGGTCCTGGACGCCGTGCCGTTCGGGGGAGCTGTGTCGTTCGGGAGCGTTGTGCCGTTCCTGCGCGCCGTGGCGGCCGGCCTCCGCCTCGGGCGGCGGGGCGGGCTTGGCGCTGCTGACCCGGGCCGGCGCGGCCTCGGGCGGCGGGGCGGTCACGGTGATCGCCAGCCGGATCGGCTGCCCGCACTCGCGGCTGAGGGCGTCACTGATCAGCGGGGCGAGCCGTCCCTCCAGGACGCTCTTCGCGTACTCGTTGGGAACGCCGAGCAGCGCGGTGCCCGACACCAGGGCCAACGGCTGGCAGTCCTGGAGCCATCGGTGATCCTTGGCCTCCAGCGCCTGCCCTTCGGCGAGCATGGTGGTGAGCGCGCGAGGCCACACCGCGGCAAGGTCGGCAGGCAGGTCAGCCACGGGGCACGCTCTCTCAACTCGCTGTTCACGGTCGCGCCGGCGGGTGCGGGAGTTCAAGGGGCGCCGGGGCTGAGGAAATCTGGTCCGAGTCACGCCACGGTAGTCAGCGCGGCGTACGCGTATCAAGTCATTGTCCACAGGGTGTGTACAACCGGACGCCATGCCACGCCTGAGGCGCTGTGGCCGTGACGGCCCGGTTTGACCGCGAGGGCGGCCCGCGCGTACCGTTGCACGGTCGAGTTGTCGACGGCTGGCGCCGCCTGCCTCCGATGGGCAGACTCCCAGTGAGCCGGAGCCCTTCGTGGCTGTGCAAACGCCACTCATCCAGGCACCGCGGTTCCTCGTGGGCGCACGGTGACAGCCGATCGACGCCACACACCCCTGGTCCGGTGACTCTCGCCGGAGCACCGAAAGATGTACTGGAGCCCCAAGTGAGCAAGCGCACCTTCCAGCCGAACAACCGGCGTCGCGCGAAGACCCACGGCTTCCGGCTGCGCATGCGGACGCGTGCCGGTCGCGCCATCATCGCGTCCCGCCGTACCAAGGGCCGTACCCGTCTGTCGGCCTGAGTCACTGGCTCAGGTGTGAAGCGGTGCTGCCCTCCGAGAACCGGCTGAGGCGGCGCGAGGACTTCACGGCCGCGGTACGTGGCGGACGACGGTCCGGACGCCGGACTCTCGTCGTCCATCTGAACGACAGGAACCCGCACGGGACAGGGGAGAGCATCCCCTCGCCACGTGCGGGTTTCGTCGTGAGCAAGGCCGTGGGCAACGCGGTGGTCCGCCACCGTGTGCAGCGCCGCCTTCGCCATCTGATACGCGAACGTCTGACCGTGCTGCCCGCAGGTAGCCTGGTCGTTGTCCGGGCTTTGCCCGGCGCGGGTGAGGCCGCCTCCAAGCAGCTCGCCCGGGACCTCGATGCCGCGCTGGAGCGGCTACTGGGAGGGGTACGGCCGTGAAGTACCCGCTGCTTCTACTGATCAAGATCTATCAGTGGACGATCAGCCCGCTTCTCGGTCCAGTTTGTCGTTACTACCCGTCATGCTCCCATTACGGATATGGGGCCATCCAGAGGCATGGTGCCTTCAAGGGCACGGCTCTCACCGCCTGGCGCATCCTGCGCTGCAATCCCTGGTCGCCCGGCGGCGTCGACCATGTCCCACCCCGGAAGCACCCCGTCTGGCACCAGCGCCTGCGCAACCGCTGGCAGGACCGGACCCATACGAATGCCCAAGGAGCCTGACTCGTGGACACGATCAACTCGATCCTCAGTCCCCTCTATTGGATTGTTTCCTGGATCATCGTGCGGTTCCACGATGTCTACAGCCTGGTCTTCGACGAGGGCAGCGGCTGGGCCTGGGGTCTGTCGATCGTCTCGCTGGTGATCGTGATCCGGATCGCGCTGATCCCGCTCTTCTTCAAGCAGATCAAGGCGACGCGCAACATGCAGGCGCTGCAGCCCCAGATGAAGAAGATCCAGGAGCGCTACAAGAGCGACAAGCAGCGCCAGTCCGAGGAAATGATGAAGCTGTACAAGGAGACGGGTACCAACCCGCTCTCCAGCTGCTTGCCGATCCTCGCGCAGTCACCCTTCTTCATCGCGCTCTTCCAGGTGCTGAACCACATCGCAGGCAACCGCACGGTCGGTGTGCTCAACGCCGAGCAGGTCGCCAGCGCCCGTGAGGCCACCATCTTCGGTGCGCCGATCGCCACCAAGTTCATGGACTCCGCCGAGCGGCTGGCCGAGTTCGACGCCTCGCTGATGAACGTCCGAGTCGTCACCGTCATCATGATCATCCTGATGTCGCTGTCGCAGTTCTACACGCAGCGCCAGCTGATGACGAAGAACGTCGACCTCACGGTCAAGACGCCCTTCATGAATCAGCAGAAGATGCTCATGTACATCTTCCCGATCCTCTTCGCCGTCTTCGGGATCAACTTCCCCGTCGGTGTCCTCATCTACTGGCTCACCACCAACGTGTGGACCCTCGGCCAGCAGATGTACGTGATCACCCGGAACCCCACTCCCGGCAGTATCGCCTTCCAACAGCGCCAGGAACGGCTGCGCAAGAAGGGGAAGCTCCAGGAGGACCCGGTCGAGCTGGAGACCAAGAAGGCCGTCGAGGAAGCCCGCGCCCAGCGGCAGCAGCCGAAGCGCAAGAGCAAGTCCAAGCGCCAGGTCGGTGCGGCGGGCCAGCCACAGCTGAAGAAGAACCCTCAGGGCAAGGCGCACGCGGAGCGGAAGAGGCCCAACCAGGGCTCGTCGACCCGTGCCGCCGACTCCGCCGGCGATGCTTCGACCACCGGCGCCGGCGAGGGCACCGAGGGCCGCGGCAACGGCGGCAAGAACGGCTCGGGCTCCGGTTCCGCCAAGAACGGCTCCGGTAAGAACGGCTCCGCCAAGAACGGCTCCGGCAAGTCGCCGGGCGCGAAGTCGAAGTCCTCCTCCGCCAAGTCCAAGAAGTAAGAAGGAGTCCCGACGTGTCGGACACCACCACCGCCCCCGCCGAGGGCGGCGAATCGGCCCTGACCCGCCTGGAGCAGGAGGGCGAGATCGCGGCCGACTACCTGGAGGGCCTGCTCGACATCGCAGACCTCGACGGGGACATCGACATGGACGTCGAGGCCGACCGTGCGCTGGTCTCGATCATGGCCGAGGACAGCGGACGCGACCTGCAGAAGCTGGTGGGCCGCGAGGGTGAGGTCCTGGAGGCGCTCCAGGAGCTGACGCGGCTGGCGGTGCTGCGTGAGACCGGTGAGCGCAGCCGGCTGATGCTGGACATCGCGGGCCATCGTGACGCCAAGCGCGCCAAGCTGACGGAACTGGCCGCCGAGACCGTCAAGCAGGTGCAGGAGACGGGTGAGCCGGTGAAGCTGAAGCCGATGACCCCGTTCGAGCGGAAGGTCGTGCACGACGCGGTCGCCGAGGCCGGCCTGAACAGCGAGTCGGAGGGCGAGGAGCCGCAGCGCCGAGTGGTCGTTCTTCCGTGACGACCGACGGCACACCCGACGGGGCCCCGCAGCAGCCGTCCGCGCCGCCCGAAGCGGCGCACCGGGTGTTCGGGGACCGGCTGCCCGACGCCGAGCGCTATGCGGAGCTGCTGGCAGGTGTCGGGGTGCAGCGTGGGCTCATCGGCCCCCGTGAGGTCCCGCGTCTGTGGGAGCGGCACCTGCTGAACTGCGCGGTGCTCTCCGAGGTGGTGCCGGACGGCGTCACGGTCTGCGACGTGGGCTCGGGAGCCGGCCTGCCGGGTATCCCGCTGGCCCTGGTCCGTCCCGATCTGGAGATCACCCTGCTGGAGCCGCTGCTGCGGCGCACGCGCTTCCTCCAGGAGGCCGTGGACCTGCTCGGCCTCGACCATGTGACCGTGCTGCGTGGACGGGCGGAGGAGGTGCTGGGCACCTTCACCCCCGTACATGTGGTCACGGCCCGCGCGGTCGCGCCCCTGGACCGGCTCGCCGGCTGGGGGGTGCCCCTGCTGCGGCCCTACGGCGAGATGCTCGCGATCAAGGGCGACGCGGCGGTCGAGGAGCTGCGTACCGCCAGGGCTGCGCTCGGCAAGCTGGGTGTGGTGAAGACGGAGGTCCTCTCCGCCGGCCACGATGTGGTGGACCCTCCGTCCACGGTGGTTCGGGTGGAGGCCGGCGAGAGCCCTGGAGGCGTCCGCTTCGCCGCCAAGCGGGCGAAGGCGGCACGTACTGGCCGCCGTCGACGTCGCCAGCCCTGAGGCGGCGCTGGCGGCGCTCCCCCTCGGATGTTTCTGTGGCACCGGCCCTCTGGGCCGGTGCCACAGTTCGTTGCTCTGTCCCCGCCGTGGGCGGCGGCCGCGGGCCGTGGCCGCGGTGTGGGCGTGGGTACCGACTTCGGGTCGGGCTACTCCATACCAGCGGTCGGGGAAGGTGCCGGGGTGTGTCGGGGGTGGTGCCCGCAGGGGCGCGCGCATCGTGTTTCACGTGAAACGACGCTCGCTGTTGCAGGGAATCATCAGCCGTGGCCGAGCCGCCCCCGGACCGCGTGAGCGCGGCTCCGCGTCACCCGATAGGGGCACGAAGTTGTCCACAGGTCGGCCGCTGTCCACAAGTAAGCGGGCCTCGCTGGTTCAGAAGCCCACCGACATGGCAGTCTTTGAGACCACGAAGGCTGTGCGTGTCGAGGAGAGTGAACCATTGCGGTCCGACGCCAATATTGCTGGGCCGACGGCCGAGCCGGTCCCTGGCCCCCGCTCCGAGCTGGCGGACGCCCCCGGCGGGGCGGTGGATGTCGCGCGCAACACCCCGCCGCCCAGCAGCGAGCTTCCCGTTGGCCGTGCCGCGCAGCAGGCGGTCGCGGCGATGCACCGCTCCGGCGGCAGTCTGCCCAGGCCGGAGCAGACGCGGGTCATGGTCGTCGCCAACCAGAAGGGCGGCGTCGGTAAGACGACCACCACCGTGAACCTGGCGGCGTCGCTGGCTCTGCACGGCGCCCGTGTCCTGGTGGTCGACCTCGACCCCCAGGGGAACGCGTCCACCGCGCTCGGCATCGACCATCACTCCGACATCCCGTCGATCTACGACGTCCTGGTCGAGGGCCGCCCGCTCTCCGAGGTCGTGCAGCCCGTCATCGATGTGGAGGGGCTCTTCTGTGCGCCGGCCACCATCGATCTTGCCGGCGCCGAGATCGAGTTGGTCTCCCTGGTGGCGCGCGAGAGCCGCCTCCAGCGAGCCATCAGCAACTACGAGCAGCCGTTGGACTATGTGCTGATCGACTGCCCGCCGTCGCTCGGGCTGCTCACGGTCAACGCTCTGGTCGCCGGCGCCGAAGTGGTCATCCCGATCCAGTGCGAGTACTACGCGCTCGAAGGGCTGGGCCAGCTGCTGCGGAACGTGGAGTTGGTGCGCGGGCATCTCAACCCCGATCTGCATGTCTCGACGATCCTGCTGACCATGTACGACGGTCGGACTCGCCTCGCGTCGCAGGTCGCCGAGGAGGTCCGGGGGCACTTCGGCACCGAGGTGCTGCGCACCAACATCCCCCGCTCGGTCCGGATCTCGGAGGCACCGAGCTATGGGCAGACCGTGCTCACATACGATCCGGGTTCCAGCGGTGCGCTCTCCTATCTGGAGGCGGCCCGGGAGATCGCGCTGCGTGGCGCTGGCCCGCAGCAGCAGGAAGCGAACGAGGGGAAGTTGTGAGCGAACGACGCAGAGGGCTCGGCCGTGGACTGGGGGCGCTGATTCCCGCCGCGCCGCGGAGTGCGGAGGAGCAGGCCAAGCAGGCCGGCCCGACCTCGCCCAGTGCGGTGCCCGTCCTCCCCAGCGAGCGTGGAGTCGCGGCGGCGGTCATCTCGGACGCTCTTACCCCCGAGTCGGGGTCGGAACCGGAGCAGCAGGGCGGAGTGGAGACGCCGGCGGTGCCGGCCCAGGCGGCGTCGCCGATCGCGGAGGTGGCAGGAGCGACCTTCGCCGAGCTGCCGCTGGACGCCATCACCACCAACCCGCGTCAGCCGCGGGAGGTCTTCGACGAGGACGCCCTGGCGGAGCTGGTCACCTCCGTGAAGGAGGTCGGCCTGCTGCAGCCCGTGGTCGTCCGTTCGCTGGGCGGCGGGCGCTATGAGCTGATCATGGGTGAGCGGCGCTGGCGTGCCTGTCGGGAGGCCGGGCTGGAGGCCATTCCGGCCATCATCCGGGCCACCGAGGACGACCGGCTGCTGCTGGACGCGCTGCTGGAGAACCTTCACCGGGCACAGCTCAATCCGCTCGAAGAGGCGGCGGCCTACGACCAGTTGCTGCGGGACTTCAAGTGCACCCATGAGGAGCTGGCGGACCGGATCGGGCGGTCCCGGCCCCAGGTCTCCAACACCCTCCGGTTGCTGCGACTCTCTCCGGCCGTTCAGCGGCGGGTGGCCGCCGGAGTGCTGTCCGCAGGGCACGCCAGGGCGCTGCTCTCCGTGGATGCTTCGGAGGAGCAGGACAGGCTCGCTCACCGCATCGTCGCCGAGGGCCTTTCGGTCCGGGCGGTCGAGGAGATCGTCACCCTGGAGGCCAAGGGCGGGCGGCAGGGTTCCAAGGCGAGGGGCCCCCGGGCCGGCAAGCTGGTCTCGCCGGCGCTGGAGAGCCTGGCAGGTCGGCTCTCGGACCGGTTCGAGACCCGAGTGAAGGTCGATCTCGGTCAGAAGAAGGGGAAGCTGGTCGTCGAGTTCGCTTCCATGGAGGATCTGGAGCGAATCCTCGGGCAGCTGGCTCCAGGTGAGGGCCGGGTCCTCGGGCAGCAGCTCACTGACGACGGTGAACCCGGTCAGGAGTCCTGAAGGGAAGCCGTCCTCGTTCCGGACCTCGTACCCGTCATACAGCGAGAGCCCCGGTGTCGTTTCACGTGAAACGACACCGGGGCTCTCGGCTGCTGTGAAGGATCAGGCGATGAACTCGTCGAGGTCCTTCTCCAGCGCGGCCTTCGGCTTGGCGCCGACGATGGTCTTGACGACCTCGCCACCGCGGTAGACGTTCATGGTCGGGATGGACATGACGCCGTACTTGGCGGCGGTCTCCGGGTTCTCGTCCACGTTCAGCTTGGCGATGATGAGCTTCTCGGCCTGCTCATCGGCGATGGCCTCCAGCGCCGGCGCGATCTGGCGGCACGGGCCGCACCAGGTGGCCCAGAAGTCGACCAGAACGGGCTTCTGGCTCTTGAGGACCTTCTCGTCGAAGTCGGCGTCGGTCACGGTGATGGTGGCACCGGCCATGATGGCTCTCCTTGGGTTGGGGTTGCGGAGGACAAGCTCGGGGGTGGCGTCCGCTGCTGCGGTCAGACCTCGATGGTCTCGCTGTCGGCGACGGCCGCGAGGTAACGCTCCATGTCCAGCGCCGCGGAGCACCCGGTGCCGGCAGCGGTGATCGCCTGGCGGTAGGTGTGGTCCACGACATCGCCGGCAGCGAAGACGCCCGGGATGTTGGTGCGTGTCGAGGGCGATTCGACCTTGAGGTAGCCCTCCTCGTCCAGGTCGAGCTGGCCGTGGAACAGCTCCACTCGCGGGTCGTGACCGATGGCGACGAACAGGCCGGTGGCCGGCAGCTTGGATGTCTCACCGGTGGTGGTGGACCGCAGCGTCATGCTGCTGAGCTTGCCGCCCTCCTCGTGCAGCTCCGCGACCTCGCTGTCCCAGATGAACTTGATCTTGGGGTCGGCGAACGCCCGCTCCTGCATCGCCTTGGAGGCGCGCAGGCTGTCACGTCGGTGCACGATGGTCACGGTGTTGGCGAAGCGGGAGAGGAAGGTCGCCTCTTCCATTGCCGTGTCGCCGCCACCGACCACCACGATGTCGTGCTCGCGGAAGAAGAAGCCGTCACAGGTGGCGCAGTAGGAGACGCCTCGTCCGGACAGTGCGTCCTCTTGTGCCAGACCGAGCTTGCGGTGCTGCGAGCCCGTCGCCACGATCACAGCACGGGCCTGGTGGACGGTTCCGGCGCTGTCGGTCACGCTCTTGATCGGTCCGGTCAGATCGACAGCGGTGACATCGTCGGCGACCAGCTCGGCGCCGAAGCGCTCGGCCTGGGCCCGCATGTTGTCCATGAGATCCGGGCCCATGATCCCGTCACGGAACCCGGGGAAGTTCTCCACGTCGGTCGTGGTCATCAGTGCACCACCTGCGGTGATGCCACCCTCGAAGACCAGCGGCTTCAGAGAGGCTCGAGCGGCGTACAACGCGGCCGTATATCCGGCGGGTCCGGAGCCAATGACGATCACATTGCGGACATCGCTCACGGGGCTTCATCCTTGTCTTGAGGGTGCTCGGGCTGTGCGGGGCCTTCCTGCCGACCCCGGTGAGGGCCCGCAGTCCGATAACGGATCCTAGGGCCCCGAACATTCCCGGGGTGGAGCCGGTCCGGTCTCTACCCCCATGCGAGCAGGACATTCCGCACGGGGGTTCCGCCATGGGGCAGATGTTCACCACCGGTCACGGCAGGAGGGCGGTGCGAGCCACGGTGTCAGGCGCGGGGGTAGGTATCCGCGTGCAGGACGACGCCGGTCTCCTCGGGCGCGTTCTCCGTGCAGGAAGCGTCCACGACGAAGACATCGACCGCGTCCTGGTCGCCGCGGTCGGGTAGCACGACGACATAGGAGTCGACGCCCTCGTACTCGTAGTGGTCGGCGACGGCGATGGGCGGCTCAGCTCGGCCCGTCGCAGCCAGCACGCAGTCCGGCGCCGCGCCGGCAGCGAGTGTCCCGCCCTGCTCCCCGTCCGCTTCCGGTGTCGCGGACTGATCCGAGGTCTCGCCCGGGGCTCCGCCCTGGGTGGTCAGTTCCTCGTCCGGGCTCCCCCCGGTCGTCGCGCTTCCGTCCGCTTCCGGCACGCCGGGCTGGTCGGGCGCCGACTCCCGGCCGTCATCGGTGGACGGTGCGTTCTGCTCGGCCTCTGGCGCCATCAGCAGCTCCTGGACCTCGGACTCAAGGTCTTCGGAGTCGATGGTCTCCTGACTGAGCTCTGATTCATTGTGCTCGGCGCCCGTGTCCGCCCCGGCGCTGACGGGCGAGTCGCCGTCGCCATTGATGGCCTGAAGGACCAGCCCGCCCATGCCCAACGCGACCACAGCTCCCACCGCCGCGAGCAGATAGTTCTGTCGCCGGCCACGCCGTGCACGTGGGTGCCTCGCCTCGTCATCCTGGTGATCCCGGTGATGTGACATCACCACGATCGGCGTCTCCGGCATGGCACCGCGGTCGGCGGCCGGGTCTGTTTCACGTGAAACACGATGCGCCTCGTCAGCGAGAGCGCGGTCGATCCGCGAGACGACCCTCTCCGGCATCGGCTCGACCGGGAAGAGGTCACCGAGTTCCGATGTCAGCAGTTCCAGCTCTGCCACCGTGGCGGTGCAGTCGGCGCACACCATCAGATGCGCGCGCACCGTCGTGGCTTCGTCCGGCGTCAGCAGGTCCTCGCCGAGTGCGGCGAGCTCCGTTGGGTCGGGATGCATGTCCTTCACTGATGTCCACCTCCGCCCTGGACTGCGCCTGTCTCACCGGTGTCCCTCGATGGTGGGACGGAAGGGCCCGCCGTCCGGTTCCTTTCCGTGCGGCTTGTGTCCTCGCTCACCGGGCTGCCACCCTCCGCGAGCTGCCAGGCCGGGCCGGCTCGCTCCGACGCTGTGGGGGGCCGGCGCTTGGTATCCGGTAGCTCGCCGCTCTTCTGCTCCGCGCTCGTCCCCTCGCCGTCGCGCTGTTCGGGGTCGCCTGAGCGTCGTGGGTGAAGGTGGCGCACCACCGGCAGGAGTCGGGCCCGCCCCCGCGCACAGCGGCTCTTGATGGTGCCGATCGGCGTCTCCAGAATCCGGGCGGCCTCCGCCACGGGATAGCCCTCCATGTCCACCAGGACCAGCGCGGCCCGTTGTTCGGGCGGCAGCGCGTCCAGCGCCTCGCGTAGCTCCCTGCGGAGATCCTGCCGCTCGGCCGGTCCGGCGGCGGACTCGTGGGGCTCCAGAAGGGCCTCCAGTCGCTCCGGTTCGGGCAACGTCGCGACCCGGCGGCTCTTCGCCTTACGGGCGCGGTCCAGGCAGGCGTTGACGGTGATGCGATGGAGCCAGGTGGTGACAGCGGCCTGGCCGCGGAAGGAGGCCGCGGCGCGATACGCGGAGACCAGGGCGTCCTGCACGGCGTCGGCGGCTTCCTCGGGATCGCTCAGGGTGCGGCGGGCCACGGCCCACAACCGATCTCGGTGCCGGCGGACGATCTCGCCGAACGCATCGGGATCTCCGGCCACATGGCGTGCGAGGAGCTCTTCGTCGGATGGCACCCGGCCGGGCTCCCTTCGGCATCCAGGAGAGGTCCTGCCCCTACCGGGAGCCGTTGACAGCGGTCGGCGGTGGCCGACGAGCAGCGGTCGACTTCCCCTGTCGCGGTCCGGTCCCTCAGGACCGGCAGGACATCACCTGGCTCTTAGTCGGACACAGTGATGTTGGTAATGCGGCCACGGTAGTTGCCGTCGTTCCCCATCGGCAGTTCCGTGAGCCATACCAGAAGGTACTGCGACTCGAACGCTTCCTCACCACCGAGGGTCAGTGAAGCCCCCACCGCCTCGTCCACCGGTGAGAAATCCTCGAAGCGGGTGGGCATGGTGCCGGTCGTTGTGCCGTCCGCCGCCAGCAGCTGAATCGAGTGCTCACCCACGGCGTCCACGCTCACCGAACCGACCTGTTGCGGCTCCCCCAGGTCGAGGATCAGGCCGAGGCCGGGCTTGAGGTTGGCGAAGGACGGGCCGTAGTAGTTCCGTGTGTGCCAGGAGGTAGAAGGGTCGCCGTCGATGACATTGCCGACGGCGTCCGGGTTCTGTCCGTCCGCCCGTCCGTACGGGTCGAAGTCGCGGATGGCCGCGATCGTCAGCGGCCCGTCGGTCACCTGGTTCGGCGGGGGGTCGTCCTCGGGTGACGTGGGCACGGGAGGAGCCGGCGAGTCCGGTGAGGACGAGGTGTCGCTGCCCATGAGCGCGTCTGCGATCTGCCAGCTGCCCAGACCCAGGGCGGCGATCAGCAGTGCGGAGACACCCCACTTCAGGGCCGCACCCATCCGGCCCGGCAGTGCCGGCGGAGCCGTGGTCGCCAGGGGCAGTGCGCCGTGCGCCGCGGCGGCCTGGGCGCCCGCGTAGGTGCCCTGCTGGTAGGTGGTGCGCTGGTATCCGCCCACCAGTGCCGGTTCGGGCTCCGGCGGCCGAATCCTCGGCATCGAGGACAGCGCCGCAACGATGTCTCCGGCGGTGACGCACGGCTGCTTCTCACTGGCCGCGGTCGCGCCGTCGTTCACCAGCGCCCGCATGGCGAGGTCGGACAGGCCACGATGGACCCCCGCCCGTACCTGTTCCGGGGTGGCCAGGGTGTCGCGCGAGTTGCGGTCCAGCCCGGCGACGCCCTGGAGCCCGTAGGCGCCGTCCGGATAGGGCCAGCGCTGTGTCAGCGCCGCGTAGAGCAGTGCGCCCGCCGCCTCGGTGTCGGCCCGCTGCGGCTGCTCGTGGGTGATGCCGCGCAGGGCCGCGTCCACGGCCAGGCCCCGGATGCGGAACAGACCGGCTCCGGTACGCAGCACGGTGCCGGGGGTCAGCCGGAGGTGGGCCAGCCCCTCGGCGTGCGCGGCCGCCATGCCCGCGGCCACTTGGCCGATCATCTCGTACGCCTCATGGGCCTCCAGCGCGCCGGAGTGCAGCAGCGTGGAGATCGGGGTGGCGTCCGGGAGCCATTCGTGAATGACGTGGATCAGCCCGGAGTGCTCGTCGGCGTCAAGGACGTGCACAAAGCGGGCGTCGGCCAGCAGCGCCGTCGACCGGGCGGCGGCCAGTACGGAGCTGCCCCGCGGATGGTCGGCGGGGAGCACGTGCACCCCGACGGCGCGCCGCAACTTCTCGTCGACCGCACGCCAGCTGCTGAACCCGTCCAGACGGGTGATGCACTCCTCCAGCCGGTACCGCTTGGCGAGCTTGTGACCGCTGTGGAGGTCGGCGAAGGAGGGATTGCCGGCCTTGCCGCCACCCTTGCCGCCGGTGGTTCTAGGCGGACTCGTCGGTGCCGACGAAGCCGTCCTCGTTCGGTTCTGCGAGGACATGGACCCCTCGTCGCCGCTGGTACGGGCCTCGTCGGAGATCTCCGGGGTACTCGCGGCCGTGATCCGTTCCGCCACCGTAGATTCCGCCTCCCCGATCGTGGCCGCAGCCTGACGAGTTCTGCCTCAGTCAATTGTGCCGTTACTCCGGCACACTGCACGACATGCAAGTGTGGACGGAGGTTGTACGGGATCAGCGCCCGAGCCGTGCGCGCACCATTCCGACGAGCGAGGTCAACTCCTCGATCCGCATTTTTCGTGCTGCCAGGTAGAACACCACCAGCAGCACGAGCGAGCCGCCGGCCAGGGCCGCAAGCGACCCCAGCATGCCGCTACCCAGCGCCTCGGTGATTACGTATCCCGTTCCTCCGCCCAGCGCCGCGGCCGGCACCGCCGCTCCACAGAGCCGGATGTAGGTCCGGACCACACGGGCGCCGTCCAGGTCGGTCCCCATGCGCGCCTTCAGCCGGCGCCAGGCGATGCCCACACCGACGACATAGGCGATCCCGTAGCTGAAGGCGATACCGGCCACCACCCAGCGGTCCGGCAGCAGCGCGAAGCAGGTGGCCGAGAGCGCGATCCAGACGGCGGAGACGACCACGGTGTTGTAGAAGGGCGTCCGGGTGTCCTCGTAGGCGTAGAACGCCCGCAGCACGACGTACTGCGCCGAGAACGGGATCAGCCCCAGGCCGAAGGCCATCAGGATGTAGCCGAAGGAGCGGGCGCCGTCCTCGCCGGCGGAACCGAAGAGAAGCGTGCACATCGGGATGCCGAGCGCCACGAAGGCGAAGGAGATCGGCACGATCGCCACCGCGGAGGTACGCAGCCCGTGGGAGAGATCGTCACGGACCGCGGCGTTGTCCCCGTCGGCGGCCGAGCGGGAGATCCGCGGCAGCAGTGCCGCCATGATCGACACCGTGATGATCGCCTGCGGCATCTGCCAGATGAGCAGTGCGCTGCTGTACGCGATGAAACCGGTGCCGGGGAAACCGGCCTGCTCCGCGTTGTCACCGGCCCAGGTGGCGAACTGGGTGATCGCGACCAGACCGACCTGGTTGGCGAGGACGAAGAGCACCGTCCACTTGGCGAGCTTCATCGCCTTGCCCATGCCGTGGCCGACCCAGTCGAACCGCGGCCGCATGCGGAATCCGGCGGCCCGGAGGTAGGGCACCATCGCGACGGCCTGAACGGTGAGCCCCAGCAGGGTGCCGATGCCCAGCAGCCGGATGCCCTCGGGGCTGATCGTCTGGACCGACAGCCCGGAGGAGCTCTGAGTGCCGTACACCCAGAGGAACATCCCGAAGGTGAAGATCACGACGATGTTGTTGAGGACCGGGGTCCACATCATCGGACCGAAGCGGTCCCGGGCGTTGAGGACCTGCCCCATCACCACGTGGACGCCCATGAAGAAGATCGTCGGCAGGCAGTAGCGGGCGAAGGTCACGGCGACCTCGTTGGCCGCCGGGTCGTCCGCCAGCTTGGCGGACATCATCCGGATCAGCAGCGGCGCGATCACCACCGAGATCAGTACCAGCGCGCCGAGGATCACCATGACGAGTGTCAGCAGCCGGTTGGCGTACGCCTCGCCGCCGTCCTCGTCGTCCTTCATCGCCCGCACCAGCTGCGGGACGAAGACGGAGTTGAGGCCGCCACCGATGGTCAGGATGTAGATCATCGACGGCAGTGCCCAGGCGACGGCGTAGGTGTCACCCAGGACGGCGGCACCGAGCGCGGCGACGATGATCAGCTGCCGGACGAAACCGGTGGCCCGGGAGACCAGCGTGCCCGCCGCCATGATGGCGCTGGACTTCAGCACGCTGGCGGCCCGCCCCTGCTTGCGCGGCGAGGGCGCGGGCGCGGGCTGAGGCACCTCGGCCTCCGCCTCGGAGGCGGGAGGGGGCGGGACGGCGGCGGCGTTCGGCCCGGGCATGGGGCCGGGCATCGGAGCGCCCGCGCGGGGCGCCGCCTGCTGGTCGCGGTAGAGATTGGCGAAGGCGTCGTGGCCGCCCGCCGCGGGGCGGTCGTCGCCCTGTGGCTGCCCGGCTCCGGGGAACGGGCCTGAGGGCGGGCCAGGGGGCGGGCCCTGGCGCCTCCCGGCGCCGGGAGGCGGCGCCTGGTGCGCGGGCGCGCCACCGCCACCGGTGGTGCGGCCCTGCGGAGGGCCGTGGGGAGCGTCGTGTGGACCGTTCGGGGCGTAGGGCCTGCCGGTGGCGCCCTGCTGGGGGCCGGGCGCGTTGGACCAGAACCGGGGGTCCGGGGGAGCGTGCGGGCCCGGGGTGTACGTTC